>CADCWG010000278.1 GCA_902806335.1 uncultured Thermomicrobiales bacterium | reverse complement strand
GGGTGCAACGGGCCGCCGCGAGCAGCGGGGGGACCGCCGCTGCTCGCGGCGGCCGGTCCCGGCGGGCGGGTACGACGTTGCTACCAGGCGGTCACCGCGCCTCGACCAGCCGGTCACCGCGCTTCGACCAGTTCCGTCCGGTTGCCGAAGGGGTCGTCGACGTGGAGGCGGTCGAACCCGTCGAGGGGCACGTCCTCCTGAACCCGGTGGCCAGCGTCGATGAGCCGGTCGCGGAGCGCGTTCAGGCACTGGACTTCGAGCGCGACGTGGGCCTTGGTCGCCGGCCGGAATGCCGGGTCGACCCCGAGGTGGAGCTGGAGGTTGCCAGTCTCGAACCAAACCCCGCCGCGGGCGCGCAGCGCGGTCGGCTTCTCGACCTCCCGCAGCCCGAGGATCTCGCCGAAGAACGTGCGGGCCGCGTCCTCGCCCCCGGCCGGGATCGCCACCTGGACGTGATGGATCCTGGGGAGGGTCATTGGTCCCCCGCCGTCGGCATGATCCCCGGTTCCCCACTGCTCGGCGCGAGCCGTCGCTCGATTGCCCGGGCGTGGCCGACCAGGCCCTCCGCTCGCGCAAGGGTGGCGCTCGCCGGGCCGAGCCTCGCGACGGCGCGTCGGTTCGCGGCAACGACACTGATCACCTTGGTGAAGTCGCCGACGTGGACGGGGGAGGAGAAGCGGGCGGTGGCGCCGGTCGGCATGACGTGGCTCGGACCGGCCGCGTAGTCGCCGAGGACCTCCGGGCTGTGCTCGCCGACGAAGACGCCGCCGGCGTGGCGCACCATCGGGACGGCCGCCCAGGGGTCGGCGAGGAGCAAGCAGAGGTGCTCCGGCGCGTAGGCATTCGCAAGGTCGAGGGCGGTCGGCACGTCGGGGACGACCGCCACGAGGCCGTTGGCGGCGAGCGACTCGGCCGCGATGGCGGTCCGGGGGAGGTCGGCCAACTGCTCGCCGAGCGCACCGACGACCGACGCGGCGAGGGCTGCGTCGGTCGCGAGCAAGATCGCGCTCGCCATCGGGTCGTGCTCGGCCTGCGCTAGCATGTCGGCCGCGATCAGACCCGGATCCGCCGACGAGTCGGCCACGAGCAGGGTCTCGGTCATCCCGGCCAGCGAGTCGATCGCGACCGCTCCGAAGACGCGGCGCTTCGCGAGCACGACGAAGATGTTGCCCGGCCCGTGGATCTTGTCGACCCGCGGGACGGTCTCCGTCCCGAACGCCATCGCGCCGATCGCCTGCGCGCCGCCGACCTGGAACAGCCGGTCGACGCCGGCGATCCGGGCGGCGGCGAGCACCAGCGGCGAGACGGCACCGCCCGACGGCGGAGCGCAGACGATGATCTCCTCGACGCCGGCCACCCGCGCCGGGATGGCGGTCATCAGCAGGGTCGAGGGGTAGGCCGCCGTGCTGGTGGGCGTGTAGATCCCGATCCGCTCGAGCGGGCGCAGTATCTGGCCGAGGGTGCCCTCGTCGGAGTAGTCCAACCACGAGGTCCGCAACTGCTTCCGGTGGAAGGCCTCGATGGAGTCAGCGGCCGTGGCCATCGCGTCGCGAAGGGTCGGGTCGAGACCCGCCAGCGCAGCGTCCCACGCCGCTCCGGGGATCTCGATCTCGTCCGCGGTAAGCGCGGCGCCGTCGAGCGCGGCGGTGTAGCTGAGAACGGCCGCGTCTCCCTCGGCGCGGACCTCGGCCAGAATCCGGTCCACCACCTGCTCGGCCGAGAGGTCGTCGCCGAAGACCCGTCGGACGCCCTCGGCCATCCGGGCGGAGAGGCGGGCCCCTTCGAACCCGGCCCGCCGCGTCAGACGCCGCCGCACCTCGTCAAGATCATGGACGATCCGAACGGGGACCGCCGCGCCGATGTCCTCAGATACGCCCGTCGTGCTCATTGGCTCGGTCCTCTCGCCCTAAGACCCGGTCGTCTGTGGTGGCTTTCGCGGGCTCACGGGGCGTCGGGACCTCGCCAAGGCGGCGATCCGCGCCATGCACGGCCGCGGCGGATCCTCGTCCGCCTCTGTGGGCCTATCCCCGGAGCGACCCGGCGACCCGTTGGCTGAGCACCTTCTCGATCCGCGACCGGGTCTTGGCCAGTTCGGCGTCGGTCAGGGCGCGGTCGGGGGCGGTGAAGGTCACGCGGTACGCCAGCGACTTCTTGCCAGGACCGAGCTGCTCGCCGCGGAACACGTCGAAGAGCGCCACGCCGGTCGCGAGTGCCCCCGCGCCCGAGCGCAGGGCCCGCTCCACCTCGGCGGCCGGCGTCTCTTCCGCAACCACGACCGCGAAGTCCTGGTCGACCGGCAGGAACCGGGGCACCGTCGCGTCGCGGCGGACGACCCGGGCGGCCGGAAGCAGCGCGTCGAGGTCGATCTCGGCGACGGCCACCCGGACCGTCTCGAACCCCACCGCCGCGGCCACGTCCGGTCGGAGCTCACCGAGCAGACCCACCCGGGCCCCGTCGAGCGAGACCTCGACGGTCCGCCCCGGGTGGAGGCCGGATACGGGTGTCGCCGGCCGGGCGAACGTCGCACCCTCGGCGCCGAGATAGCCGAGGAGCGCCTCGACGGCGCCCTTGAGGTCGAAGAGGTCGAGTGGCCCCGGGACGGCAAAGCGGTCGAAGCGCTCCCGCTCCCCGGCCATCACCAGGGCGACTACGTTAGCTTCTCGGGGCAGCTCGCCGCGACCGCGGGGGAGGTAGACCCGTGCGACCTCATGCATCCGCACCGCCGGCTCGTGCTTGAGGTTCTCGGCGACCACCGAGAGCAGCGACGGCAGCAGCGTCGGCCGGAGCAGGGCGCGGTCGCTCTGGAGCGGGTTCCGGAGGCGGAGCAGGTCGTCGAGCGGGACCAAGTGCAGGAACCCG
>CADCWG010000277.1 GCA_902806335.1 uncultured Thermomicrobiales bacterium | reverse complement strand
TGCTGCGGATGGCCGTCCGCCGCCTGGTGGTCCAGGGTGGCTGACCGGGGCGCGGCGCCGGCCGGGACGGCGCGCGCGGGTGACGGCCGGACCGGGCTCCTGGGTGGCGCCCGGGCGGCGGTGGCGGAGTGGGCCGCCGAGCTGCGGCTCTACGGGCGGCTCGCCGGGGCACGGGTGCGCGGGCAGATGCAGTACCGCGCCTCCTTCTGGATGCAGGTGATCGGCAACGCCGCAATCCACGTCGTCGAGTTCGTCGCGGTGCTGCTCTTCTTCCGCCGCTTCGACGACCTCGGGGGCTGGCGGGCGGGCGACGTCGCCTTCCTCTACGGGATCAGCTCGGTCTCGTTCGGGCTCGCCCACACGGTCGCGGGCGGGTTCGCGACCTTCGGCCAGCAGGTCGGGCGAGGCGAGTTCGACCGGGTGCTGACCCGGCCGGCGAGCAGCCTCCTCCAGGTGCTCGCCGCCGATGTCCAGCTCCGCCGCCTGGGCGGGGTGATCCAGGGTCTGGGCGCGTTCGGCGTCGCGGCGGCGATCGGCGACGTGCCCTGGGACCTCGGGCGGGCGCTCTACCTGCCGGTGGTGGTCGCCAGCGCAGCCGTCCTCTTCATTGCGCTCTTCGCGCTCGAGGCGACGCTCTGCTTCTGGACCACCCAGGCGACCGAGGTGGTCAACGCGTTCACCTACGGCGGCTCGGTCGTCGCGGTCTACCCGATCCACATCTTCGAGGCCTGGCTGCGCCGGCTCTTCCTGTTCGTGGTGCCGCTCGGTTTCGTGGTCTACGCCCCCGCCCTCTACCTCCTCGCCAAGCCGGACCCCCTCGGGCTTCCGGTCTGGACCCGCTTCGTCGCCCCCCTCGCCGCCCTCGCGTTCGCCGCCGTCGCCGGCCTCGCCTGGCGCACCGGCGTCCGCCACTACCGGAGCACCGGCACATGAGCGCCGGAGACCGTCCGGGCGGCATCGTCCTCCCCTCCCCCGAGGCCGGGGGAGGGGGCCGTCGTCCTCCCACCCCCCCGGACCCGATCATCCGCGCCGAGGGGCTGAGCAAGACCTTCTGGGTCGCGCGGCACCGGGGCGGGGCGCTCGGCGCCCTCCGGGGGCTGGTCGACCGCGGCGGGCGGGAGGTGCGGGCGGTCGACGGTGTCTCGCTCGCGGTCGGCCGGGGCGAGGTCGTCGGCTACATCGGGCCGAACGGCGCCGGCAAGTCGACCACGATCAAGATGCTGACCGGGATCCTGGTGCCGTCGGCCGGCGAGGCGACCGTCGACGGGCTGGTGCCGTGGCGGCAGCGCAAGCTGCTCGCGCGTCGGATCGGGGTCGTCTTCGGCCAGCGCACGCAGCTCTGGTGGGACCTGCCGCTGGTCGAGTCGCTCCAGCTGCTGCGTCACGTCTACCGGGTCCCGGCCGACCGCTTCGGGGCCAACCTGGCGGCCTTCCGCGAGCTGCTCGACCTCGACCCGTTCCTCGACACCCCCGTGCGCCAGCTCTCCCTCGGCCAGCGGATGCGCGGCGACCTCGCGGCGGCGCTGCTCCACGACCCGCCCATCCTCTACCTCGACGAGCCGACGATCGGGCTCGACGTCGTCGCGAAGGCGAAGGTGCGCGACTTCCTCGCCGAGGCGAACCGCGAGCGCGGGGTGACGGTGCTGCTGACCACGCACGACCTGGCCGACGTCGAGCACCTCTGCCGGCGGCTGGTGATCATCGACCGCGGCCGGCTCCTCTACGACGGCGGGGTCGCCGAGATCCGGGAGCGCTACGGGACGCACCGCACGCTGGTGGTCGACCTGGACCCCGACGACGCCACCGCCACCGCGGGCGACGGGGGGAGCGCGGGCCAGTCGGAGGGGCACCGGGGGGCGGCGTCGCTGGCGCTCGGGGTGGCGGGGGCGGAGGAGGTCCGCGCCGAGGGGCGGCGGCACTGGGTGCGGTTCGACCGCCGGGTCGTCTCGGCCGCCGACCTGATCGCCGCGGTCGCCGCGCGCCATCGGGTGCGGGACGTGGCGATCGAGGAGCCGGCGATCGAGGAGATCGTCCGGCGGATCTACGAGGTCGGCCTGGACGCGGCCGACGACGGCGCCCTTCGCTAAGGAGACGCCGACGGCCGCGTTCGGGCCGGGCAACGGGGGCGCGTCCTGGCTCCCGATCGCCGCTGAGAGGATCCCCGCGCGTCGTGCGGAGGGGCGACACGGCCAGCCGGCGCCACTCCCCGCCGCCGGCGGCGGGGAGTGGAACTACCCCTCGGACTCCCACCGCGACCCCGCGTTGGGCTACACTTCCGTTTGGATAGGAAGCCCCCGTGCCCCAGGGTGGCGGCGCGGTACCGAACGAGGAGACCGAGATGGCCCAGGAAACCTTCAACGTGCCGGAAGTCAGCTGCGAGCACTGCGTCCGCGCGATCACCGACGAGCTCAGCCCGTTGCCCGGCGTCCAGGACGTCGCGGTCGACCTCCAGACCAAGGTCGTCACCGTCCACCACGACGGCACCGCCAACCCGGCCCAACTCCGCGCGGGCATCGTCGAGGCCGGCTACGAGGTGGCCGCCTAAGCGATCCCGTCGGCCGGGTCTCCCGTGTCGCCGATGAGGACCCGATGGCCCTGAACCCCCAGCCCGCCGCGCTCGACGCGACCTGCGTCGAGTGCGGCGGGAGCTACGCCGTCACCGCCGCCGAGCAGACCTACTACCGGGAGCGCGGTCTGCCGGTGCCGACGCGCTGCCCGGCCTGCCGGGCAGTGCGCCGCGCGGCGCGCAACGCCGAACTGCTGGCGGCGCACTCCACCGGCGACCGCGTGCTCGACGCCGGTTCGCTCTACGGCGGCTACGGCGGCGGGGGTGGCGGCAGCGGCGGGCGGCCGGCCCCCCGGGGGTG
>CADCWG010000276.1 GCA_902806335.1 uncultured Thermomicrobiales bacterium | reverse complement strand
ACGGCACGCCTTTCGGACTGTCGGATCGTAGGGGACTGAAGTGCCTCGGAAGGCAGATGCCCCGGCCCAGTCGGCGGCCGGCGTGGCGAGCAGCGCCCGGGCGGCCCCCTAGGCGAACGGCGACACCGCCCGCGCCCACCGCGGCGCCGCCTTCGCCAGCGGAGGCATCAGCCGGCACGCCCCCGCATGCGTCGCGACGCCCCCCCGCGCCGCGAAGGCGCGGCTCCCGAGCAGCCCGAGCGCGAACCGGTCGGACTCCGACTCGGGCTGGTTGTTCCCCTTTTGTTCCTGTAAAATTCCTGTATTGAACCAGGAGGGACGAGTGGTGGACCAGTTGCCGACAAGACCCTCGGCCGAGGACGTCGCGCCGCCCAACCTAGAAGCGTGGAGGGCCAAGCGCAACCTGACCCAGCGCGAGCTGGCGGAACGGTCGGGCGTCGCGCTGACAACGATCAACGAGGTCGAGACCGGGCGACGCCGGCCGCGGCCGGCCACCGTGCGTCGGCTCGCGGCCGCGCTGGGCGTTGGCGAGGCAGAGCTTCTACGGCCGCCTGGGCATCCGGAGGCCGCGCCGTCCTACCTCGCCGACATCGCCGACTTCTTCGACCCGGTCACGCCGCGGTCCGTGGTGTTCACCGAGCGACGCTGGATGGAGCCCTACCGCGACCTCGAGCGAGGTGAGCATGGGCACCGACTTACGGCGACACGGGAACACGCCCACGGCTTCGAGCTGTGGCTGCGGGCGCTCGCCCTCTACAAGGCGGCGTTTACCGGCGTTTTCGACTGGGGCGGCGAGTTGCCGGACACAGACGTCCGCGCCCGGAATCTGCGGGCAGACCTGCTCGGGCTGGCCGGCGCCTCGGCGAAGCCGGCGCTCGACCTCCTCGCCGCCGGCTACTACTGGCTGGCGTTCGGCGCCGTCCGCAACCTCCTTGAGGCCTGGCTTAGGGCTGGGTTCGTCCGCCTACGACCCGTTGAGGCGCCGCGCTTCTTCCAACTGCCAGATCAATCGCCGGTCGGCCCGGACGGTCGTCCCCGACCCAGCCGGGAACGGGGCCTACGGCTGGAGCAGTCCACCATCCACGCGGCCTTCGCGCACGCCCACCCGGAGGACCGGAGGACAGCCGATCTGGTAGGCGCCGGTATCGCTCACTTCCACGGCGGCGCCCATCCCTCGGCGGAGGGGCTCATGCAGTTGGTCTCCGACCGCGAGGATTTTCGGGTGTTCGGGCCGACCTACGACCGGCGCCTGTGCGCCTTCGGCCTCAAGTGGGGCTTGTGCTCCCTCATGGTGTTGCTCAAGGAGGCCCACCTGCTTCGTCCGCAGGAGGACCAGTGGGTCGCCGCATATAACGACCTCGCCGGGCGGTACGGCGCTTGGCTCGAGGCTTACAGCCGAGAGTTCCCATCCGCGGCAGAGGAGGGGGACGGATGACCGAGGTGACGATCGGCTCGCGGCAGGGCAAGCGCCAAAAGGGGGAGCAGCGGCGGGGCACCTGCGTCTACTGCGGCAAGGAAGGCCCGATCACGCGCGACCACGTTGTCCCCCAAACGCTATTCCTCGTCAAGGACGAGCAGATGTTGACCGTGCCTTCCTGCAGCGAGTGCCAACAGGAGAAAGCACGCGGGGAGCGGGACCTTCGGAACTACTGCAACTTGGAGATCGGCGGCAGCATGCACCCCGACGCCGAGGCGCACCTCGGGAAGATGATCGACAGCGCCAATGTCAGAGCCCGGAACGGGATGCGTAAGGCGCTGCAGGCAGCCGAGGAGGTCATCCTGGTCGACGAAGCCGACAACGAGGTCGGCCGTGCGTTAGACGTCGACTTCAGCACCGACCGGATGCTCAAGTCGCTCGAGTTCGTCTTTCGGGGGCTCTACTACGCAGCCGTGGGCCAGCGCCTGCCCGACGACAGCCCCGTCGAGGTCACCGTCGTCCCGTGGGCCATCTTCCCGAGCTTCATGCGCACAATCGGGGCGATGCGACAGGAAGCGCCGGCCGTCAAGGGCGACCTGGTCGCGTGGTGGTCTCGCTTGGGTCCGCTCGACGCTGGCGCTGAGACGACCGCATGGGTGCTATGCGTCAACGACGGGGTGGGCTTCTTCGGAACCACGGGAGAGATGGCGATCATCGAGCGAAGGCGGAAAGAGGAGGACGTGGCCAAGGCGCCGGCCGTAAGGGAGGGGCCACGCCGCGTCCGGGTGCCGCGCGCCCCAGATGGACGGCTACTCATCCCCCGGCAATAAGGAGGATGGCCCGGATCCCGTACCTGGATGGGGAGGTCGTGTCGCTAGCACCACCGCGGCATCTAGTCGGGGTGCTCACCTTCCGCGCGAAGCGGCTCCTAGTGCAGTAACGGGTCCCCTAATGAATCGCAGATGGAAGGTTCAGCCATCGTCCCTGGCGCGGAACCAATCCACCTCTGGGGAACAGGGGGGGTGATCAGATGAGGGCCTCGTTCGTGGTGAGCGAGACCCGGGCCTCGGAACTGCGGTGCCCGGGAGCGCCGCGTCCACCACCGCACCCGCATCGGGGCACAATTGGTCAAGCAGACCCGGGCCAGCAAGCGCTCCGGCGGGGATGCGTCTGGTCGGCAATGTCGGCCGTCCGAAACCCCCTAGCTGTCAGGGAAGCGAGCCGAAAGGACGGCGGCGCCGCAGAAGTCGCGCCCTGTCCCGCAGCCCGGGCAGACCACCACGGCGCGGCGCGTGTCGAGGTAGGCGCGGAAGCCGACCACCGCCGGGTCGAGGACCAGGCCCCTGTCGGCGGTCAGGCGTCCGAGGACCGCCCCGTGGGGAACCGCGCAGGCCGGGTTGCGACACCGCCAGAGCGACCGGCTCACGCCGCCACCTGCGGGCAGGGGACGGGTCGCCCCCCGTCGGTCGCGTGGAGCCCGCCGGCGGGCGGCAGGGGCCCG
>CADCWG010000275.1 GCA_902806335.1 uncultured Thermomicrobiales bacterium | reverse complement strand
CCCCGTAGGGGCGCGATTCATCGCGCCCGCCGGCACCGGGCGTCACCGGCGATCACCCCACGCCCCGCGCGGGTGGGCGCCCACCCGCGCGGGAGGCGGGGGCGGGGGGCGGAGGTGGGCGGGGGTGGGCGGGGGTGGGCGCGATGAATCGCGCCCCTACGGGGCGAGCATCCCGTCGGCGTCGAAGGCGATCGGGCGGGGGTCGCCGAGCACCTCGACGTTGCCCGGGGCCAGCTCGGCGAGGAGGGGCTCGGAGACCCAGAAATCTTCCAGCCGCTTGGTGTTGGCGATCCGGGCCAGCCGCGACGTCTCGGGCTGGACGCGGACACAGGTCGCCAGCGCGAGGGCGATCGCCTGGCGGTCGGTGTCGGCGGTGATCGGGATCCGGGCCCCGGCCGGGTTCTTGGAGGTGATGTTGTTCATGTAGGTCTGGACCGGGTCCATCTTGGCGACCGCCCGCCGCAGCACGACATCGCCGAGCCCGATCCCCGTCGCGTTGCCCTCGGTGGCGTCGGTCAGGTCGCGGAAGACGACCCGCTGCACGGCCGGCCGGGGGGGGTGCTCCGGGGTGAAGAGCAGCCCGAACGGGTCGCGCCCGATCACGTTCGGGTCGGCCCCGGAGCCGGAGATGTCCTTGCCGATCTCGTCGACGATCAGGACGTCGATCGCCTCGCCGGGGAGCCCGGCCATCTTCTCCCGGGCGACCACGAGCAGCTCGCGCTCGCGGGCCTCGATCCGGGCGGCCGGGACCGCCTCGACCAGGGCCAGCCGGGAGTAGCCGTTCTCGACCAGCGCGATCCCGAAGGGGATGGCGACCTGGGCGAGGGTGTAGCGCGCGACGGTGGGGATCAGGCGGTGGAAGTCGGCAAAGCCGCGGCCGTGGAAGGTGTCGGCCCCCTTCTGCTTGCCGAGGCCGATCGCCAGCATCTTGCAGAGGCCGCTCTCGATCGGCCCCCGGAAGTCGGTGTGCGGCTTGACCCGGCCGATCGGGACGACGACGTCCGCCTGCTCGTAGGCGATCCGGTCGAACCAGACGGGCACGCCGTCCTCGACCTCGCCGAGGCGGACCGTCTCCATGCTGCTCCGGATCGGGCAGCCCATGGCCTCGGGGGTGACGCCGTAGTGGGCGAGCAGGCCGAGCTGGCCCTCGGCGGTGGCGCCGGCGTGGCTGCCCATCGCGGGCACGATGAAGGGCTCGCCGCCGAGCCGCTTCACCTCCGCGACCACGGCGGCGAGCACCTCGGCGATCCGGTCGATGCCGCGGCTGCCGGCGGTGAGGGCGACGCGCGTCCCCGGCGTGATCGCCGCCTCGAACCCGACCCCCGGCCGGGCCAGCGCGGCGGCGACGGCCGCGCCGACCCCGCCGGTCGGGATCTCCTCGGCGTCGAGCTTCTGGCGGACGGGCGCCCAGCGCGGCAGTTCTCCCCGCTCGAAGACCTCGAGGCCCATGACCCACCTCCGCGACATCGTGCGCGACCCGCCGGCGCCGGCGGCCCCGGTCCCCAGCGGCTGCGGCCCTCTACGGGTCCGATCACCGGCCCCTCCACGGGTCCGACCACCGGTCCGCGGGGACCACCCGGGCGGGCTCGGCGGACCGTGCCGACCCGGGGACCCGCCGGGGCCGCCGTCCGAGGGCATGGTCGGCCCGGCGGGGACCGGTGTCAACCGCGCAGCCCGCCGGGCGGCGCGGGGATCAGGGGCGGTCCGGGGTGACCCAGGGCGACCCAAGGCGGCTCAGCCGCCGGTCGGGAAGAAGAGGGTGCTGGCGGTGCCCGAGAGGGGGATCGCGGTGGCCGACTCGATCGCCCCGTCGACCCCGTCCGGTCCGGCGACGGACGCCAGCACCTCGACCGCGATCGCGAGGGCGGTCACCGGCGTCTCGGCCGCGACCGGGTCGAGGTTGACCCGCGGCGGCAGGAACCCGAGGCGGACAGTCCGCCGGTCCGGGTCGGCCTCCAGCTCGACCGACACCAGGCGCCCGAGCGCCGTCTGCTCGATCGCGACCTCGTCGCCGAGGAAGGTGCGCGGGTCGGCTTCGTCTCCATCCTCGGAGACCGAGACCTCCAGGCCGGGCCGGCCATCGGAAGCCTCCTCCGAGAAGACCAGCCGGTAGGCGCGCCCGTCGCCCTCGCCCTCGAAGGTGTAGATCAGCGGCCCTAGCCCACCGATGTCGCCGCCCGCTGGGGTGGCGACCGGCGTGCCCTCCTGGCCGCCCTGCCCGCGCGCCGGTGCTACCGCCGCCAGCAGCGCCCCCGCTCCGACCAGCCCACCCGCGGCCATCGCGGCCCTGCGGGAAAAGAAGGTCTCTCCGGCGGCCCGCCCGACTGCCGCGTTCGTCGGTCCGTCTGTCGTGCCGCCCATGCCCACGACCCTCCTCGCGCCAGCCCGACCGGTTCCAGATCGTCCTACGCTACCACCCTCACCGTGAGCCTCGAACCAGACGAGCACGGCTGAGTGACGGCAGCCCAACCTGTGAATACTGTCCCAAGGCGGTGTCTGGCGCATCTGGCCAACCGTTGTAGTCGATGTGGAGTTTTGCTAGTCTGCCCTCACTGCTCACAATCTACCGTCAACCATCTGCGTTCGGCCGCCTCACGGGGCAAGGGGCTCATGCCATGATCCTTCCTCGCCCGCTCGCTCCGGTCGTGGTCGCGTGCCTGGTTCTGGCGGCACTGCTCCCAGTTGGGCGCCCGGGATCGGTTGCCGCTGGAACCAATCCCGTCGAACTCGCGATGCGATTGGCTCAGTCGTCCCTGGTCCAGCTGCTCCCGGACTTGCGTGAACTGCCGCCTGGTCTGGTGCTCGTCGAGGAAGGGGCGCGGGACGTCGACGAGATCGCGGCCGGGTTCGTCGACGCGGCCGAGGCGTCGGCCAACCTTTCCCAATGGCGCTGGCGAGAGAACGCGTACCGGAACTACGCGGCCGGGGGTAACGACC
>CADCWG010000274.1 GCA_902806335.1 uncultured Thermomicrobiales bacterium | reverse complement strand
GTCCGGGTCGCCGTCCCGCTCGCGCAGGTAGGCCGAGACCGCGACGTACCGGGGCAGCGACGGGTCGAGCTCGGCCAGGGCGGTCAGGCCGGCCCGCGGGCCGTCGGCCTCGCCCACCGCCACGGCACGGTTGAGGCGGGCGACCGGGCTGCCGGTGAGCCGCACCAGCTCGTCGTACCACTCGACGATCTGCACCCAGTCGGTCTCCTGCGCAGCGCGTGCGTCGGCGTGCAGCGCCGCGATGGCGGCCTGCGCCTGGAACTCCCCCAGCCGGTCGCGGGCGAGGGCGGCCTGGAGCACCTCGACGCCCTCGGTGATCAGCCCGGTGTCCCACCTGCCGCGGTCCTGCTCGGCCAGCGGCACGAGGCTGCCGTCGGGACGGGTGCGGGCCGGGCGCCGCGCATGGTGGAGCAGCATGAGCGCGAGCAGCCCCGCCGCCTCCTCGTCGTCCACCTTCGCCGCGAGCTGCCGGGTGAGCCGGATCGCCTCCGCCGCCAGGTCCACGTCGCCCGAGTAGCCCTCGTTGAAGATCAGGTAGAGCACCCGCAGCACCGTGCCGACGTCGCCGGGCTGGTCGAACCGCACCCCGGCGACCGTCCGCTTGGCCCGGCTGATGCGCTGGGCCATGGTCGCCTCCGGCACGAGGTAGGCCTCGGCGACCTGCCGCGTGGTGAGGCCGCCGACCGCGCGCAGGGTGAGGGCGACCGCCGAGGCCGGGGTCAGCGACGGGTGGGCGCACAGGAAGTAGAGCTGCAGGGTGTCGTCCACCTCGCGCCCCGGTCCGGGCGCCGGCTCCTCGTCGACGAGCACCTCGCGCCGCCGCCGGGACGTGTCGGCGCGGACGGCGTCGAGGAACTTGCGCCAGGACACGGTGACCAGCCAGCCCTGCGGGTCCCGCGGCGGGCCGTCGGGCCACGCGCGCACGGCCTCGACCAGGGCCTCCTGGACGGCGTCCTCCGCCGCCGTCCAGGAGGCTCCGCGGCGGCCGAGGATCCCGATCACCCTGGGGGTGAGCTCCCGCAGCACGGCCTCGTCCACGAGCGTCACTCCGTGACGGTCTCCGGCGCGCCCAGGAACGGGCGCACCTCGAGCCACTCGTGGATCGGCTTCCCCCCGGCACCCGGCGCCGACGACAGCTCGCCGGCCAGCTCGACCGCCCGCTCCTGGCTCTCGACGTCGATCACGAACCAGCCGGCGATCAGGTCCTTGGTCTCGGCGAACGGGCCGTCGGTGACCGGCGGCCGCCCTTCGCCGTCCGAGCGGACCCACATGCCGTCCATCGACAGCGCCTGCCCGTCCACGAGCTCACCGGTGCTCTCCAGCCGGCTCGCGAAGTCCTGCATGAACTGCATGTGGGCGGAGACCTCGTCGGGCGTCCACCGGTCCATCGGCACGTCGTTGACCGCCTCGGGCGCGCCGCGGTAGTGCTTGAGCAGCAGGTACTTGGCCATCGTCTTCTCCTTGCAGGTCGTGCGGCCCATCCTGGCCGCGTGCACCCCGGGGACGGAGCCGAGCCCGCGTTCTCGACATCCCCCGCCGACTTCTTCCGACGAGATCTGCACACTCGCCCCCATCAGGTCCCTGATGGGGGCGAGTGTGCAGATCTCGTCCGGTCGGGAGGGGGTGCTAGAACGGCATCGGGCGCGTGCCGGTGCGGGTCCGGATCAGGAGGTCGGCGTGGCGGTGGTGCTCGCGCTGACCTCGGCCGTCGTCTACGGCGCGTCGGACTTCCTGGGCGGGCTGGCCACCCGGCGGGCGTCGGTCTTCGGCGTGGTGGCCTTGTCGCAGGTCATCGGCCTGACCGCGCTGGTGGCCCTCCTCCCCTGGCTCGGTGGTCCGGTGACCGCGGCCGACCTGGGCTGGGGTGCGGCGGCGGGGCTCGCGGGCGCCACCGGCCTCATGGTCTTCTTCCGCACGCTGGCCAGTGGCGTCATGAGCGTCGTCGCCCCGGTCACCGCCGTCACGGCCGCCGCAGTGCCGGTGCTGTTCGGCCTGCTCGGCGGCGACACCGTCGGCCCCTGGGCGGCGGCGGGCATCGCCCTCGCCCTCCTCGCCGTCGTCCTGGTGTCGGCCGAGAGCGGCCTGTCCGCGCTGCGGGCCGCCCGGCCGGCGGCTCTCGCCCCGGCCCTGGCCGCCGGGGCCATGTTCGGGCTGTTCTTCGCCCTGATCGACCGGACGTCGGCCGACGCCGGGCTCACCCCGCTGGTCACCGCGCGACTGGCCTCGGTCGCCCTGGTGGTGGGCGTCGCGCTCGTCGGCCGGCAGTCGCTGCGCGTCGGACGGGCCGCGCTCCCGCTGGTCGCGGTCTCCGGCCTGGGCGACATGACCGCCAACGCGCTGTTCCTGCTCGCGAGCCAGGCCGACGGGCAGCTGGCGATCACCGGGGTGCTCGCCTCGCTGTACCCGGTCAGCACCGTCGTGCTCGCCCAGGTCGTGCTGCGCGAGCGGCTGGTCGGCGCCCAGGTCGCCGGCCTGCTGGCGGCCGCCGCGGCGGTCGTGCTGATCACCCTGCCGGGCTGAAATCTCCCCCGGAAGGAGGGGACGCCGCCGGCGGGCTCAGCCGACTGCCCCGCGCGGCCGATGGATCGGCGTGGACGTTCTCCCTGACCTCCCGGTGAGCGCGCTCGATGCGGCGCTGGCTCCCGGCGGTGTGCGCAGCGTGTTCCAGCCGATCGTCGAGCTCGACACGGGCCGGGTCGTCGCCTACGAGGCCCTCGCCCGCGGTCCGGAGGGACCGCTCCAGCGCCCCGACCAGCTCTTCGCGGCCGCGCGGTCCGTGGGCCGGCTGGCCGAGCTGGACGAGATCTGCCGGGCCGCCGCCTTCCGGGGCGCGGTCGAGCAGGGGCTGCTGGCCCCGCTCACGGTCTTCGTCAACGTCGAGCCGGAGATCCTCGACAGCGCCCCGCTCGACGACCTGCTCGCCATCGCCGAGGGTGCGCCCGAGGACCT
>CADCWG010000273.1 GCA_902806335.1 uncultured Thermomicrobiales bacterium | reverse complement strand
ACGCCCCGCCGCCGCATCCGGGGGCGGTGGTACGCCTGGAGGCGGGCGAGATGACCCCGCTCGCCGCGGAGGTGATAGAGGGCACCGGCACCGCGACCGCCCGCGACGGCCTGCCCGCCCCGGTCGCGCCGGGCGTCGTCGTCGGCGCCGGCTCGCGGCTCCACGGTGGGCCGTTCGTGCTGGAGCTGCGCGGCGCCGAGCCGTTCACGCCGGAGCCCCGGACCGCCCCGGTCGCCTCGACGCTCTACGATCGGTACCTGCGGGGCGTGGGCCGGGTCGCGCTGGTGTACGCCGCGGCGACCGCCCTCCTGACGCGCTCCCCCTCCCGGGCCCTCAACGCCCTGCTGCTGGTCAACCCCCGCGCGGCCATAGTGGGCGCCGAAGCCGCCGGTTCGGGGGCTTCCGCGCGGGTGCTGCGGTCGGGAGTGACGGTGGTGGGTACGCGCCCGGAGCGGGGCGTGCGCCTGCCGGACGTTCTGCTGCTCGACGGGCCCCGCGTGCTGACCGAGGGCCTCGAGGTCGGAGACGTCCTTCCCCTGGCCGATACTGACGACGCCGGGATCCTCGCCCGGGCGGCGTCCGTCGCCGCCGCGGCCGGATCGCCGTGGGGGGACGCCTTCGGGAGGACGGCCACCGCGGCGGCCACCGACGGAACCTTCGACGGTGAGGCCGCCACCGCTCGGGTCGGGGGCGTACGGTACTCGCTCCGGCCCGTCGGGGATCGGGACCCGGTGCCGCCCGCCGCGCGCCTCCGGAACCGGGGCGACCACCTGCTGCTGCTGCGCGACGAGCGCGAGGAGCCCCTCGGCATCCTCGCGCTGCGGCCCCGGCTCGCGCCGGGCCTCGCGGAGATGGTCCGGGTTTGCCGGCTTCACGGGGTGGAGGTCGGGCTGCTCGCCGCAGGAGACCCCGCGGCGTCCGCGGCGGTCGCCCGCCGGGCGGAGGTGCCGCTGATCTCCCGCGGTGGCGCGGTGGACCTCGTTCGGCGAAAGCAGGAGGAAGGAGCACTCGTCGCCTTTGTCTCGGACAACGCGGGCGCCGCGGCGGCGTTTGCGGCCTGCGACCTGGCGATCGGTCTTACGGACGGCCGGAGCCACCTGCCCGCCCGCGCCGACCTGCTGGCCCCCGACCTCGGTGCGGTCGCCGCCGTCGTGGAGGCGGGCGCGCGCCGCGAGAGGGCGGTGCGGGACTCGGTCGCGCTCTCGGCGCTCGCCGACGCCGTCGGCGCGGTCTGGGGCCTCCGGGCCCGCCCGGGGGTAGAACGTTCCGGCTTGCCGACCAGCATCTCCGCCCTCGGCGCCCTGGCGGCCGGGTGGGCGCGGCTCCGCGGCGGTGGGCGGCCACGGTCGTCCGCCCGGCGGGTGGCGGACCCTCGCCCGGAGCGCTGGGGGCGGCTCGGCACGGACGAGGTGCTGCGCGCGCTGGATGCCACGGAGGATGGTCTCTCGAGCGCCGGGGCCGCGGAACGCCGCCGACCGGAGCCGACGCCCGCGCCCAACAACAGGTTGCTGCGCGCGATCCTGGACCAGCTCCGATCCCCGCTTACCGGGGTCCTCGCGGCCGGCGCGGGCCTCTCGCTCGTCCTCGGGTCCCCCGGCGACGTGGCCATGATAAGCGCGATGATCGTGGCAAACGCCGCCGCCGGCGTTTGGCAGGAACGCCTGGCCGACCGGACCGCCGAGGCGTTGGAGCGCATGGGCACCGTTAACGCGGACGTCTTGCGCGACGGAGCTGACTCGACGGTGCCGGCGGAGGAGGTCGTGCCGGGGGACGTGCTGCTGCTCGCGCCGGGGGATCGGGTCGCCGCCGACGCCCGGCTGCTCGTCACCCACGGGCTGGAGGTGGACGAGGCGGCCCTGACCGGGGAGTCGCTGCCGGTCGCCAAATCTCCCGCCGCGGACACCGACGCGGGTCGCGTCGTCCTGAAGGGAACCGACGTTGTCGTCGGCACCGGACGCGCCGTGGTGGTCGCCGTCGGGCGCGATACCCGGATGGGCGCGACCGCCGCCGCGCTGGCCGACGACGAGCCGCGGCCGAGCCCTTTGGGCGAGCGGCTGAACCACATGCTGCGCCAGGCGCTGCCCCTGATCGCAGGCGGGGGCGCGATCGTTACCCTCTCCGGCCTCCTGCGGGGCCGGTCGCTGCCGCAGCAGCTGGCCACCGGAGCGAGCATCGCAATCGCCGCCGTGCCCGAGGGCCTGCCGCTCCTGTCCAGGGTCGGCGAGGCGGCCGTCGCCCGGCGCCTGGCCAACCGCCGGGCCCTCGTGCGGCGCCTCTCGGCCGTGGAGGCCCTCGGGCGCGTGGACGTGGCCTGCGCCGACAAGACCGGAACCCTAACGGAGGGGCGCCTCGCCCTGGGCCTGGTGGCCGACGCCGGCGGCGAGGAGATCGTCCTCCCCGCCAAGCTGCCACCCGACCCCCGCCGCGTGCTGCTCACCGCCGCCCTCGCCGGCCCGCACCCGGACGCCTCCGACGCCCTAAGAGACCCGACCGATGTCGTCGTCTCCGAGGCCGCCCGGGACGCGGGCCTGGCAGACGAATTGCGGGCGGAGCGCGACGCCGAGCTTGCGTTCGATTCGGCCCGGGGGTTCCACGCCAACGTCGTGCGGGGGCGCCTCTGCGCGGAGGGCGGGGCGGAGGTGCTCGTCCCCCGGTGCGAGCGCGTGCGCCGCAACGGCGAGGAGCGTCCCCTGGACGAGGCCGGAAGGGGAGAGCTACTCGCCGAAGCCCGCCGCCTCGCCGAGCGCGGCCTGCGCGTCCTCATGGTCGCCGAAGGCCCGCCCGACGCCGCGCTCGAAGACCCGCGCGGGCTCGTCGCCCTCGGTTTTTTGGGCATCAGCGACCCCTTGAGGCCCGCGGTCCCCGAGGCGGTGCGCCGGTGTCGGGAGGCGGGCGTCCGCGTGGTCATGCTCACGGGCGACCACCCCGCCACCGCCGCCGCCGTCGCCC
>CADCWG010000272.1 GCA_902806335.1 uncultured Thermomicrobiales bacterium | reverse complement strand
CCTCGAGCGAAGTCGAGGCATCTCCTCCGTCCAGCGACGCGTCGAGGGGCGAGGCGCAACCGGAGGCCGCTCGCGGACCCGTCCGGCGCACACCGAAAAGCTACGAAGGAGACCCCTCGCCTCGCTCGAGGTGACGGCAGCTCCCTACCCCTCCGCCGGCCGCGTCCACTCCGACGTCGTCACCACCGGCAGCTGCAGCGCCCGCTCCCGCTCCAGGTCCAGGTTCCCGATGTGCAGCGACAGCGGCGACTGCACCCACTTGTAGATCGACTGCAGGAAGAGCCGGACGAACTTGGCGACGTGCGCGTCCAGCGTCTCCCCCGCCACCTCCGGGAACATGTCCGTCAGGATCTCCCGGACCTCGGCCGGCAGCAGCCGCTCCCCCGCGAACAGGTAGAAGCAGGCGTCCAGGATCGGGAAGGGCATCAGCTCGTCCTCCCCCCGCTGGTCGGGCGCAAGCTCCGGCCCAGCCGGCTTGGCCAGCACCGCCGCGATCCCCGGGTAGCCGTGCTTCACGTGCAGGTGGTCCAGCAGCGCCATCACGACCGTCTTGGGCACGTTGGCCAGCACCGCCAGCGCGCCCATCAGGTCGCCGCCGATCGTCGTGTAGCCGACCGCCTTCTCGCTCATATTGCCCGTCTGCAGGAACAGCCCGCCGGAGGAGTTCGACCAGTTCCACATCCGCTGCGCCCGCAGCCGGGCCTGGATGTTCTGCCTCGTCAGCTCGGAGACGGCCTGCCCGTCGTCCAGGAAGCGCTCGACGATCGCCAGCTCCCGCTCGAACGCCTCGTCGATCGAGACGATCTCCAGCGGCACCCCGAGGTCCCGGCAGATCGTCTCCGCGCCGAGCCGGGTCTCGTCGGACGAGTAGCGGGACGGCTGGTAGAAGGCCCGGAGCAGCGAGCCGGGGTCCTCCGGCCGGACCCTGCTCGCGTAGCGGTGCGCGATCAGGAGCGTCAGGAGCGAGTCCCGCCCGCCCGAGAGGCTGACGCCGATGACCTTGAACGCCTTGGTCTTCTCGAAGTAGTCCCCGACCCCGAGCGCGAGCGCATCCAGCACATCCTCATAGAACGCCTCCCGCCGCGAGACCGGGGGCCGCTCAGGCGGCAGGAAGTAGCTCAGGTGCGCCGGGAACGGGGACCGCAGCCCCGCTCGCTCAGCGCTCGTGTCCACGAGCGACGTGATGTCGACCGTGCCCGGCATCGGGAACCCGGCGACGTACTGCTCCCGGTCGTCCCGCCAGGTCGTGTTCTCCGAGCGGAGCCGCATCGTCCGGTCGAGGTCGACCACGGCGGTCGTGAAGCCGCCCGTCCACCGCGGGGCGTCGTGGACGGGCTTGCCGTTCTGGTTGACGAACCCGCCCCCGTCGAAGAGCAGCCCGTCGTTGCCGCCCAGCATGTTCGTGTAGGCGACGGTGCACTGGGAGTCCGACGCCCGCGTCGAGATCAGCTCGTGGCGCGTCCCCTCGATCCCGACCCGGTACGGCGAGGCGGAGATGTTGCAGACCAGCTCGGCGCCCGCGTAGCAGCGCCGCCGCATCGGCCCCTCCGGGCTCCAGATGTCCTCGCAGACCTCGACCGCGAGGTGCCCGAAGTCGGCCCGGAAGGTGAGGTCGCCGAACGGCACGCCGTCGAGCTCCGTCCGGAAGCCGGCTATCCCGCGGGCGAGCGTTCGCCCCTCGTAGAAGATGGTGTAGGTCGGCAGCTTCTCCTTGGGGACGATCCCGGCCACCGTGCCGCCGGCGACCACCGCCGCGCAGTTGTAGCGCAGCCCGTCGACCGCCAGCGCCGCCCCGATCACCGAGACCATCGGCAGCTCCGCCGTCTCCGCCGCGAACCGGCGGACCGCCTCCCACTGCCGGTCGACGAACCCCTGCCACTGGACCAGGTCCTCCGGCGGGTAGCCGCCGATCGCCTGCTCCGGGAACATCGCGACCGTGCACCCGGCGGCGGCCATCCCCCGCGCCTGCTCCAGGCACAGCTCCAGGTTCGCCGTGATCGCCCCGACCGTCGCGTTGACGTTGCCGAGCCCGATCTTGACCAACCGCATGTCGACGCCGCTCCCCTTGTATCGGGGAGCTCACTCCCCCACCTTCGAACCTACCGCAATCGTACCCCGGTGGTCGCCGGGTGGCGCCCGGTTGGCACGGCCCGTGCGATTCCCGGAACGACCCCGCGCGAAGAGTGGAACGTAGCGGATGCGGGAGCTCGTACCTATGGATAGCGTGATGCACAACGACCACATGCTCGACGCCCTGATCGTCGGCGGAGGGCCCGCGGGCCTCTCCGCCGCGGTCTACCTTGGCCGGGCCTGCCGGTCCACCCTCGTCTTCGACTGCCCCCGCCCCGGCCGCTCGGACTGGGCACAGACCAACCACAACTACCTCGGCTTCCCTGACGGCGTCACCGTGGACGAGTTGACCGACCGCGGGCGCCGCCAGGCCGAGCGCTTCGGCGCCCGCTTCTCGACGGCGCGGGTCACCGACCTCTCCCGCGACGGCGACCACTTCGTCGCTCGGGCCGCGGGCGGGACCTACCGTGGCCGCGCCGTGGTCCTCGCCACTGGGGTCGCCGACTGTTGGCCGGAGTTCCCCGGCTACGAGGAGTACATCGGCCGCTCGATGCACTGGTGCATCGTCTGCGACGGGTTCGAGATGCAGGGCAAGCGTGTCCTCGTCATCGGCAACGACGACCATGCCGCCGAGATGTCGGTCCAGCTCCTCCGCTTCACCAGGGACGTGACGCTCCTGACCAACGAGGACGAGATCGCCCTCTCCGACGACTCACTGGAGCTGCTTGGACGGCACGGGGTCGAGGTCGTCGCGGACCGCCTCGTCGGCGCCCGGCCCAAGGCGCCGGGGGAGTTCGCGGCCGTCCTCCTAGCCTCTGGCGGAGAGGTCGAGACGGACCACGTCTTCGGCGCCCAGGGCGCGGAGCCGAACTCCGGCCTCGCCGCGGAG
>CADCWG010000271.1 GCA_902806335.1 uncultured Thermomicrobiales bacterium | reverse complement strand
CCGGGTCGTCGCCGTCATCGGCAAGACGGAGGGCAACGGTGGCGTCAACGACTACACCCGGATCATCGCCGACCGCGCCTTCCGCGAGGTCCTGCTGGAGAAGGGCACCCGCTCCAAGGAGGACGTCGCCCAGATCCCGATCGTGTGGTCCGGCGGCACCGACGGCGTGATCAGCCCGCACGCGACGATCTTCGCCACGCTGCCGGAGGACGCGGTGACCCCGACCGACGAGCCGCGGCTGACCGTCGGCTTCGCGATGAGCGACGTCCTGCTGCCCGAGGACATCGGCCGCATCTCGATGGTCGAGAAGGTCGCCGATGGCGTGCGGCGGGCGATGGCCGAGGCCGGGATCACCGACCCCGCCGACGTCCACTACGTGCAGACGAAGACGCCGCTGCTGACCATCGAGACCATCCGCGACGCGAAGTCCCGCGGCCAGGAGACGTACTACGACGAGCCGCACGGCTCGATGGACCTCTCCAACGGGACGACGGCCCTGGGCATCGCCGTCGCGCTCGGCGAGATCGAGCTGCCGGAGCAGAAGCAGGTCATGCGCGACCTGTCGCTGTTCAGCGCGGTCGCCTCCTGCTCGTCCGGCGTGGAGCTGGACCGGGCGCAGATCGTCGTCGTCGGCAACGCCCGCGGGCACGGCGGCGACTACCGGATCGGTCACTCGGTGATGAAGGACGCCCTCGACCAGGACGGCATCTGGGATGCCATCCGCGAGGCGGGGCTGGGCCTGCCCGAGCGCCCCCGCACCAGCGACCTCGGCGACCGGCTGGTCAACGTCTTCCTCAAGTGCGAGGCGGACCCCACCGGCTACGTCCGCGGCCGGCGCAACGCGATGCTCGACGACTCCGACGTGTTCTGGCACCGCCAGATCAAGGCGACCGTCGGCGGTGTCGCGGCGTCGGTGACCGGCGACCCGGCCGTCTTCGTGTCGGTGGCCGCGGTGCACCAGGGCCCGTCCGGCGGCGGCCCGGTCGCGGCCATCGTGCGCGCCTGAGGCCCCGCTGCGGGGACCCGCCCCGAGCTCGCGAGTGGTGGGGGCAGCGGGGTCCTTCGTCAGGCGACGCGGCCCCAGAGGGCGGCGGGAGCCGGCAGGGGCGCGGCATCGGCGACCGGCGCCGCGGCTGTCGTCCTCACGCGACCCGGCGAGGGGGCGGGGACGGGGGGCTTTCGGCCGGGACGGCCGGGAACCACGAACCGGTAGGTCACATCGAGGTCCCGGACGGCGAAGACGTCGCCGTCCGGACCGGCGTGGTGCAGCACGACCGTGTCGAACCGCTCCGCGACGCGGTGCAGGGACTCGGCGTCGGACACGTCCACGACAGCCGGCCCGGGAGTGAATGACTCGACGGGCAGGATCCGGTCCGCGTGCCGGACCAGGAACCGGTCGGAGACGTCGCCCCGCCCGATCCGGCCGATCCACGCGCCTGCCCCCAGCGCCGCCAGGGACAGCAGCAGGACCGCTCCCGTGATCTTCCGGGCGGTGCCGATGGGCACCGATGCCGCGAGGACGGGAAGACTGCGCGGACGGACCTGCGAGAACTCCACGGAGGTCTGGGAGGTCGGGGCGAGGTCGGTCGCCTCGGTCGAGGTGGGCCGCAGGGCGGTGTCGTCCAGCGCGAAGGCCAGGCCGGGCATGGGGTCGAGGGTGAAGATCTTGCCGTTCACGGTGCCGGTCGCCTCTGACACCGGGGAGACGGTGAGCGTCGCAGATCCGCTGGAGGATCCGATCTCCTCGTAGTGGCGGCCGAGCAGTTCCGCCGCGTCGCCGGCATCGACGCCGACAGCAGCGACCGCCGTCCCGTTCTGGAGGGGAACGGCGGGTCCGCTCTCCAGCACCGCGCTCCAGCCGTCGGGCGCCTGGACGACCACGTCCAGTCGTACGGACCCGGCGACGCCGGTCACGCCCGGGCCGGTGACTGTCGTGTCGACCGAGACGGTCAGGTCCTCGACGAGGCGGTTCCACACGGTGTCGCCCGTCGCGATGACGCCGCTCGGATAGGTCGTTCCGGCGTCCGCCGTGCCCGTGTAGGAGAACTGGCTCTGCTGGGTCACGGCCACCGTGCGCGTCTCCGTCGCCGTCGGCGGTATGGCCAGCAGGACGCCGCAACCGCACGCGGCGCCGAGCGCCACGGCGCCGGCGCCGTATGCGACCTGGCGGGCGCTGCCACGGGTCGCGTTGCTGAACGACGGACCCGGGCGCAGCGGAGTCGGCGTGGGCAGGCCCGCGACGCGGCGGCGCACCCATCTCGCGGCCCGTCGTCCACGAGGGTCGCGGGTGGCGCCGAGCGCGAGGAGCCCCGCCGCGGCCAGTCCGAACAGGGCACCCGGCGAGCGCAGCGCATCCAGCACCGTGCCGCCGCGGGGGATCCCGAGGAAGAGCCGGCCGAGGAGCTCGTCCTCCGTCGGCCGGTCCTCGTCGAGCCAGTCGTTGTTGTCGCCCTTCGTCACGAAGCCGTCGGCGTCCACGGAGGTGATCCGGTGCATGACGATCGTGTTCAGGGACTCGCTGCGGTAGGCGACGACGTCGCCCACGGAATAGGAATCGGCTGCACTGAGGAGCGCCAGGTCTCCGGTGGAGAACTCGGGCTCCATGCTGTTGCCGTGCGTGGCGACGTACGTCGTGGCGCCACCCAGGCCGGCCGGCCAGAACAACCACACGGTCGCCAGCACCAGCGCGACGATGGCGCTGGTGCTGGCGACTCTGTGCGGGGCTGTCATGGCCGGCGCAGCGGTCCGAGAACAGGCGGAACAGCCGATGTGGCCACTCCGCCCGCTCCAGGGGGTGCTACTTCGACACCACCGTGAGGCCGACCTCGGTGATCGGCTCGATGTCCAGGGTGTTCGGCGTCTCGCAGGTGATCACATGCGCCGTGCTGCCAGGGTTGGAGTAGACGCACGCGTTGGTCACGTCGCTCGCGAACAGCACGGCGTTGCTCGCGTTCTTGATCGTCAGGTACGCGTTCATGTCGCTG
>CADCWG010000270.1 GCA_902806335.1 uncultured Thermomicrobiales bacterium | reverse complement strand
CCCACGTAGCATGCGCACGGTTCCTCTCCCTCCCTCAGCCCCTGGGCACGCCACGACGGCGCCGGACCCGCTCGTTCTGGGGCGATCTGCACCCGCGCACGATAGCCCATGCCCGGGATCTGCGCCAGGGCATAGGCACAGGGACCGCAGCCCCGCCCGTGGCCCCGACCGCGGCCTCGTCGGGTCGCGCCGGGCCGGCGCTCAGGCGGCGCCGGCCCGGCGCGACCCGCCCGCCACCAGCGGCGGGTTTGGCGCGAGCGCGCTGACCCCGTAGATCAGCGGCACGGAGAGGACGGTCATCACGATCTTCGTCAGGTAGTCGCCGCCGATGAGCGAGGCGATGCCCACCCCCGCGACCCCGAGGAACGCGACCAGGGTGAAGACCACGGTGTCCACCAGCAGGCTGACCGCGTTGGAGGCAACCACCATCTCCCAGAGCGGTCGGCGGAGCAGCGCGGTCTGGATCCGGATGTCGACCGCCGAGGCCGCCGTGAGCGCGAGCAGACTCGCGAGGACAATCCGCCCCAGG
This sequence comes from uncultured Thermomicrobiales bacterium, assembly GCA_902806335.1. GTDB lineage: Bacteria > Chloroflexota > Chloroflexia > Thermomicrobiales > UBA6265 > CADCWG01. The sequence continues at coordinate 18,695 of CADCWG010000270.1, read as the reverse complement.
CCCCCGCCGGCCACGACGGAGTAGGCCAGCGTCCCGACCGCGCCGGCGGCGACCGCCCAGAGCGTGGCGGCACGGCCGTGGTAGCGGCGGATGTAGTCGTAGAGGGTGTAGCTCAGGGCGAACGTCAGGGTCCCGACCGCCGCCGTGAACGGCCCGACGCGAAAGAAGGTCGTCGCCAGCAGGTTCGCGGTGAAGTCCAGAAGGGCCGTCGCGACGATCGCGGCGAGCAGCAGCCAGCCCCGCCGTCCCGCACCTACCGCCGCGGGGAGCCCAACGCCGCCCGTTCGCCTCACGGTCCCACGACCTCCGCACGCCCGCTCCCCGCGCCCGACACGACCGAGCCGGATCGCCGCCCATAATGCCCCCGGTGCATGGCACGATGCCAGCGGCATGGAGACACGGAGGGGCAACGTGCGGGTGTCGAGCGACGCACCGGAGACGGCCGATGGTGTCCCCTTCGCGGCCGAGGTCAACACGGCCATCCGCGCGGCGCGGGCCGGAGGCGACGAGGTCCGGCGCCACTACGCCACGGCCGGCGGGTCCGACCCGCGCCCCAAAGCCGACGGCTCGCCGGTCACTGCCGCCGACCTCGCGAGCGACGCGTCGATCCGCGCCGTGCTCGGCGACGCCTTCCCGGAGGACGCGATCCTCACCGAGGAAGGCGCCGACGACCCCGCCCGCCTCGCGAGCCGTCGCGTCTGGATCGTCGACCCACTCGACGGCACCAAGCAGTTCGTCGCCCGGACCGGCGACTTCGACGTCCTGGTCGCGCTGGTCCTCGACGGCCTCCCGGTGGTCGCCGCGGCCCACCACCCGCCGAGCGGGCGCACCGTCTCGGCGGTCGCCGGTCACGGTGCCTGGGCCGACGACGGCCCGGGGACGCCCCGCCGTCCGCTCCGGTTCGCGCCGGCGCCGCCGGCCACACCGCTCCGGGTGGTGACGTCGATCTGGTACGGCGCGCCGACCTCGCTGCCGACCCTCGCCCGGGTCGCGGCCCGCGGCGGGTTCCCGCCGCCGCCGACCCTCGACACGGGCCTCGCACCGCGCTACTGGGCGACCCCCACCGGCGACACCGATCCGACCGACCGACCCTTCGACGCGTTCCTCGGCTGGGTCCCGAGCGGCTGGATGGCCGGTGGGGAGTGGGACCTCGTCGTGACCGACCTGATCGTGCGGGAGGCGGGCGGGGTCTGCACCGACCTCTGGGGCCGCGCACACCGCTACAACAAGCCCACGGCCCGCAATGTCGGCGGGATGGTGATCGCCAGCGACCCGGCGAGCCACGACCGCCTGCTCGTCGCCGTCGCCCCCGACCGGCCCGAGCCGCCCCCCGACCCTCCGTCTCGGTGACACGTGTCCGGTGGCCACGTCGTGCCGACGGAGCGACCGGGTCGGATCGCCCCTCGACCGCGGCACCCGTTGTGCTGCGCGAGCGTGCGACCGGAGCGGTCAAGCGAGCGAGGGTCTCAGGCCGCCGTCCCATCGTTGACCACGAGCGAGAGGAGCCCGCGCCATGAACTTCCTGAACCGGTTACTGGGTCGGGGCGAGCCCGAGGACCAGCGTCAAACCTCCTCCGCCCCCGGCCGCCAGTGGGGGGAGCAGGCCGCCCGGCGCGGCGGGACCGGGGGCGGCTCTGACGACGAGCAGGCGATCGAACGGTACCGCTACATGCTGCGGACGGCGCCGCCGGAGACCATCGAGGAGGCACACGCCGAGGCGTTTGCCCGCCTCACCCCGGAGCAGCGACGGCAGGTACTCGGCGAGCTCACGGCGACCCTGCCCGCCTCCGAGCGGGCGGCCGCCGAGCGGGCCGGGGACGACCCCCGTGGCCTCGCTCGCGTCGCCACCCGCGCCGAGCTGCGCCAGGGCGGCACCCTGGAGCGCACCTTTGGCGGCATGGGCGCCGGCGGGGGCATCGGCGGGGGCGCCGGTGGGGCGGGCATCGGGATGGGCGGCCTCCTCGCCGGCAGCTTCCTCAGCACCATCGCCGGGGTCGTCGTCGGCAGCGCGATCGCCGACGCCTTCTTCGCCGACGAGGGCGGCGACGGGGGCGGCGGCGAAGGCGGCGATGGCGGTGGTGAGGGAGACGCGTCGGACGCGGGCGCCGACCCCGGCGCTGGCACCGACTTCGGCTCCGACACCGGCTCCGACTTCGGCGACGTGGGCGGCGACTTCGGGGGCGGAGACTTCGGCGGCGGCGAGTTCTAGCCGCGGCGCATGAGCGCCGAAGCCGCCGACTCCTGAGCGACCGCTCGCGCGCGGTTCGGCGGCCGCGCTGTGCCGAGCGGGCGACGGCTGGGCGCTCCCCGAGCGTGGCCGACGGCGGTCGCCAGGGGTCAGACGCATCCCTCGGGGCGGCTGGATCGCGGGCGGTGCTCGCCGACGAGCAGGGACGACCTTCGGTTGTCCCCCGTCGCGCGCTCAGCTCGGCCGGGGTGGCGCCACCGGGACAACCTGGCTCAGGACCGGCCGGGATTGGTCGACCCGCGGCAATGCCAGATGGACCGGGAAACAGCAGGCGGACAGGATCCGAGACACGGGGACAGGGTGTGACGACGACCGAACGGACCAGGATGGGATCCGATCTGACGGCCGACGCCCGGGTCGGAGCGGCGTTCGGCGCGGTGCTCGCCGAGATCGACGACTGGGTCGAGGCGCCGTGGTTCACAGGCTGCGGCGCGGCTGTCTGGTTCGGTGGCCGGCTCGCCGCCGTCCGCTCCGCCGGCGAGGCCCGGCCGGGCGTGCCGGTAGACGAGCGTACCCTCTTTCCGCTGGCCTCGGTCACGAAGCCGGTCAGCGCCGCCGCCGTGCTTGCCCTCGTCGAAGAGGGCCGGCTCGGATTGGACGACCCGGTCGCCCGGCACCTGCCCTCGTTCGTGACCGGCCACGGGGACGGCCAGGCCCTGGCGACGGGCCATGGACCGGAGGCCGACCCGGCGCTCGAAGCCGAGCGCGGCGCCGTGACCGTCCGTCAGCTCCTGGCGCACCTCTCCGGCCTCCCCGAGGACCTGACGTCGCGCGACGCCGTCTACCACGGCCGGCCGAACCTCGACCGGGTCATCGACGCGATGTGCGGCCTGCCGCTGCGTACCCGCCCCGGCGCCGAGGTGCGCTACTCCAACGCCGGCTACGGGGTGCTGGCCCGCCTGACCGAGCGCGTGGGCGGCGAGCCGTTCTGGGACCTCGCCCGCGACCGGGTGCTCGACCCGCTGGGCCTCCGCGACACCGTCGCCCGGCCGGGCGAGGGCCTGGCCGAGCGCCTCGCCCTCCTCGGCGATCCCGCCAACGCCGGCACCGACGCCGAGGCCTACAACAGCCCGTACTGGCGCGCCCTCGGGACGCCATGGGCGGGGCTCTACGGCACGCCCCGCGACCTCGCCCGCTTCGCCGGCCTCTTCCTCCCGGGCGGGATCGCCGAGCTCGACGAGGTGCCGCTTGCCGCCGCCACGCGCGCCGCGATGGTCGCCGACCAGGCGGGCGGGGTGCCGGGCGGCGTCGAGAGCGGCAAGGTCCGCTGGCCGGTCGCCGCCTGGGGGCTGGGCTGGGAGGTCAAGGGCGCCAAGGAGAACCACTGGACAGGGACGCTGACCTCGCCGCGCACCTTCTGCCACTTCGGCCAGGCGGGCACGCTGCTCTGGGGCGACCCCGACCGGGACGTCGCGCTGGCGGTCTTCGCCAACCGCACCGTGACCCGGATGTGGCGGTTCATCCTGGCACGCTGGGTGCACCTCAGCGACGCCGTCGTCGCCACGGCCGACGCCATCGCCTGAGGCTGGGCCCGCGCACCGCACCGGGCTCCGGCAACGGAACGCATCTCGTCGCCCCGTTCCCGAGGGACCGTGACCACGACCACCCCGATCGCGGCCCCCGCCACCGGCGGCCCGGCCACCACGCCCATGCCATCCCCGCCCGACCGCCTCGGCTTCGCCGTCAAGGTGCTCGGGCGCCCGGGCCTGAAGGCGAACGACAGCCGCCGCTGGCAGAGCGGGCCGCACCTGCGCGTCAGCCTCGGCTACCTGGACGCGATCTTCGATTTGCTCGCCGAGTCCGGCATCCGGATGTACCGGATCTCGAGCGACATCGCGCCCTACGTCACCCACCCCGACCTGCCACAGTTTCACCACCAGCTCGAGGAGTCCTCTGAAGAGCTGGCCGCCCTCGGCGTCCGGGCCCAGGCGCTCGGCCTCCGGCTCTCGATGCACCCGTCCCAGTACGTGGTCCTCAATTCGCCCGACGAGCGGATCGCCGCCGCGGCCGTGCGCGACTTCGCCTTCCACGCCGACTTCCTCGACGCGCTCGGGCTCGGCCCCGAGGCGACGGTGGTCACCCACGTCGGCGGCGTCTACGGCGACCGCGAGGCCGCCCGCGCCCGCTGGGTCGAACGCTACCTCGCCCTGCCCGACCACGTCCGGCGGCGGCTGGTGCTGGAGAACGACGAGATCTCGTGGGGCGTGCCCGATACGCTCGCGATCCACGCCGCGACCGGGGTGCCGTTGGTCTTCGACATCCTCCACCACCGCACGCTCAATCCCGGCGGGCTCGACCCCATCGACGCCTGCCGCGCCTGCCTCGCGACCTGGCCCGCCGGCCAGGTGCCGAAGATCCACTACTCCAGCCAGCGTCAGGACGACCGCCAGGTGACCCGCCGCCACCGCGCCACGGGGGAGCGGACCGCCACGATGGTGGCGCCCAAGCCCGGTCAGCACCACGACTGGATCGACCCCGAGGACTTCCTCGCCTTTCTCCACGCCACCGACGGCCTCCGCTTCGACGCGATGCTCGAGGCCAAGCAGAAGGACCTGGCGGTGCTGCGGCTGCGGGAAGCGATCACGGTGGCGGGGCTCGCCGGCAGGATCTGGTAACGCCGTCGCAGGGGCGCATCCTCGGTCATTCGCTCCACGCGAGCGCGGATGCACGGTGCGCCGCTGCGGTACCCTTCGCGCCGATGTCGGGACCAGCAATCGACATTCGGTGAGGTGGGGAGAGTCCTCAATGCGGCGCAGTCGCGGGGTACGACACCGGGCGGCGCGGGGAGGCGCCGGGGTGGCGGGCAGGCCGGGTCGGTGGGGGCCGGCCCGACGGCGGGCGACCCTGCTCGGGAGCGTGCTTGGGATCGCCGCGCTGCTGGTCGGCCTCGTGGCCGCCGGTCCGGCCCGGGCGGCGGAGTTCATCAACGACAGCGACCCGACGATCCGGCGCCTGCAGGAGGTGAACGACGACGTCTACCTCTTCGGTGACGAGGCCACGATCGGCGGCCGGGCGGGACGCGACGCGGTGGTCGCCAGCCGGACCTTCGTCCTCGACGGGGACGTCGGCGGCAACCTGATGGTGGCCAGCGAAGATGTCGCCATCAACGGCCGGGTGGAGCGATCGGCCCGCGTCGCGGCGAGGACGATTCGCGTCCGCGGCACTATCCGCGGCGACCTTGTCGCGGCGGGAGCCGACATCGTCATCGAGCCGGGTGCCCGGGTCGGCGGCGACGTCGTCACCGCCGGCAACGTCGAGGTCCGAGGCGCCGTCGGCGGCGACGTCCGCGCCCAGGGCGGCGAGATCCTGATCGACGCCCGCCTCGGTGGGGACGCACGGCTCCAGAGCGACGACATCACTGTCGGTCCCACCGCCCAGATCGCCGGCAACCTCTCGTACGAGAGCAACGAGGCGGCGGCCATCGACCCGGCCGCGCGGATCACCGGCACGACCGAGCGCCGCGAGGCGGACGGACCGCTTGGCCTGGACACGGGCGGCACGTCTCTGTTCAGCGGGCTCGTCGGCCAGTTCCTGCGGCTGCTGACGGCGCTGGTCGCCGGTCTGGTCGTGGTGCTGCTCGTGCCGCGGGGAGCCGTCGCCGTCGCCGAAGGTGCCCGGCGGCGCCCCCTGCCATCGCTGCTGATCGGTCTGGCCGTGCTGGTCTTCCTGCCGATCGTGCTGCTCCTCCTGCTCGTCACCGTGGTCGGGATCCCGATCGCCCTGGTCGGCCTCGCCGTCTTCCTCGTCGCGCTCTACCTCAGCCAGGTCTTCGTCGGGCTGGCGATCGGGCGGCTGATCCTGCCCCGGTCGTGGGCGGACGGGGGGCGGGGCTTCAACCTGCTGGCGATGGCGATGGGGGTGCTCCTGCTCGGCGCGCTGCGGTTCGTGCCAGTCCCCTTCTTCGGCACGGGGGTCGCCGTCCTGACCGCCGTCCTCGGCCTGGGCGCCGTCGTCGTCGGCTCCCGGCGCGCCCGCTCCGTCCCGGCGACCCCGCCTCCCGCCCCCCCGACCTACGCGCAGTACCGCCCCACCGCCTACTGAGGGCGAGCGTCTGCCGGAAGCGGCACGCTGCATCTCACCGAATGGCCAGGGACATGCTCCGCTGCGCCATAATTAACCAACGAGGTATCTGAAACGGACGCCGGGTGAGGTTGCTCTGATGTCGTGCGGGCGGTTCCGCTGGCGCCCGAGGCACGCCGTGCCCCGCCGCCGGACCGTCGTCCCGCATCTGGAGCCGGCCGGGAGGCGCCGCCTGCCCCGCGCGGCGCCGCCGTCGAGCGGGGGCGCCGGCCGGCGGTGCGACCGGTGGCGGAGGGGCGGCCCGCCGCCGAGGCGAAGCCGCCGCTCAGCCTCTCCCTCGAGGCAGGGCCGTACCGTGGTCCGCCGACACGACGCGGGCGGCGGCGCCCTGACCGACGGCCGCCGCGGCAACGTCGGAGGCGCCCCGCTCCTATCCCCGCGTCGGCCGGCGGCGCTGGCCAGGCCGCCGCCGGGGGAACGCGATCTGGCGGGCCGCTTTGTCCGGCTAGCCCAGTTCGAGGTGGGCGGGACGGCAGCCGGCGCGGGCGAGGGCGTTGAAGAGCACCTTGTAGGTGCCGCGGGCCTGGGCGCGGAACTGGGGGCGGAACCCGACCAGCACCACCCGCCCCTCGCCGAGCGGGACCTCCAGCAGCGCGGCCTTGCCGGCGAGGTGCTTCGGACCGAGGATCCAGCCGCTCAGGCTCGGGTCGCTCTGCGGGTAGCGGGCGATCACCGTCCCCTCGTCTCGACCGCCGGTCAGGTCCCAGACCGGGCTCTTCAGGAAGAGCACCGCCGTCTCCCGCGGCAGCCCCCAGCCGAGGGGATGGCGGGTGTCGACCACCGTCCGGAGCAGCGAGCCCGGGCAGTAGAAGTCCGTCTCGGGCAGACCCTCGACGACGTTGCGCACCGGCAGCGCGAAGCGGCGGGCGACCGCCTCGCCGGCGCCGCCGAGCGCGACCAGGGTGCCGCCGGCGTCGACGAACGCCTGGAGGGCGGCCATCCCGATGTCGCCGAGGCCGCCGACGTACTCCGGCGGGTAGGGCTCCTTGAAGGCGTTCTTCTCCCGATTGCCCTCGATCAGGTCGGCCGCCGGCTGGTGCGGCAGGAGGAGCGCGTCGAAGCGGGCGATCAGGTCGCCCTGGCGCACGTCCTGGTCGCGCACGGTCTCGTGGGGGACGCCGTACTCCTCGAGGACCCAGCGGCACCAGCCCTCGTCGATGGCGGGCTTCCAGCTCCGGTAGACGCCGAGGCGGACCGGCGACTGCTCCAGGGTGTCGACGGCCAGCGGGCCGTCGAGCCCGACCACGTCGATGCCGGTCTCGTCGGCGAGGACGCGGACGAAGGCGTCGAGCCCGTCGGCGGCGGGGACGAGGAGTGAACCGGCCGGCAGGCCGAGCCCCGGTACCCGGTCCGCCGCCCGGTGGACGCGGTAGTCGGCGCCGAGCAGGCGCTGGGCGGCGAGGGTCGCCTTATTCGTGTGCGGCCCGATCGCCCAGCCGAAGCGTCCCTCCCCCGAGACCGAGCCGACAGGGTTCGGCACCACGTCGAGGCGGCGCAGGGACGCGGCGACGCCGTCGTCGAGGGGTGTCCGCACCTCGACGGCGCGGACGCCCATCTGGATCGGCAGGGTGTGGCCGCTGATGTCGTAGGGGGGCTGCGGCGGACCGTCCGGCCACCGCCGTAGCTCGGGGTACCGCTGGACCTCGAGCAGCGTCTTGGCGTAGGCGCCGGCCGGCTGGGCCAGGCGGACGACGTGGGTTCCGGCCGGGTAGGTCACGCCGTCGGCCGTGATCGGCGCGGTCGCCGCCTCGACCTCGACCGCGCCCCGGGCCAGGGTCTGGAGCAACTCGGCGGCGGTCGGCGGGTCGGGCTGCTGGGCGGGCGCCGGGAACACGTAGGCGTAGGGCACCTTGTCGCGCACGACGACCCGGCGCGCGATGCCGAGGTAGTCGCGCAGCCACTGCTCGCGGTACTTGGCCGCGTGTTCCAGGAAGGCGCGGGCGGCGAGCAGGTCGTACTCGACGATGTCGCGGAGGGTCCAGGTGCCGCCCTCCCAGGGGAGCGGGTGGTTCCAGGTCCGCTTCCGGGGGTCGAACCCGTCGTCCACCTTGAGGTCGTCCTCCTCGAGGGTGACCGGGGTGGCGAGGCGGCAGCTCGCGGCCTCGCTGAGCAGGTCGACGCTGCCGTGGTAGTTACCGTAGGCGAGGGAGGGCGAGTAGTTGTCGAAGATGATGTTGGTCGCGACCCCGGCCTTGCCGGCGGCCGTCAGGCGGGCGGCGATCGCGCTGCCGAGGGCGGCGAACCCCTGCTGGATCACCGGGTCCTGGTTGGGGTCGAGCGGGTCGATGAAGGGCGGGACCATGAAGCGGGCGCCGTCCCGGTACATCTGGTGCATGTCGAAGACGAGCTGGGGGTGCTCGCGGTTGTGGAGCTCGACGTAGAGGCGGTTCTCGGCCTGGGTGAGCATGAACCAGTCGCGGTTGTTGTCGTGGCCGACGTAGGGGTGGTAGAGGGTGTTGAGGTCGCAGCCCTCGTAGTCGGTGCCGAGCCAGCGGGCGTACCAATCGTGGACGATCCGGATCCCGTCGGGGTTGGCGCTGGGGATGAGCAGGGTCACGGTGTTGGCGAGGAGCTCGCGGGTGGTCGGGTCCTGGCCGACGGCCAGTCCGTGGGCCAACTCGAGGGTCATCAGGGCGGCGCCGATCTCGGTCGAGTGCTGGGTCGCGAGGATGATCGCGACGGTCCGGGCTTCGGCGATCGCCGCCTCGGCCTCGGCGTCGGCGACGCCGCGGGGGTCGGCGAGCCGGGCGAGCAGGGCGCGGTTGCGGGCGCGAGCCTCCTCGGTGAGGTTGGCGGGGTCGGAGACGGCGACGACGACGAAGGGGTTGCCGTCCGTGGTCGGGCCGAGCTCCTCGACGGTGACCCGGTCGGAGGCTTGGGCGAGGGTCCGGAAGTAGCCGACGATCTCCGGCCAGTCCGGGAGCCGGCGCTCGGTCCCCATCCGGTAGCCGAGGACCTCCTCGGGTGACGGGACCGGGGGGAGGGCGGGGCGGGAGCGGACGGGGCGCCGGCCGCGGCGGCCGGCCGCGCCGTCGTCGCCCTCGAGGCTCTGCCGGGCGGCGGCGAGCCAGGCCTCGTCGAGGAGGATCACGCCGCTCTCGGAGATCCTGGTCGGCGCCGGGAAGACGCCCGCGCCGATCCGCGCCTTGACCAGGTACGGCGAGACGCCGAGGCGGGCGGCGGCGGTGCGGGTGGTGTAGTAGTCGCGGGTGTCGGCGATCTTGGCCCTCGGCACGCGGTGGCCCTCCCCGGCGGCGGGGCGCCGCGGCCCGCGAATGGTCCCTCGGGGCGCGTGGCCGGGGGCGGGGCGGCGCGTCTCGGTTGAGCGGCGCGTAGGGTAGCAGCGATGACGACGGGACGGAGGCGGGGAACGCGGGGCGGATCCCTGCCCGCGAATCGGACCGGCATGCCACCGCCGTCCCCCTGCGGCCCGGACCTACAACGGACCGATGGGGGCAGCTCGGCCGGCGCGGTCGGGCGGGCCACCGAGGACGACGTCGTCGCCGCCTAGCCCTGGAGGGGGGCCGATCCGCGCAGGGTGGCATCGATCCGCGGGGGAGCACAGAGAGAAGGAAGCGGCGCTTCACAGCCGGACCGGAGTACGGGGGGCACGAGGTCGAGCGGGTCGCAGACACCCGAACGACGACGGTCTCGTTGTGGCCCAGCGAGGAGCGGCCCGGCGGGCCGCTCCAGCGTTCCGGGCGCTCTCCGGCCCCTACCCGCGGCGGCGGCGTTCGCTCGTCTGACTAGAATGTTCCCGTCGTGCTGTCGCGGTGTCCGTCGCCTCGCCGCACCGCGCACCGCCGTGCGACCAGGTTGCCGGCGACGCCCCGGTGGCGCGAACCGTGGGCGGCTCAGACGTGGCCGTGTTCGCCGTTGCGGACCTGGCGCAGGTCGTAGGCGCGCGTCGCGGCGTAGGCGACGAGGTGCGGGTCGGTCGCGAGCCGGAACTCAACGTAGGCGGCCACCGCCGAGTCGGCCGACTCGTCCAGCGCCGGGTCCTGGCGTGCGTCGAGGTCGCCCCCGGTCCGCTCCCCGCCCGAGGTCGGCGGCGCCTCCGCCGAGGCGAACCCATCGCCGATGACCTCGCCGAAGCCGAGACCGACCGCGGTCTCCTGGTGGAGCGCCGCGACGAGCGGCGCCACGGGGACCGAGGCGACCCGCCGCGACGAGACGAAGCCCAGCGCGTCGAGCCCGGCGCAGACCTCGCGAAACTCGGCCGCCAGGGCCCGCCGCTCGGCGGCGTCGTCCACCGGCACCACCCGGCCGTGGGTCACCGCCGTGAGCCGGGCAAGGCTCCGCTGGAACACCTCTTCCAGCAGCAGCAGTTGGGGGTCGCGGACCACGTCGGCGTGCTCGTCCGGCGAGAGCCCGTAGCGGAGCGCCCCGATCAGACCCTGGGCGGTGACCAGCACCCGGAGCAGGCTGTGCTCCATCCGGCGCGGCCGGACGTAGTACAGGACCGGATGCGTCATGTGGGCTTCGGTCAGGTCGAGCAAGGAGAGCGCCAGCTCACGGAGCCGCATCGAGAGGTCCCGCTCGCGCCCCGTGAGCAGGTAGCGACGCAGCATCGGGAGCCCGCTGGTCTGCCCGGCCACCTCGGCGTTGAGGGCCACCGCGACGGCCTGCTGCCGGGCGACCTGGGGGTAGACGGCGAGCAGGTACGCCACGCTGAGGGAGACCGTCAGCACGCCGCTCGCCGCCTCGAGCATCGCCAGGGTCCGGAACGGGAGCCCGACCGGATGGATCTCGCCGTAGCCGATCGTCAGCAGCGTCACACCGCTGAAGTAGAGGGCCTCGACGGGGGCGGACGCGACGTTGTCCGGCACCACGAACCAGGCCGGGTCCTCGACCCACGGCAGGTAGAGCAGCGCGAACCCGACCAGCAGCCCGAGGAGCCAGAAGGCGATCAGCCCAGCGACCAGCAGCGGGAAGCCCCAGGAGAGCAGTCGCCGCCCCCACGACCAGCGCGGCATCGCCCGCGCCGCCACCCGGAAGCCGGCCCATCCCAGGCGCTGGACGCGGCCGCTGAGGACCCCCTCAGCCTGAGGGTGGAGCACGGTCGAGACGATGTCGGCCTGGACCAACGCCAGCACGACGACCCCGAGCAGCACCGACCCCACGTCCAGGACCCGCACGCACGCCGTCCCCGCTCAGCCCCGCCGGCCCCGACTCCGACGCTCACCGATGAATGCACGGCGGTCGCCACGACGGCCGGCCGCCCTGGCAACCGCGACAGGTCCCAATGGCGACACCAGCGCCGGCGCCGGGAACTGCCCGTGCTGGTCCGGAAGGGGCCCGTGGCGGCTGTCGGCTGCCGGACCTTGGGAATGGCAGCGAACGCCTGGTCCCTCCGGCCGGACGCGATGGGTGGGACGGACGTGAGGCGGGTATCGGGATATGGCGAGGGCGGGGCCGCAGTGGCCCCGCCCTCATCTCACGCCGTCCCATTCCGCCAAGGGGGTGGTGCTAGACGGCGGTGGCCTCGGCGGGCGCCGCCACGTCGGCGCCGTCGGTCGCGGGCGCAACCTCGTCCGACTCCTCCAGGGGGCGAACGTTGACGGCGGCGTTGCCGCGCGGACGCTGGCCGATCTGGAACTCGACCCGCTGGCCCTTCTCGAGGCGGGGGGCGATCCCCTCGTCGGCGCGGACGATGCCGCTCTTGTGGACGTAGACCATGTCGCCGCCGCTGTCGGGGCGGATCCAGCCGCTGCCGCGGCCGTGGGAGTAGATCGAGACCGTGCCCGTCGCCATCTGTCGCCTCTCTCGGCCGGGCGGCGCCTCGCGCCGCCATCGCCCGTCGCTCGCTTGTCGCTCGCCCGTCGCTCGCCCGTCGCTCGCCCGTCGCTCGCCCGTCGCTCGCTTGTCGCTCGCTTGTCGCTCGCTTGTCGCTCGCTTGTCGCTCGTGAGTATGGCCCCACCGCCCGGGACGGGGAGGCAAACCGGGGAAGCGTACCACGTGGCCACCGGGCGGTCGGCAGCTGGCGGGGCATCGGGCCGCGTGATGGCATGAAGGCCTGTGGCGGCGCCCGCTCGACCGGGAGGTTTGTTAGCCGGCGGGCGCCATCCGGGCGTCCGCGGCTGTCCCCGGAACCCGCTCAACCGCCCTCGCGTCCGCTCCCGGCCGAGCCCGCGCCGCCTGGGACGGACGCGCTCGCCTGGAAGGCGGCGTAGGACGGGTGGACCACCAGGCGCGCCGCGCCGACGGCGATCTCGCGCGGGGGACCGTCGGTGGGCGGGCGGTCCAGGGGGGCGTCCTTGGCGAGGCGGGTGAAGAGCGAGGCCAGGGGGTTGGCGTCGCTGGCCTTGAACGGCTGGCCGTCGGTCAGGCGCAGGACCTGCGGCCAGGTGCCCCAGGCGGCGCGCCGGTCCGGCTCCGGGCCGTCGGCGAAGTGGGCGAGGTAGCGGCCGAGCACGAAGGGGTAGACCTTCTGCGCCCGGAACGTCTTCGCGGTCCGGCTGTCGACGCGGCCCAGGATCTCGTCGGCGCCGTGCCGCTTCAGCCAGGCGAGGACGCCCGAGACCTGGCGGTTGGCGTAGAGGACGTTGTCGCGCTGGCGCGCGAGTTCGGCGGGCGAGCGGGCGAAGGGGTCCTGCGATTTGAGCTCGAAGACGGCCAGGGTGCCGGTCTTCCGGTCGAAGACGACGGCGTCGATGTCGGTGCGGAGGTCGCCGTCGTCCCGCCGGAGCTTGATCCTGCCGGCGCTGGTCACGAACCGCTTGTCGGCGCAGAGCGCGTAGAGGTCGCGGCGGAAGACGTCCTCCCGGAGATGGGCGGTGTTGTGGTACTCCTGGGCGTCGCGCCGCCGCAGCTCGCGGGTGAGGAAGAACAGCGGCTCCGTCGTCAGCCCGTGGACCGACCAGACGAGCCGGTCCCGGGCGACCCGGACGAGCGGTGCGGCCGCGACGCCCGGCGGGGCGGCGTGGTAGGCCGTGCCCTCCCGGTCCAGGGTGAAGGCGGCGATGGCCCGCCCGACGGTCTCGGGATCGATGGCGAGGGCCGAGGCGAGGGCCGCGATCAGGTCGGGCTCGGACCGCGGCGCCGGTGCGTCCCCCCGGTCGCGCTCCTCGAGCGCCCAGCCGATGAGCCGACGCAGGACGTCGCGGTAGGTCTGGACGGTGCAGCCGCCGATCACGGCTTCGGGCGGGTAGCCGAGCTGGTAGGCCATCGTCGCGAGGTGGGCGTCGGCCAGCCGGACGTAGGACCCGTCGTGGTCGTGCCCGGCCCGCCGGGCATCGCCGCCCGCCACCTCCGGCCGCCCGGAGCCCAGGGCGCGCGGCTCGGGCTCGTGGCGGGCGGCGAGCCATGAGGCCCACCAGTCGATGTCGGCGCGCTCCCGCCAGCTCGTCGGGGCCCGCTTCGAGGCGAGCCAGGCGTCGAAGGTCCCCTCGCCGTCGTCGACCAGCCGCATGAAACCGGTCTCGCAGTGCGCGAGCACCAGTTCGGCCTCGGCCAGCCGGCCGCATTCCGCGTGGAAGCGCTCCCCCCAGCCGTCCAACCCGGCGCCGGGTGGGGATGGCGACGCCTCGGCGGCGTCGGCGCCGGACTCCAGGCAGAGCCGGAGCGCCGTGCTGCCGCCCAGGTCCGCGAAGCGACGGCCGGTGACGAGGTCGGGCGAGCGCTCGTTACCCGGCGCACGCGGCAGCCGGTCGCGGGCGCGGAGGAGCGCGAGGATGGCCGCCTCGCGGTCGGGCGGGACGGCCGCGCGGAGGCGGCGCCGCTGCTCGTCGGTCGCCTGGCGGAGCCGTTCCCAGGCGGTCATGGTCCGAGGGCACCCCGTGCCGAGGTCGACTCGCGGGCGCGCATCGGCGGGGGTGAGTCGGGATGCCGGGAGGCGAAGGCGGGACGGTGCCACACCGCGGGCGGCCCGCCTCCCGGCTCGTCCCCGCCCTGGGCCGGCATCCTCCACGGGGATGGCCCTACTCCACGGCGCAGGGCGCGGGGGCGCCCGGCGATCCGACGCCTGCCTAGGCGACGAGCGGTGGACCGGTGAGCCGTCATCGCCGGTTAGGCGTCCTCGTCGGTCGGAGTAGCCGCGCGGCGCCGGAGCTGGCGACGCCAGGACGCCGCGAGGGCGTCGACGGCCATGACCCGGGCGATGGCGTCGGGGGCCGCGCCGGGCTGCATCGCGTGGTGGGCGTCGAGGACGGTCACCCCGGCGGGGTGGCGGGCGACGACGGCGATCGGGCCGGCGGCGGGGACGGAGCCGGGGCGCAGCACGCGGAGGTACCAGCCGCAGCGCCCGTTCGCGGTGAGCCGGGCCGGCAGGTCGGGCCGACCATGGCGCATCGCCAGCTTGTAGCAGGGCTGGCGGGGCTGGCAGACCTGGAGCCGAGCGTCGCCCCAGGCCCACTCGTCGCCGATCCGGACGTCGTCCTCCCCCCAGCCGAGGGTCGTCAGGTTCTCCCCGAAGGCGCCGGGTCCGAGCGGGGCCGGGGTGCCGTCGCCGTCGGCCAGCTCCGCCGCCCACAGGCCGAGGTGCTCGCCCGGGTAGGCGTAGACCGCCTTGTCCGGGCCGCCGTGGTTGGTCAGGTCGGCCTGGCCGTCGCCGGCGAGGTTGGTCGACGTCAGCGCGAGCGTCTCGCCGTCGACCCGCCGCTTAACGAAGCCGCTCAGGACCGGCTCGCCGCGGCGCTCGCCGAGCACGGCCGGCCGGCCCACCGAGACGGCGGCGAGGCCGACCGCCATCGCCGCCGGCCCGACCGCCGGCCGGTCCCGTATCGCGACATCGTCCATATCGGTGACCCCCATGTCCCGTCCCCCTTTGGGCTCGACTCCTTGGCCGGGCGACTACGCCCGAGGACGCCAAATAGCTATTGCTCCCGGTCGCTACGTCCCGGCGGCGCGGTCCAGGTCGGTCGGCCCGAACGAGCGCGGCAGGAGGGTCGCCAGGGTCGTCGCCTCCGGGCCAGCCGTGCCCTCGAGGAGCACGACCACGTCGCCGTCCGGCGGCACGAACTCGTTGAGCACCTGCCGGCAGGCCCCGCAGGGGGTGGTGCCGAGGGCCTTCGGCGCGGCGACGGCGACCGCGCGGAAGGCGCGGTGACCGGCGGCGGCGGCGGCAAAGGCCGCGACACGCTCGGCGCAGCAGGTGAGGCCATAGCTCGCGTTCTCGACGTTGCAGCCGGTGACCACGGTGCCGTCGTCGGTCAGCACCGCGGCGCCGACCGGGAAGCCCGAGTAGGGGACGTAGGCGTGGGCGGCCGCGGCCCGGGCCGTGGCGAGCAGCGCCGCGGCCGCGTCGGCGTCCAACCCGCTCGCCCCACCGAGGACCGCCGACTCGTTCCCGGGGTCACCCACCGCCTGGTCCTCCCACCGTGCCGCCCGGCCTTATGGCCCTCCGATCCGGCCCCCTGGCGTGGGCAGGATAGCGCAGCCCTCCGCGGACGCGGTGACGCCCGGGCGCCCGGGAGCGCGGCCCGTACAATCGGTCCACGGGTTGGGTGGGCCGGCGGCGACGCGGCGGCGGGTCGCGACCGTGCCGCGCGGGAGCGGCGCCGGGCATCGGCAGGGTCGCGGGGAGGGCATCGCGTGGGGGTGGGCCGGTTCGTCGGGAACGTCGCGCACCTCGCCCACGGCGTCGCGTCGGTGGGCGTCGGACGCGGCGACGCCCGGGCGCGGTCGATCTCGGTACACGCCGCTGGTGAGGCGGTGGTCTGGACGTACGACCGGGACGCGTGGCGGGCGTACGTCGCGGCCGAGCGCCGCGACGCCCGTCGCCGGGTGCTGGGCCGCGTGCCGTTCGCCGCCGGGCTCGCGCTGCCGCTGCTGGCGGTGATCGCGGTCGTGGCGGTGACCCTCGTCGGCCCGGCGTGGGACGGGGGGAGGATCGCCGTCGCGCTCGGCGTGGTGTCGGCGGTGGCGGCGCTGCTCGGCCTGGTGGTCCCGGCCACGGCCGAGGCGGCCCGGTTCGCGCGCATGGCGCATGGGCAGCCGTGCCTCCGGTTCGACCTGCTGGAGGTGGCCGAGCCCGGCCGCTGCCGGTCGCTGCACCCCCGCTGGCCCGACCGCACGTCGGTCGAGGTGGTCGCCGGCTCGGCAAGCGCCCCGGTCCTCCGCTTCGCGACGGCCGGGCCGGGCGAGCGTCCCCGCGACCTCCTTGCGATCCCGATCCCGCCGGGACGGGAGGCCGAGGCGGCGGCCTACGTGGTGCGATTTAGAGACCGGTTCCCGTCCGCCGACCCGGACGCCCGGTAGCGGATCGGGCCGGCCGGGTCCGCTGCCCCGATCGAGGCGGCGTTCCAGCACGTCGGCTCGTGCCCGAGCCGGTGGCGCTGGCCGCCGAGCCTCACCGCACGCGCCGCCGCTCGCCGATGGCAACGCTAACCCACGACGCGCCGGCCGCCCGGGCGGTGCCGTCCCCGGAGTGCCGCTCCCGATGTCCCTCCCCTCCCCTCCCGACGCCGGCGCGGTCCGTGCCGCCGCGTTTCTGGCCCAGGTGCTCGGACTCGCCGATGACCCGGTCCTCCTGGCGGAGGGACTGGCCCAGATCCGCGACGAGGCCCCGACGACCGTCTACAGCACCGAACTCGCGTCGACGGTCGGACCGGCCGCGTTCCTGGTCTACGCCTACGACCTGGTGGGCGACCCCGCGGGCGACGGCGGGACCGTTGACGGTCGCGCCCGCTACGACGCCGACCTGACCACCCTCCAGGAGGCGGCGGCGCGCGATTCCCCGGGACCGCGCCTGCTCGCCAGCGCCCAGACCGAGTCCGAAGGCTTCCTGCTCGCGACGACCCCCGCCACGTTCCGGGCGATGACCGGCGCGGCGGCCGAAGCGGCGACCGAACCGGTGGCGACCGACGGTGACGCGACGCCCTCCCGGCGGGAGGCGGCCGGGGCACTGCTCGACCTGCTGCGGGCCGCCGACGCCCAGGCGTCGGCGTGGCTTGCGGCCGTGCGGTCCGAGGGCGGCGACCCGACGGCCGACGACCCGGCCGGCGACGCGCTCGCCTTCGACGACGTCGAAACCGAACTGGCCCTGTTCCTGCTCGACGAGCGGGGCATCCGGAGCCTGCTCCAGGCCGTGAACACCGTCATCACCGCCGCCCGCCGCCAGGCGGAAGGTCGGCCCGGTCCGGACGCCGTCGAGAAGTCGGATCGCTGACCGCGCGGCCGTCGGGACCACCGCACCAACTCGCCACGGCCGGCCGGGCAAGGGCCGCACCCGACGACCCGTTCGGCGGGCAGTGTTCCCCGGTATCGGGCCGCAAGTAGAGGTCGTGTCCGGCAGCGCCGCCGTCGCGGGTCGTCGGTCACCGACTATGCTGCGGACCCCGGCGGTCTCCGGTAGCCACCGGTAGCCACCGGTAGCCACAGGTGGTGCCGGTTATTCCTCGGTGGTCCCCGGTCTGGAGACCTCCGGCCGGATCCGGCGACTGGTATCTCGGCTTGGGGCGGGAGGGGCCGCATGCGACGACGCCTGATGCCCTTCGCGGCGGCCCTGCTGACGGTGGCCCTGGTCCTCCCCGGGTTGGCCCGTGGTGGCGCGTCCGGTGACCGACCGGTCGCGCTCGGCCAGGGAACCGGCGGCGATGGGTCCCCGACCGCGGCGGTCCCGGCCGGCACCCCGGACCTCGCGGCCGGCCTCCCGGCGGGGATCGCGTTCGACCTGCTCGCCGGCGCGTGGACCGACGCGGTGCCGACGAGGGCGCTCGTGATGCGGCTGGAGCGGCTCACCGTCCCCCCCGGCGCGGCGGTCCAGCCCGCCGCGCCGGAGTCCGTCTCCCTGGTCGCGGTCGAGGCGGGGGCGGTCATGCTCGACGGCCCGACCCCGGTGCGGTACGAGGCCGGCGGCCAGATCCTGCTGGCGCCGGGTACCGCCTTGTCCCTGCGGGCGTCCGGAGACGCCGCGACCGCGCTCCTCCGGCTGTCGCTGCGGTCGCGCGTCGCCACCGCCGGGGCCGCTCCGCCAGAGGGCACGCCGCCGGATAGCGAGGCGGTCGGCGCCGCGCCTGCACCCGGCGCGGCGCCGAGCCTGGACGCGACAGCGACCCTAGGCCCGGAACCGACCATCCTCCTCGAAGCGGAGGTGCCGCGGCTGACCGGCCGCTCCACCTTCCTCTTCGTCGGCCGCGTCGCCGTCGAGCCGGGCGCGGACAGCGGTCCCCTCCTGCCCGAAGGGCCGGTCGGGCTCGCGGTGGAGCACGGCGAGCTGGCGGCGGTCGCACCGGACGGCACCAGCGCCACCCTCGGCGCCGGGCGCTCGACGGTCGCCCGCCCGTACACGACCGTGCGGCTCGCCAATCCCGGGGACGAGGCGGCGACGGCGCTGGTCGCCGGCGCGCTGCCAGAGCGACGGGACGCCGCGGTCGGCGGTGCGGCCAGCCCCACCCCCGACCGGCTCGCCACGGCCCGGGTCGACGC
>CADCWG010000269.1 GCA_902806335.1 uncultured Thermomicrobiales bacterium | reverse complement strand
GGTGTGGAACGTTCCGGCGGTGGGGGAGTACCGGTACCGGTCCCGTCCGTGCCCGCCGATGGGCCGCGGCTCACCGCCGAACGACCGCGTGGGCCCTCGCCAGACCACCTCGCCCAGGGCGTCCCAGCTGGTCTCGACCGCGACGTCGACCGTGTCGCCGGCGACGAAGCCGGGGCCGAGCCCGACCGTGAACGGCGCGCGTCCTCGCTGGGACTCGGAACGCTGTCGCTTGCGCATCCGGGCGTCCACCACCACGTCCGGACGGATCGCGCCGGGCAGACCGCTGAGGTCGCCGACGAGCACCGGGATCGCCTCGCGCCCGCGGAGGATCGAGGGGAGGCTGGCCGCGTCGTCCACGCGGCACGCCGTAACCCCGTCCAGGCGGGCCGACCCGTCAAAGAGGGCGTCGGCGAACGCCATCCCGCGCCGGGTCACGGTTGGTCGGGCGACGTCGAGGATCACGACCTCCGCCCCGGATGTGAACATCCGGTGGGCGACGGCCGACCCGATATCGCCGCGGCCACCCACGACCACGCGGCGGCCGACCAGACGATCGTTATCCAACGGTTGAGGAGCCATCGGGCCATTATAGGGACGCGACCGTCGCCAACCCGAAGGATCCCGCCGTCAGGGGAGCCGAATCCGCCTCGGTGGCGGAGCCGAATCCGCCCCGGTGGCGGCGGGGAGCGCACCCGACAGGCGACGACCCCGGCGATCGGTCGCCGGGGTCGCCATCTCTCTGTCGAATCCGTGCCCGGGGGCCGGCTCAGTCGGGGGTGGGACATCGCGCCGTCCCCTCAACGGCCATGACGCCGCCGAGACCCGTCAGCCACCGACCGGATGCGTCCTCTACCCCTCCGCCATGGCTCCCGGCGGCAGGATGGGCCCGGGCATGCATCGAGGCGACTGCGCTGCCCGCGGCGTGGGCCGGGGCAGCGCGCGGCCGCTACGCGCGAATCGCCCGACGGTAGGACAGGTAGGCCGCGAGGGCCGCGAACGCCGCCGCGACGGCGAGGCCGCCGAGACCCAGGACCCAGGCCGAGTCGCCGTTGGCCACGGCATGTCGGGTGGTGGTGCCAACACCGGTGCTGGGCATCCCCGACGTCCGTGGGGCGTCCCCATCGGCGGTCGTGCCGGTGCCTGTGTTGGGCACTCCCGTCGTCCCGCCCCTGCCGCTCTCGGCCTCACTGTCGGTCTCGGTCTCGGCCTCACTGTCGGTCTCGGCCTCACTGTCGGTCTCGGCCTCGGCGTCGGTCCCGTGGGAGTGCTCTTCGGACTCGGACTCGGTGCCGGACTCGTCCTCCGTGGCGGCTTCCCCACCCGCGGCGTCGGCTTCAACGTCCGCCGCCGTGCCGGCCTTGATCTCCCCGCAGACGAAGTAGTTGGTCAGCTCCTCGGGCGACTTGTGGACGAGGATCACGAAGTCGTCGTCCAGCAGCTCCTGGAGGGAGACGGCATCCACCGTCGTCTCGCTGGCTCCCTGCTCGTCCACCGAGGACAGGTTGACGGTGCTGAGCGGGTAGGTCGGGTCGGGGTCGAAGTCGTCGCAGGTGCCGGTGTGGATGTGGGACGGATGGTCGCCTTCGAGCCGCTCGCCGGTCAGCGACATGGTGACCTGCGTCGTGTCCTCGATCGCGGTGAGCGTCGCGGATCCGGTGACGCCGGAATCCTTGTACTCGTCCAGCGCGATCCGCACGGTCTGCGGATCCTGGTCCTCACCCTCATCGTCACCCTGAGCCGCGACCGCCCCCGCCACGCCTGGCATCATCATGACCGCCAGGAGGGCGCCCAGCGTCGCTCTTCGGACCAGGGCCCATGTCGTTATACCGAGCATCACGGCCTTCCCCTCGCTCTCGACGCCGACCGGGGCAGGCGCCCCGGCTGTCACAGACCGCCGCCGGCCGCCGCCCGGCCGGCACCGCTACCCGATCGTCGGGGACGAGATGAGGCGCCGCTGATGGCGACCATCGCTGACGACGGCCATCGCCGGCCCATCCACCGACCCAAGGCAGCGATCCCTGTAGCGTCCGACACTGCCCGCGGCGCGACGGGGCGCGTGCCTCGCCCGCGTACCTTAGCATCAGATGCATCAAGAGGACACTAGGCAGGAGGAAGTAGTTCCGACGTCACTCCCCGACCAGCCGGATGCTGCCCCGAGGATCGACGAGGGAGCGCGAGCCGATCCCGTTGGTCATCTCCCCCTCACTGGCCCCAGCCGGCGGACCAAACCGTTCGTCTCCTCACGGAGGAGGAATACGGCAGCGGCCGAAGCCCGGCGACCTGACGACCCATGGAGGTCGCGGGACCACGGGGCGGTGTGCGTCGGGATGGCGCGGGGCGGCGCATCCCCGCGCCGGGGACCGGCTCGGCCCGTGCCCGGCGGGGCACGCCAGGCGCCCCTTGCCGGCCAAACAACGCTTGGACACCGCCTTAAGCGCGGGACACGTCGCCACGCGAGCCCGACCTGGGCGCCGTTCATCGCCTCCGTGGTGAGGCTCGGTGCCGGCGGGATCGCGGGCCAGTGAGGGCCGCAGCACGCTGAGAACGCACATGGCCGAGGGCACCCTCGCCTGCGGCCTACGGCCCCGCCCTCGGATCCATCCGGTCAGATTCGGGCCCGCGCCGGCGGCGACCGCTGGACCGACCGTGGGCCTGTCCCGGCGGGGGGCTCACGGCGGTTCGCGGAACTGGCGAGACTGGGCTCACGCGGCAGATGCGCGGGCCAGCTACCGGCCGGCGGCACGAGCCGCGTCCCGATCCGGCCCGCCATCCGCGGCCCGTGCCCGGATGCGTGATCGCGGCTGCTACCGCCGCCACGGGTGACCGACCCCGGGCGGAAAGCCTCGGTTCGCGCTCGAATGGGGCGCCGCAGCGTCAGGAGGGGCCAGGGTCTCCCGATTGTCCGCGTTGGGCGCGGCGTGAGGGGTGCCGCGGAGCCCGCGGACGTAGCGCCCGAGGGGTCGAAGGATTGCGTCTCCGGGAACGGGACCGGACAATCGTCGCGTCTGACGAACCGCTCGAGGACCGGCGGCGGCCGGGGCTGGCGCCGACGTGGGCCGCTCACCCGACGACGCCAAGGGAGACGACCCGTGGCCACCGCCAGCCCCCGCGACCTCGCCACCGACATCGCGCCCACGCACCGGATCCGGGGCATCCACCACCTGACCGCCGTCTGCGCCGACGCCCAGCGCACGGTCGACTTCTACACCCAGACCCTCGGCCTGCGCCTGGTCAAGCAGACGGTCAACTTCGACGACCCGGGCGCCTACCACCTCTACTTCGGCAACGACCAGGCCGCGCCCTCCTCGCTGCTGACCTTCTTCGAGTGGCCCGACGCCGGGCCCGGGCGGACGGGGATCGGCGCCACCCACCACATCGCCTTCGCCACCGCCGACCGCGACGCGCTGCTGCGCTGGAAGCGGTGGCTCACCGGCCGTGGCCTGGCGGTGACGGGCCCTTACGACCGGGTCTACTTCCAGAGCATCTACTTCCAGGACCCCGACGGGCTGATCATCGAGATCGCCACCCGCGGCCCCGGCTGGACGGTCGACGAGGTCCCCGACGCCCTCGGCACCGAACTCAAGCCGCCGCCGTTCGAGACCACCGTGGGTGGCCGCGACGAGGCGGCGATCGCGGCCGAGACCTGGCCCGAGCCGGTCGCCACCCCCGACGCCACGATGCGCCTCAACGCCATCCACCACATCACGGCGATCGCCTCCGACGCCGAGCGGACGCTGGCCTTCTACACCGAGACACTCGGGATGCGCTTCGTGAAGCGGACGCTCAACTTCGACAACCCCGACTCGCCCCACCTCTACGTGGGTGTCGGCGACGGCGCGCCGGGCACCATCGTGACCTGGTTCGGCTACCGGCCCGGCCAGATGCGGCGGGGCGTGGTCGGGCACGGGATGACCCACCACGTCGCGTTCCACGTCGCCGACGAGGACGCCCTTCGCGCCTGGCAGGGGCACCTCGCCGCGGCGGGGGTGCCGGCCACCGAGATCCGCGACCGCCAGTACTTCAAGAGCGTGTACTTCCAGGACCCGGACGGGCACATCCTGGAGCTTGCGACCGCGGGCCCCGGCTTCGCGACGGACGAAGCCCCCGAGGCGCTGGGCCGCGCGCTGCGCCTGCCGCCGTGGCTGGCGGGCCAGAACGACGAGATCGCCGCCGGCCTGACGCCGCTCCAGGTTCCCGAGCCGGCGGGGCGCTGAGCGGGGCCAACGACGCGGGGGCGCGGCGATGCCGCCCGCCGCCCAGATGTCCGGGAGCACGTATGGACCGATCCCCAGAAGAGGGCGCCGGCGCAGCCGGTATGGTCCCACCCGCCGGTGGCGAGCCGGGCGCGGCGACACGCCCGCGGCGGGGGATCCCGACGGCCCGCAACGTCGACCACGTCGGGGTCACCGTGCCCGACCTCGAGGCAGCGATCCGCTTCTTCGTCGACGTCCTCGGCTGCGACCTGCTCTACCGCAGCGGGCCCTTCGCGGACCCCGAGGGGGACGGGATGGAGCGGGGGCTGGCGGTTGACCGCCGGGCGGTGCTCGACCTCGCCCTGCTGCGCTGCGGGCCGAACCTGAACGTCGAGCTGCTCCGCTTCGCCACCCCGGAGCCGGCCGCGCCGCCGCCACGCAACAGCGACCCCGGCGCGGCCCACCTCGCGTTCGCCGTTGACGACCTCGAGGCCGCGATGGCGTACCTGGCGGGACAGCCGGGCGTGACGCTCCTGGCGGGGCCGAACACCGTCCCCTTCGGCCCGAGCGCCGGTCTGCGCTACGTCTACTTCACGGCGCCGTGGGGGCTGACGCTGGAGTTGGTCGCCGTGCCCACCGCGCTCCCCTACAAGCGCGACACCGACGCCCGCGCCTACGGCCCCGCGCCGGCGTGGGACGTGGTGCCTCCCGACCACCGCGAGTGAGGGCCGACGCCGGGATAGCTGCCCGTGCCGGACCCGGACCGCATCCGGGCCGCCCGGCGCGAGCGGGATTGACCATCGTGGCTGGGCCGTCGCCGCGCCGAGCCCCGTGGCGAACGGGGTCGCCGCCGGGCCACCGGTCGAGCCGCCCCCCGGTTACGGGATCCGGGTGGTCGGGCCTCGCCCGGCCGGTGCGCGGCAGGCCTCGGTCGGCTCCGTGCCCGAGCCTCCGATGTCGAGGTTCGGCCCTGGGCGGGCCCGGCGGCCGGCGCGCGCCCATCCCGCCACCGACCAGCCGGATTCCGCCCCACCGGGTTCAGTCTGCCCCCCGACCCCGACGGGGTCCGGCCTACGGCGGCGAGGGCGCGCTTACTGACGCGGTGGCCCCGTCGGCCCCGGACACCCGGTCGACATCGGAACCCGGCGACTCGCCGCGCGGCGCCTCCTCGGCGGGCGGGATCGGCAGCCAGACCCGGAGGAGGGTGTCGCCGGGCACGGAGTCGGCGGCGATCTCGCCGCCGTGCCGGTCGACGACGATCCGCCGGGCGATGTCCAGCCCCAGTCCTACCCCCTCGCCGGGGGGTCGGGTGGTGAAGAACGGCTCGAAGATGCGGGTGTGGAGGGCGGACGGGATGCCGGGGCCGTCGTCGCCGACCTCGACCAGGAGGCGGTCGCCCTCGCGCGCGGTGCGGAGGCGAACCGTGCCGGCCCCGCCGGTCGCGATCAGGGCGTTGTCGAGCAGATTGGTCCAGACCTGGTTCAGCTCGGCGCCGTAGGCGCAGAGGCGCGGCAGCGACCGGTCGTAGTCGCGGAGCACTCGGGTGTCCCGGAGCCGGTGGCCGAGGATCGCGAGGGTGCTCTCGAGGCCGTCGTGGACGTCGATCTCCTGACGGGGCGCCTGGTCGAGGTAGGTGTAGCCGCGGGCGGCGTCGACGAGCTCGGCGATCCGGCCGGTGCTCTGGGTGACCTCGCCGACCAGCTCGCGGGTGGAAAGGGCCGCCGCCAGCCAACCGAGCGCGGCGCCGAGCGCCACCGGGGGGACGACCTCGGCGACCGCATCGAGCGCCACCGCGTCCAGCCCGGCGGCGACGAGCCCGGGCGCGAGTGCCCAGCTGCCGGTGATCCCCCGCTCGTCGAGCCACGCGCCGAGGGCGTCCTCGGCGTCGGAGCGGGCGAGCGGGTCGCCGCCGACCCCGGGGAGGGCCCGCGCCCGAACGGCGAGGAGATCCTCCCACGCCGCGGCGGGCAGGCCGAGCCGTCGCAGCTCGGCCGCCCTCGCCTCCTGCTCCTCGACGGTCGCCTCGAGCTGGCCGGCGGCACGGCGCGCGGCGGATGCCGGGTTGTTCAGCTCATGGGCGAGCCCGGCGGCGAGCGCCCCCAGCGAGGCCAGCTTCTCCCGCTGGCGGACCATCAGCTCGGCGTCCTGGAGCCGACGGGTCATCGCCCCCAACACGGCGTCGGCGAGGTCGGGCCGTTCGAGCAGCACCCGGCGGAACGCCTCGGCCGGCACGCGGACCAGGCGGGAGGGCACCGCGGCATGGGCCGAGGCGACGCTCGGCTCCCCCGTGAGGACCGCCAACTCGCCGACGAACTCGGCGGGACCATGGGTGGTAAGGGTCGTCGCCAGGTCGCCGGCGCCCTTGGTGATCCGGACGGCGCCCTCGAGGACCACATAGAAGGAATCGAGGGGGCCACCCTCCGCGAAGAGGCGTTCGCCAGGGTCGAGCCGCACCTCCTCGCCACGCGCGGCCAGCGCGGCGATCTGGCCGTCGGCAAGGGTCGGGAAGAGCGCGGTCCGACGGACCGCGACCGGGGAGGGCGCGGTGTCCGTGGGCGCGGGCGCGGCAAGGTCGGCCACGGCGGTCCTCTGCTGCGGGCACGGGGGCGGCCCCTGCTGGCTGGGGCCCCGGGGCGGAGCGGCTGCGGGTGGTCCCCCGGCGGCCCCCCGGCTGACCGCGGGTCCTGGATCGGGACTCGTGGTCTGTCGCGCCCCGTCCGTGGGGCGACGTCTCCCGTCGGGGCGACGCCCGGGCTGCCGGGTCGCCGGTGGGGGCACGGCATGCCGTGCCCCCACCGGCGAAGAACGGTTGGCGGGCTACTAGACGACGACCTCATCGACGTAGCACCAGCGCCAGTCCTCACCCGGCTCGAACGACCGGATGATCGGGTGGCCGGTGGCGTGGAAGTGCTTGGTCGCGTGCCGGTTGCGCGACGAGTCGCAGCAGCCGACGTGGCCGCAGACCAGGCACTCCCGGAGGTGGACCCAGCGCTCGCCGGTCTTGAGGCAGTCCTCGCACCCCTGCGCGCTCGGGGTGACGTCGTGGATCTGGTCGAGGTGCGTGCAGGTCGTGGTCATGGCGTCTCTCCCTCCAAGGCTGGTCGGCCTCCGGACACGTCGCCCGGGCTCGATCCTAGCCGCTCACCGTTCACGCCGCCCGGGCATCCCGGCTATGGCGCGCGTCGGCGCCTCCGAAGGCTCCCTCAGTCGGCCACCGCCGGTGTCGTCGCCGGCACCGGGGCCGGGGCGGCCGCCCTGCCCCCGATCAGCGCCCAGGCGGCGAGGGCACTGAGGGCGGCCATCACGGCGCCGATCACCATCGCCACCCGGAAGCTGGCCACGAACGATCCGTCGATCGCCTCCCTGGCGGCGGTGGCGACCGCCGGGTCGGTGCCCGCGGGGACCTCGACGGCGGCCAGGTCCTCCTCCTGGGCGACGATCGCGGCACGGGTCTCGGGGGGGAGATTGGGCACCCCGTCAAGGCGGTCGGCGAGCTGGCCACGGAAGACGCCGGCGACGACGATGCCGAAGACCGCGATCGCCAGCAACTGGGCCGTCCGCGAGACCGCGTTGTTGACGCCGGAGGCGATCCCCGACTGGCGGTCGGAGACGGCGCCCATCACGGCGGTGGTCAACGGCGGGACGGTGATCGCCATGCCGACCCCGAGCACGATCACCGCCGGGAAGAAGGTGGTCCAGTAGCTGCCGCCGGTCCCAGGCAGCGTCATCAGGAGCAGGCCGCCGGCGACGGTCAGCGGGCCGACGACCAGCGGCAGCCGGGCCCCGAAGCGGCCGATCAAGCCGCCGGTCCAGCGCGAGAGCCCGAAGATGATCAGGATCGCGGGGACGAACGCGGCCCCGGCGGCGGTCGACGAGTAGCCGTGGACCTGGATCAGGTTGAAGGGCAGGTAGTAGAGCGCGCCGCCGAACGCGCCGTAGAGCAGCAGCGTCAGCAGGTTCGTCCCCGAGAAGGTGCGCGAGGCGAACAGGCCGAGCGGCATCATCGGCGCGCGGACCCGGGCCTCGGTGAAGAGGAAGCCGACCAGACCGGCGACCCCGACCGCGAGGGCGACCAGCACCAGCGGGTTGCCCCAGCCTTCGACCGGCGCCTCGATCAGGCCGAAGACGAGGCCCCCCAGCCCGACGGTGACCAGTGCCGCGCCGACGAAGTCGAGCCGCCCGGCGTCGGGGTCGCGGCTCTCGGCGACGAACCGGCTGGCGACGAAGAAGACCACCGCGGCGAGCGGGAGGTTGATGAAGAAGACCCACCGCCACGACGCCGTCTCGACCAGCCAGCCGCCGAGGACCGGCCCGCCGGCGGCCGTGATCGAGGTGAACCCCGACCAGGTGCCGATCGCGCGACCGCGCTCGCCCGGCTCGGTGAAGGTCGCGCTGATGATCGCCAGGCTGGCCGGCGTCAGCAGCGCCCCGGCGATCCCCTGGGCGGCGCGGGCCGAGATCAGGGTGCCGATGTTCGGGGCGAGCCCGCACCAGATCGAAGTCGCGGCGAAGAGCGCCGTGCCGAGGAGGAAGATCCGGCGGCGCCCGAGGTGGTCGCCGAGCGAGCCGCCGACGAGGATCAGCGCGGCGAGGAAGAGCGCGTAGGCCTCGACGACCCAGAGCGCGTCGGCCCCGCTCGCGCCGAACTCGCGCTGGAGCGTCGGCAGCACGACGTTCACCACCGAGCCGTCGATGAAGACCATGCTCGACGCGAGGATCGTGGCGACGAGCGTCCAGCGGCGGACGTCCGGCGGGCAGGCGGCGGTCCGATCGGGGCGGACCAATCCCCGGATGACCCCCTCGTCGCAGGGCGGCCTCGTCAACGTCACCATGGGCGGGTGGATCCTGTGTTATCCCCGGTCGGGAAGTGGGTCGGACGGCAACAGAACAGTCCCCTGGCTCGACGCGGCGATACCCTGACGGGGGTTGGCGACGGGTGCGGCCGTGGGTATGGCGGCATGGGTGGCGGCGGCACAGGTGCACCGTGAGCCAACGGGCCGGTCGGCGGTCACGGTGGCCCAGCCGACGGCGGGCTTGACCGCCACCATCGTGACCGCCACCATCGTGACCGACACGGCGGCGAGGAACCGGCTCACGCGCCGCCTCCGAGCCGGGCCGCGGCTCCCACGAAGGCGAGCAGGCCGGCGCGGTCGAGACCGTCGGGCGGCCGCAGGATGAGGCGATGCACGCCGAGGGCGGCGTAGCGCTCGGCGGACGCGGCGTCGACCTCCCCGCGAGGGGTGACGCTGATCTCCAGCGCGCCGAGCTCGGCCGGGCGCGCCACGTTGCGAACCGTGTCGGCGATGGCGGCGAGGCAGGTCGCGGTGGCGTCCAGGTCGAGGCCGTAGCCGTACCAGCCGCGGGCGCCCGCCACCGCGCGCCGGTAGGCGCCCGCCGAGTGGCCGCCGATGACGAGGGGCGGGTGGGGGCGCTGGGCCGGCAGGGGACGGGCCTGGATGCCCTCGAAGGCGACGAAGCGACCGTGGTAAGCGGCGGGCCGCGCGTCGGACCAGACCGCCCGCATCGCCGCCAGGTAGTCGTCGGTGCGCGGCCCCTTGTCGGCGAAGGGGATGCCGAGGGCCCGGAACTCCGGCTCGAGGTAGCCGACCCCGACTCCCAGCTCCAGCCGCCCGCCCGAGAGCACGTCGAGGCTGGCGAGCTCCTTGGCCAGCACCAACGGGTTGCGCTGGGGGAGGATGATGATCCCCGTCCCCAGCCGGACCCGATCGGTGTGGGCGGCGAGGAAGGTCAGGGCGACGATCGGGTCCAGGATCGGGTCGCCCGGCTCCATCGGCGACGGCGGGACGCGCGGGTCGGGCAGCACCACGTGCTCGCCCGCCCAGAGCGACTCGAACCCGGCCGCCTCGGCCGCCCGGGCGACGGCCGCCGCGGTGGCCGGGTCGGCGCACGGCCCCGAGTTCATCGCGAACAGGCCCAGCTTGAGGCGGGGGCCATCACCGCGAGCCGCCAGGGGTGACGCGCCCGGGTCAGCCACCGTGCCCTCCGGGATCGGTCGCGTTTGGCGGTGTCTCCTTGAGCAGGGGCAGCCGGACCAGAAAGCGCGTGGCGCCGGGCCGGGAGTCGACGCTGACCTCGCCCTTGTGGCGGCCGACGACGACCTTCTGGACGACGTCGAGGCCGAGCCCCGTCCCCTCGCCGACCGGCTTGGTGGTGAAGAACGGCTCGAAGACCCGGCGCTGGATCTCGGGCGGGATCCCGGGGCCGTCGTCGCCGACTTCGACGAGCAGCCGGTCGGCCTCGCGGGACGTCCGCAGCGTGAGGGTCCCCTTGCCCTGCATCGCCGCGACGGCGTTGTCGATCAGGTTCGTCCAGACCTGGTTCAACTCGGCGCCGTGGGCCTCGATCTTCGGCAGCGATCGGTCGTAGTCACGCACCACGTCGACGCTCTTGAGCTGGTGACCGAGCATCGTCACCGTGCTGTCGAGGCCGTCGTGGATGTCGACCGCCTGCGTCGGCCCCTGGTCCATGTACGAGTAGCGCTTGACCGACTTGACGAGGTCGGCGATCCGGTCGGTGCTCTGCTCGAGCGCGGAGACGAGCTCCGCGGCGTTGAGGGACGAGACGAGCCAGCCGAGGGCGGGTTCCAGCGCGGCCCGCGGCAGCCGGTCGGCGAGGTGGTCCAGCCGGTCGGAGTCGAGACCGCCGCCGACGAGCGTGGGGGCAAGCTGCCAGGCCCGCTCGATGTCGTGGTCCTCCAGCCAGTCACCGACCTCGTCCTCGCGGTCGCTGCGGGCCAGGGCGTCGAGCGTCACCTTGCCGGCGGCGGCCTCCCGCTCGGTCTCAGCGAGCGCGTCGAGCGCGGCCGGCTCGAGGCCGAGCCGGCCGAGGGCGAGGGCGCAGGTCTGCGCGGCGGCCATCGCCTCCCGGAGCTGGCCGGAGGCCCGGCGGCCGGCGGCGGCCGGGTTGTTGAGCTCGTGCGCGAGCCCGGCCGAGAGCTTGCCGAGCGCCGCCAGCTTCTCCTGCTGCTGGGTCAGCACCTGCATGCTTGAGACACGCTGGGCCAGGGCCCGCATCACCGGCTCGGCGATCGGCGAGCAGGCCGTCAGCGCTTCCAGGAAGGCGTCGCGATCGAGGCGGAAGACGCGGGTCGGGCGGGCGGCGACGGCGGTGGCCACGAACGGCGAGCCGCTGAGGAGCGGGATCTCGCCGGTGAAGCCGCCCGGTCCGTGGGTCGCCAGGGTGACCTGTTCGCCGCCCACCCGCTTGGAGACGCAGAGTTCGCCGTCGAGCACCACCGAGAAGGCGTCGGCGGGGTCGCCCTCGCGAAACAGCGCCGCGCCCGCCGGCAGCTCGGCCTCCCGGCCCTGGCCGGCGAGCCAGGCCAGTTGCGCGTCGGAGAGGGCCGCGAAGAGCGGCACGGCGTGGAGGACCGCGCCCAGGCCGCCGTCCGGGCGTCGGGATCCGTCCCCCGGCGCGGCCGGGTCGGGAGGGTTCGTGTCTGTCGGGTCGGTGCCGCTGTCGCTGTCGGTGGTCATCGCCGGTTACCTGTCGGTGCGGGAGAGCGGATCGGACGGGGCCGTTGCCCCTGGAGGACCCGGGAAGCCGAAGGCACCCAGACGGCCAAGGGGTCCCGGGGGCGGGCAAGGGCTCAGACGTCGGGCCCCGAGCGCGCCGGGGCGGGCGTCCCGGTGAGGTCGGCGATGGCGGCCTGGAGGACATCGTGGGCGTAGCTGGCGTCGTGGCGAACGCCGTTCAGGAAGAAGGTCGGGGTGCCCTCGACTCCCCCTTCGGCCCCGGAGTCGACGTCGGCCTGGACGCGGGCGGCGTGCGTGTGGGCGGCCAGCTCGTGGGCGAAGCGGGCACCGTCGAGGCCGACCTCCCGGGCGTAGGCGGCGAGGTGGGCGGCGTCGAGGTGCTCCTGCCCGGCGAAGAGCCGGTGATACATCGCCCAGAACGCCGTGCCGCTGGACGCCGCGGCGGCCTCCGCCGCCTCGGCCGCGAGCTGAGCGTGGGGGTGGATCTCGCGGAGCGGGAAGTTGCGGAAGACATAACGAAGCTTATCACCGAACTCGTCCTGGAGCGCGGCGACGATCACGGTGGCGCGGCGGGTGTAGGGGCACTCGTAGTCCCCGTACATCACCAGCGTCGCCGGGGCGTTCGGCGGTCCCAGGGTGTGGTCGGTCGGACCGACGGGCGCGGTCAGGGCGGCGGAACCATCGGTCATCGGTTGCTCCTCAGCGATCGGCCGTCACGGTCGCGGTCCCGTCCCACCCCACCCGGCAGGGGAGGGCCCGGCGCCCTCCCGGCGTCCTCCCCCGGCGCCCTCCCGGCCCCCAACCGGTACCCCTCCGACCCTCGACGGACGCCACCGTGGACGCCAGCGCGGTCGTCGCCGGGGATGGGCGAGAAGGACAGGGCGCGGGGCGCCCGGTCACTGGCACTCACCTGACCGCCCCCGTGCCGACCCCGACCGCCTCGGCGTTCGCGTCGTCCGCCGTGCTGGGAGCCCGGAGGTCGCGGAACTGGCGCCGGTAGAGGGTCGCGTAGAGGCCGTCCCGGGCCATCAGCGCGCCGTGGTCGCCGCGCTCGACGATCCGCCCGCCGTCGACGACCAGGATTTGGTCGGCGTTGCGGACGGTGCTCAGGCGGTGGGCGATCACGATGCTGGTCCGGCCGGCGAGCAGGCGGCCGAGGGCGGCCTGGATCGTCTGCTCGGTCCGCGTGTCGATCCGGCTGGTCGCCTCGTCGAGGATCAGGATCCGGGGGTCGGCCAGCACCGCCCGGGCGAAGGAGAGGAGCTGGCGCTGGCCCTCGCTCAGGCCGCCTCCCCCCTCGCCGAGGGGGGTGTCGTAGCCCTCGGGCAGGGCGGCGACGAAGCGGTCGGCGTCGACGGCGCGGGCGGCGGCGACGATCTCCTCGCGGGTGGCGCCCTCCCGGCCGTAGCCGATGTTGTCGGCGACCGTGCCGGAGAAGAGGAACGGCTCCTGGAGCACCGTCGCGACCTGGCGGCGGAGACTCTGCCGCGTTACCCGTCGGATGTCGTGCCCGTCGACGCGGATCGTGCCCTGCCCCTCGGGGACCTCGTAGAAGCGGGGGATCAGGTTGACGATGGTGGTCTTGCCGGCCCCGGTCGGGCCGACGATCGCCACCGTCTCCCCCGCCTCGGCGGAGAAGGAGACGTCGCGCAGGACGGGGCGCGCCGGGTCGTAGCCGAAGGTGACGCGGTCGAACTCGATCCGGCCGCGGACGGCGCCGAGCGCCGGGGTGCCCGGGGGGTCGGCCGCCTCGGGCGCCGCGTCGAGGATCTGGTAGATCCGCTCGCCGCTGGCCAGCGAGGACTGGGCCTGGGTGTAGACCTGCGAGGCCAGCTGGATCGGGCGGAAGAACTGCTGGACGTAGATGAGGAAGGCGGCGAGCAAGCCGACGGTCTGCTCCCCCTGGTAGACCTGGTAGCCGCCGTAGCCGATCACCAGCGCGGTGGCGAGGGTGCTGAGCACGTCCATCGCCGGCGCGAACGCGGAGGTGATGCCGACCGCCTGCACGTTGGCGTCGCGGTTCGCCGCGTTGCGGCGGCGGAAGCGCTCGATGTTGACCTCGGTCCGGTTGAAGGCCTGGGCCTCGCGGATACCGGAGATCTCCTCCTGGAGCTCGGCGGTGACGTCGCCGGTGGCCTCGCGGGCGGTCCGGAACGCGACCCGGGCGCGGCGGGCAAAGACGGAGGTAGTCAGCAGCATCACCGGGATGATCGTGAAGCTGACCAGCGCGAGCCCGAGGTCGAGCAGGAGCATCGCGATCACGATGCCGATCAGGCTGAAGAACGAGCCGAGGAGCTGGGTCAGGCCCTGGGAGAGGAACTGGTTGAGGGTATCCACGTCGTTGGTGACGCGGCTGATCAGGTCGCCGACGGGGCGGCGGTCGAAGAACGCCAGCGGGAGGTGCTGGAATCGGTCGAACAGGCGATCCCGCAGGGAGGCGAGGACCCGCTGGCCGATCTCGCCGACCTGCGCGATCTGGCCGCGGGTGCCGACGGTGCCGACGAGGTAGACGACGAACAGCGCCGCCATCAGCCACGCCAGGCCGCCCCGGTCGCCGTCGGCGATCGGCCCGTCGATCGCGCGGGCGACCAGCAGCGGGCCCAGGGCCTGGGCGGAGGCGCTGAGGACGATTAGGCCGAAGGCGAGGCCGATCTCCCGCCGGAAGGGGCGCAGCTCGCCAACGAGGCGACGGGCGACGGCGCCGCGGTCCTCGGCCCGCTCCCCCGACGCGGCGGCGAGCGCCTCGATCGTCTGGCTCATCGGCCGGGCTCCTCGGGGCGTCGGAAGGGCGCGGCGCCGGCCGCGACCCCGACCGGCTCCGCGGCGGGCGCGTCGATCCCGGCCGCGACGAGGTCGCCGTCGTCCGGGCCGTCCGGGCCGTGGTCCGGGCCGTCGTCCGGGCCGTCGTCCGGCCGCAGCTGGGAGCCGAGGATCTCGTTGTAGAGGGTGCTCTCGCGCAGGAGCTCCTCGTGGGTGCCCATCGCGGCGACCTCGCCGGCGTTGAGGACGACGATCAGGTCGGCGTCGCGGACGGTGCTGATCCGCTGGGCGATCACGAACGCGGTCCGGTCGCCTGCCCGCATCAGCCGGTCGAGGGCCTCCTGGATCGCCGCCTCGGTCTCCGCGTCGACCGCCGAGGTGCTGTCGTCGAGGACCAGGACGCCCCGGTCGACCAGCAGCGCGCGGGCGATCGCGACCCGCTGCCGCTGCCCCCCGGAGAGCCCGACGCCCCGCTCGCCGACCACGGTCCCGTAGCCCTGGGGCAGGGCGCGGATGAAGCCGTCGGCCTGGGCGGCGCGGGCGGCGGCCTCGACCTCGGCCTGGCTGGCGTCGGGGCGACCGTAGGCGATGTTGTCGCGCACCGTGCCGCTGAAGAGCAGCGTCTCCTGGAGGACGATCCCGACCTGGCCGCGGAGGCTGGCGAGCGTGACGGTCCGGATGTCGTGGCCGTCGATCAGGACCCGCCCGGCGGACGGGTCGTAGAAGCGCGGCAGCAGGTTGACCAGGGTGCTCTTGCCGCTGCCGGTGGTGCCGAGGATGGCGACGGTCTGTCCCGGCTCGGCGGTGAACGAGACGCCACGCAGCGTCTCGGCGTCGCTGCCGGGGTAGCGGAAGCGGACGTCCTCGAAGGTCACCCGGCCGCGCACCGGCGGCAGCGGGGTGGCGTCGGGGGCGTCGCGGACCTCGAGCGGCTCGTCGAGGATCTCGAAGACGCGCAGCGCCGAGGCGCCGGCGCGGGGGATCCCCGAAGCCTGGAAGCCGATCGTCAGGATCGGGAAGAGCAGGAACGCCAGGTAGGAGTTGAAGGCGATCAGCTCGCCGACGGAGAGCTGGCCGCCGATGATCTGGTTGCCGCCGTACCAGACCACGAGCATCGTGCCGAGGTTGGCGAAGAAGAAGACCAGCGGGAAGCTGGCCGAGAAGACCCTGACGGCGGTCAGGTTGGCGTCGAGCAGCTCGTCGTTGACGACGCGGTAGCGTCGCGTCTCGTGGTCCTCGCGGACGAAGGCGCGGATGGTCCGGATCCCGGTCAGGTCCTCCTGGAGGGTGGTGTTGAGGCGACCGAGGGCGGCCTGGACGCGGCCGAAGAGGGGCCCAATCCGGCGCACGAAGCGCAGCAGCACGGCGAAGATCGCCGGGATGATCGCCAGGGCGACCAGCGCCAGCCGCCAGTTGAGCTCGAGCAGCAGCACCACGGTGCCGATCAACATCACGCCGGCGGCGGCGAGCTGGACGACGCCGCCGCCGACGAAGGCGCGGATCTGCTCGACGTCGCTGGTGAGCCGGGTCAGCAGTTGCCCGGTCTGGGAGCGGTCGTAGAAGGCGAAGCTGAGCCGCTCGACCTGAGCGAAGAGGGTGTCGCGAAGGTCGTAGGCGACGCCCTGGGAGGCGCGCTCGGCCAGGTAGCCCTGGAGAAAGCTGAACAGGCCGCGGGCGAGCGCCACGCCGACGAGACCGCCGACCGCCAGCACGATCGCGCCCCGGTCGCGGTCGTCGATCCCGACGTCGATCGCGAGGCGGATCAGCTGCGGGGCGGCCAGGTTGGCCAGGGAGACGAGGAGCACGGCGAGGAGGGCACCGCCGGCGTCGCGGCGGTACGGCCGGAGGTAGCGCAGGGCCCGCCCGAGGGCGCGCATGCCGCCGGGCTGCATCCTGGCCGGCCCACCGGGACCGCCGCCCGGCCTACCCGGTCTGGTCGCCATCCGTGCCTCTCTGCCCGCCAGGATCGGTCCGCCCGGGGGCCGCTGGGCCGTGCCCACCGCGCGTCCCCGCGACCTCGGGGGCGATCTCCAGCAGGACGTCCATCGCGTCGGGCAGCGGGTCCCGCCACAACCAGTCCGGCCGGAGCCAGAAGCCGGGCAGCACCCGTGCCCGGTAGCGGCCGTCGGCGTCGAGCGCGACGAGGCGGTACGTCCCGTCCTCGTCCAGCCCGTAGAAGTCGGCCGACTCCCGCCCGGGGCGTGGGTCGAGGAGCCAGTACTCGGGGATACCGGCGGCGGCGTACTCGGCGAGCTTGTCCCGCCGGTCGCGGGCCGCGCTGTCGGGCGAGACGACCTCGACGACCAGGTCGGCGGGCCCGACCAGGCGCTGCTCGGTCAGGCGGTCGAGATGGTCGCGGTCGATGAAGAGGATGTCCGGCTCCCGGGCAGAACCGGGCAGGCGCATCTCGAACGGCGCCGGGAGGACCTCACCAAGACCGAGGCGCCGCGCATAGAGTCCCAGCAGCGTGCCGAGGAACGCGACGATCCGCTGGTGGCGCAGCCCCGGTGGCACGAAGACGATGACCTCCCCATCGACCCACTCGGCGTGGGACTGGCTCCCCCCCCAGGCGAGGAACTTGTCGTAGGTCATCCGGAGCCGCCGCTCCACACGCTCTTCGACGGGGAGACGATCGGCGGTGCGCTGGGCCATCAGGAGCCCCCCTGGCCAGGCCGGCCGGGCGGGAGTGGCTGGCCGGTGGCACCGAGCGCCCGGCCGAGGGCGTCCAGTCCGAGGATCTCGCCCAGTAGGGGCAGGACCTTGGGGAGCGGGTCCTGCCACAGCCACTCCGGGCGGAGCCAGAGGCCGGGGAGGGCGGGCGTGTGGTAGCGGCCGTCGGCGTCGAGACCAACGGGGCGGTACGCGCCGTTGCGGTCGAGCCGATAGAAATCGGCCCGCTGCTCGCCCGGACGTGGGTCGAGGATCCAGTACTCCGGCACGCCGGACGCCGCGTACTCGGCGAGCTTCTCGCGTCGATCGCGCACCACACTGTCCGGAGCGATCAGCTCCGCGACGAGGTCCGCCGGACCGTCGAGGCGCTTTCTGCCGCCCATCCGTTGGGCACGCTCGCGGCCAATGAAGAGCAGGTCCGGCTCGCGTGCGGATCGCGCGAGGCGCATCTCGAACGGTGCCGTGAGCACCACACCGAGATCGCGGACCTCGGCATACAGCCCGAGCAGCTTTGCCAGGAAGACGACGCTGGCCTGGTGGTCCCAGATCGGTGGCACGAAGACGGTCGCCTCCCCGTCGACCCACTCGGCGTGCACGTCCTCGTCGGCCCAGGCGAGGAACTCCTCGTAGGACATGCGGAGCCGGCGCTCATGGGTCGGGGCTGAGGTGGTCTGGGCCATCTTCGACTACCTCCCCTCGGGCGAGCCGGGTCGCCCGGGCGGCGGGTCCAGGGAGACCGGAAACTCCTGGCTGGCGGGCTCGCCGCCCATTGTGGCACGGGGTGCGGCCGGGTCGGTCGCCTCGGGCACCCCCGCCGCGCCGCCCCCACCGCGGGCGGCGGTCGCCCGGTCGTAGGCGAGGCGGAAGAGAGCGATCAGCCCGGGCACGGCGGTCTGGTCCGGGATCGGGTAGCTGACCCAGCCACTCTCGGGCAGGATGTGGTGCGCCTGAGCGCGGCCGTCGCGGACCAGTTCCTCGCGGACGCGGACGGGGAACGGCAGGTCGGCCCAGCGGTCGCCGTGGAGGTGGCCGAGCTCGCGCCGGCCAAGCCGGAACTCGACCCCGCCGAATCGGTGGGGCGCCTCCTCGACGCCGGGCCAGGCGAGCACCTCCCGCCGGACCTGCTCGCGGACGGAAGCGATGTGGGCTGGGGTCATGCGCGTCGCTCCCTGACGGTGCGCGGGAGGCCGCGCCCCGAGCCGGGAGCGCCGTCGCCCGCGACGCGGCGGTCGCACCCGCCCGAGACACCGCCGGAGGCGGCGCCCAGCCACCGGGTCCGACCCCGCGCCCCGGACAGTTCGCCGGCCCGACCGCAAGACACGGTCGTCCCATCCGGGGCGCCAGGGCGCCCCGACCGTCCGATGGCCGTGCCCGGTTGCGGCGCGGACGTGCCCATCCGGTGCGAGCCGAGCCTCGCGGAGGGCACCTCAGCCATCGGCATGCCTGGACCCGGTGGACGCCGTGCGGCCGGGTGCCCCGCCGTGGGTCGGGAGGCGCACGCGGAAGCGGGTCTCGCCTGGCCGGGAGACGACCTGGATGTCGCCGCCGTGGTTGACGACGACGACGCGGTAGGCGACGTCGAGCCCGAGGCCCACGCCCTCCCCGGGCGGCTTGGTCGTGAAGAACGGCTCGAAGACGCGGCGCTGGTGCTCCGGCGGGATGCCGGGGCCGTCGTCGACGACCTCGACCACGACCGCCGCCTGCTCCCAGCCGGTGCGGACGCGGATCCGACCCTTCCCGCCGAGGGCGTCGGCGGCGTTGAGCAGCAGGTTGGTCCAGACCTGGTTCAGCTCACTCCCCCGCGCGGGGACGGTGGGCAGGTCCGGGGCGTACTCGCGAACCACCTCGACCCCGGCCAGGCGGGCGGTGAGCATCGCCAGGGTGGCCTCGAGGCCGGCCTCGACGTCGACGTCCTGCTCGGGTGCCTGGTCGAGGAACGTGTAGGAGCGGGCGACGTCGACGAGGGCCGAGACGCGAGCGGCGCTGCGCTCGGCCTGGTCGAGGGCCGCGGCCAGGTCGAGCGACGCTTCGAGCCACGGCAAGACCACCGGCAGCGCCACCGCGCCGACACGGGCCGCCGCGGCATCGAGCCAGGCGGGGTCGAGGCCGGCGGCGGCCAACGTCGGCGCGAGGCGCCAGCCGTCCGCGATGCCATGGCGGTCGAGCCAGTCGGCGACCGCCTCCTCGCCGTCGCCGGCGGCGAGCGCGTCGTCGGGCACGCCGCCGGCCGCGCCCTCT
>CADCWG010000268.1 GCA_902806335.1 uncultured Thermomicrobiales bacterium | reverse complement strand
CTCGGGGCGGCGGGGGAAGAGGCCGTCACCCGACGGCGCCACGCCGACTGGTACCTGGCGCTGGCGGAGGCGGCGGGGCCGGGGCTTGTTGGGCCGGACCAGGCGCGCTGGCAGGACCGCCTGGAGGCCGACGCCGCCGACCTGCGGACCGCCATCGCCTGGGGGATCGAGCACGACCCGGACCTCGCCCTGCGGGTCCTCGGGTCGGTCTACCAGTTCTGGGGTATCCGGGCACTGCTCAGCGAGCCCCACGAGGCGTTGGCGCGGTTGCTCGCCTCCGGCCGGGGGACGCCCGAGGCCCAGGCCAAGGGGCAGCAGGCGGCGGCATGGGTGAAGTTCGCGCTGGGGGACTTCGCGGCGGCGGCGACGCACGCCGCCGAGAGTGCCGCGCTCTGCCGTTCGATTGGTGACCGGCCCAACCTGGTCCTCGCCCTGTTCGCGCACGGGCACAGTCTTCTCGCGCACGCCGCGGAGGCCCCGGCGTCGGGGCGGGGAGACGCCTTCGCGCGGGCGGAGGCCTCGTTCGCGGAGCAGCTCGCGCTCGCTCGAGAGCTGGACGACCGGCGGAGCGTAGGCCTGGCCATGAACGGGCTCGGCGTCCTGGCGCTGTACCGGGGCGAGGCCGCGCGCGCGACCGAGTACCTCGCCCCAACCCTTCTGTCCTTCGAGGCCCTTGGCGACCCGTTCATGGTGGGCTGGATGCTGTCCAACCTCGGGCTGGCGACGACTCTCCAGGGCGACGACGCGGGGGCGGCGCCGTGGTTCGGCCGGGCGCTCGGCGTGTTTCGGGAGCTGGGCGACCGGTGGTCCGCCGGCCACGTGCTGAAGAACGTGGCCCTGCTGGCCACGCGCATGGGCCTGGTGGCGGACGCGGTCTGCCTGTTCGGAGCGGCCGAAGCCGTCCACGCCATGGGAGGCGTCTCGATCACCCTGGACCGGTTCCAGCGCGCCATCGCCGCGGCCCGCGCCGACCTTGGCGAGGAGGCCTTCGCCGCCGCCTGGGACGCGGGCCAACGGCTGTCCCTGGGCGACGCCGCCGAGCGCGGGCTCGAGCTGCTCGGGGACGTCGCGGCGAGTCCGTCCCGGGTCCCGGCGCCGGAGCCCGAAAGGGTCGCCGGTCTGACCGCGCGCGAGCGGGAGGTGCTCCGGCTGCTGGCGGCCGGCCTGTCCGACCGCGAGATCGCCGACGCGCTCTCCATCAGCCCGCGCACCGTCGGCGGCCACGTGACGAACGTGCTCGCCAAACTCGATACCGGTTCCCGCACCGCGGCGGCCGCGTTCGCCATCCGGCACGGGCTCGCCTGAGAGCGCTCGTCGCCTTACTCCGTCGACAGGTGCGCGTTCTCCGGCGGGACCGGCCACCACGACCGGGCGTTCCATGGACCCGTAGGGCAGGTCGGGGCCGGGCAAGCGAGCCACGAGGACCCTGCGGTACTCGGGGTCGGTCTCCATGCCGTACCGAATCCGGGTCATCGGTGGCGGGGTCGGGGGCCCGCAGCCGGCCGCGCTCGCCCCGAGCCGAGCCCCAGGAGCGGGGACGAAGCCGGCTGAAGGCGGGCTGGGGCCGGCAGGCGCGGAGACCACAGCAACCACCCGGGAGTCCGTATTAGAAGCTCGGGTCGGTCACGCCCACCGGGTTGGCGGGGTGGCGACCTCGTGAAGGGGAAGGACCAGTCCCGAGGTGGCGACGAGGGATGCCCCGTGCGCGGCGCGAACGCCGTCCCCGCTCGGCGCGGCGGGTCTGGCGCTGGGAACCCCAGTCACCCAAGGGTGATCGGCGACGCCCGCCGGCAGCGGCGGCGCCTTCTACGCGATGTAGCGGGCCTCCAGCTCGCGGTCGATGCCCTTGCGCCGCGCCCGCCTCGCCATGACGCGGAGTAGCGGATCAAGGGCCCCGAACACGCCCGGCAGCCCGATGTCGGACCACTCGATGAGGAGCGCCAGGTGATAGAGGTTCCGCGGCGTCCCGTCGGGGCGGACCAGGCCGTCGCCGGCGAGGCCGTAGGCGATCCGCAGGGCCTTCTCGAACCCCGGCGAGCCGGGTCGGAGGTCGACCAGGAACACGGACGGTGCGTCGGTGCGGTTGCGGAAATGGTGCAGCGCGCCCGGCGGGACGACGGCCTTCTCGCCTGGATGAAGGGTCTGGGTCTCGCCGCCCACCGAGACCTCCAACGTTCCCCGCAGCACCTCGAAGTGCTCGGCGTAGCTCTTGTGGATGTGGGGGGTGTTCCCGCCGCCCGCGGCGACCTCGATCTCGAGCAGGGTGCGCTTGCCAGCGGTCTCGTCGCTCGTCTCAAGGTAGGTCGCGTAGTCCTTCTGGACCGGGTTGTAGTAGCGCCGCTCCTCGGTCGCCGGGGGGGCGGCCATGAACTCTCTGGGCTTGTCCAGGGTCACCACGTCCGCTGCTCCTCTCACGAACCCGCCGCGGCGCCTGCCAATCCCTATGACGTCCGCGACGACCGGGTTGTTCCAGGGGAACGCCTCCGTTGCCGCCGCGCCTCCAGCCTGCCGCGATTCGGGCGGCCGAGTGCCGCCTCGATCCGTGGCCGCCCGTGGTAGTGTCCTGAGTCCCACGAGGCGCGGGCGGGACCGGTGTCGACCGTCGGCTGCCGGTCGTTGGTGGCCCGGCCGGCGCGGTGCGTCGCGTGCGTGGCGGCTGTGCCGGTGGTCGCGGGGGGCGCCCGGTCGGGCGAGGAGGACGTCTCGGCGGTGGGGAGCTGGACGGTGGCGGTGTCGACCGAGCGGGCGCGGTCCGCGGGTGGACGGAACGACGCGCGCGACCGCGCTGCCCGCCGTTCGGCCTCGCCACGGGCGAACGATCCGCGTCGGTGGCGGGAGCGGGGTAACGGCCGCTCGCGGGCTCAGTCCCGATGACCCGCCGGGAGGGTGCCCGGGGGCCGCGGGACCGGTCGGAGCTCTCGGACGCCGAGCGCCGGCGCGGCCTGACCGTGCTCCTGGTCAACACCTTCCTGATGTGGGCCGGGTTCTTCATGGTCATCCCGCTGATCGCGGTCCACTACGTCGACGGGTTGGGCTGGGCCGCCGGCGCGATCGGGCTGGTCCTCGCGGTCCGTCAGTTCACCCAGCAGGGACTCGCCTTCGTCGGCGGGATCATCGCGGACCGCGTCGGCGCCAAGCCTCCCATCGTGGGCGGGATGCTGGTGCGCGGCCTCGGGTTCGTCGGGATGGCCTGGGCCGACACGCTGCCGCTGCTCTTCGCGACCGCGACCCTCGCCGCGCTCGGCGGCGCCTTCTTCGAGGCGCCGAAGTCGGCCGCGATCGCCGCCCTCACCGACGAGCACAACCGGGCCCGCTTCTACTCCCTCACCGGCGTCGTGGGCGGACTCGGGCTGACGGTCGGGCCGCTCGTCGGCGCGGCGCTGCTGCGGGTCGACTTCTCGCTGGTCGCGCTCGCCTCCGGCGCCTGCTTCCTGGCCACGGGGAGCGTCGCGGCCGTCTTCATGCCGCCGGTCCGGGTCGCCACCGCCAGCCCCGGCGGGCTGACCGGCGGGATGCGGCTCGCCCTGCGCGACCGCCCGTTCGTCGCCTTCACCGTGCTGCTGATGGGCTACTGGTTCATGTTCTCGCAGATCAACATCTCGTTCCCGCTGGTGGCGACACACCTGGCCGGCACCCCGGACGGCGCGAGCTGGGTGATCGCCCTCAACGCCGGGATGACGGTCCTGCTCCAGTACCCCCTGCTGCGCATCGCCGAGCGGTGGCTGCGCCCGCTCCCGATCCTCGCGCTCGGCACCGGCCTGATGGCAGCCAGTTTGGCCGGGGTGGCGTTCGCCGGCTCGGTGCCGGTGCTGCTCGGGTGCGTGGTCGGCTTCGCGGTCGGCGGGGTGCTCGCCCTGCCGACCCAGCAGACGGTGGCGGCCGGCCTCGCCAACCCGGCGGCGCTGGGCGCCTACTTCGGTGTGGGGAGCTACGCGCTGGCCGTCGGCGGCGCGCTCGGGGCCTACAGCGGCGGCGCCCTCTACGGCCTCGGCGAGCGCCTGGGCGCGCCGGCCCTACCCTGGCTCTGCTTCGCCGCCGTCGGCGCCCTCACCACGGTCGGCCTGTTCCGGATGGCGGCCCGGGGCCGCCGCCCGGCCCCCGTCGTCGCCAGGACCACGCCAGAGGTAACGCTTCGGACCGAGCCGAACCGCGGGGCGCGCCGCTGATCCGGCGGCGCCCGCACGCGAGCGCCTGCCGGTCCACGCGACGCACCTCAGCCGGTTGGCCAACGATCCATTCCGCGTCGCTACCGAAGGGACGCCCAGGGCACGGGTGGTCATCCCCCAGGTGGAGGCGCCTAGCGACCCGCGGGGAACCCTGAATGCCCGCCGCGAGACGTGGTCACCCCGCGTGCCGGAACCCCGCGGCGCGCATCGTCAGCGGCTCGCCCTCGCCGAGCACGCGGGCCTCGACGACCTCGCCGAGGAGCACCACCGAGTCCCCGGCCGGGGTCTCCGAGACCACCGTGCAGGCGACGAAGCCGAGCGTATCGGCGAGGGCCGGGGGGCCCGTGAGCGTCGGGACGGTCGCCAGGTCGAATGCGCCGAACTTGTCGCCGGTCCGCTGCCGCGGGCGTCCCAGCTTGCCGGCGAGGTCCTTCTGCCCCTCGCGGAGCGGGCAGACCGCAAACCGGCCGCTGGCGCGGATCAGCCCGAGCGTGGAGCTGTCGTGCTCGACGGAGACCACCACGAGCGGTGGGTCGAAGGAGACCTGCGCGACCCAGTTGGCCGTGAAGACGCCGCGCTCCTCCCCGTGGGCCGCGGTCACCGCGTAGAGCCCGTAGCTGAAGTGCCGCAGCACCGTCTTCTTCGCCGCCGGGTCGAGCCCCACGCCGCCCTGCTCCACCTCCGTGCCGGTCGTCCCCACGGTCGTCCTCCGTCGCGCCCTGAGCGCCTGATACCAGATCCGGATGATGCTCTGCTCGTCGCCCGGCCGACTTGCGGCCGGCTTGGACCGGCTTCGTCCTTGGGCCTCTGA
The DNA here is from genome assembly GCA_902806335.1 of uncultured Thermomicrobiales bacterium. Classification (GTDB taxonomy): domain Bacteria; phylum Chloroflexota; class Chloroflexia; order Thermomicrobiales; family UBA6265; genus CADCWG01. Next base: position 14,406 of record CADCWG010000268.1, on the reverse strand, counting down.
CCTCGGGGCTTGCTCCTGGTACGCCCGGCCTTCCCCGCGCCGCGATTCCGCCACCGCTCCTTCGGATTCGTTGTATGGCGGCCCTTCGGATCGCGCCGTGTCCGGGTCGCCCGGCGGTCGCGGCCATCATCCCGCGCAGGGGACGGACCCGGTGCCCGGCGGCGCCCGCCGAGCCGGCCAGGGACGAGCCCGCGGCCGCTCGGTCTAAGACGGGTGCCCGGCGGCTCGGCCGACGGGCCACCCGTCGACCTGCTCCATCGCGAGGCGGAGCCCAAGCGTCACCGCGGCGACGTCCGCCGTGTCCGCGAGGGTGTCGACGGCCCGCGCCCCGTTCGCCACGCCATCGGCGGGGCCCGCCTGGCCCCAGATCTCGAGCGCGCCGAGGCTTGGCCGAACCACCACCCCGCGGGCCTCGCCGTCGCCGCGCCCGGCCCAGTTGAGCGCCACCGCGGCGACGTCGCCGCCGCCGGTGCCGTTCGGCGGTCGCCGCTGGACCGCGATCCGGACCGGGACGGGCCAGCCGCCCGCGACCCGCGTCGCCGCCTCGCGCAGCGTCGCTTCAAGCGGCGTCGCCGGGGGTGGCCCACCGACCGCGGTGGAAGGTCGCATCCCCGTCGGCCGGCCGCTGCCCTGGCGGCCCTGGCCGCCCGGGCGGCCAGGGCTGGCGAGGCCGCCGAGGCGGATCCCGGCCGGCGCCCCGGTCAGGGCGGCGAACCGGGTCCGGACCGGTGGACTCCGCCACGCCCACCACGCCCCCCCAAGGAGCGCCAGGTGGACGGCGCCGATTGTCAGGGCCAGCGGCCGGGGCGCGTCGCCGTAGATCTGGGACCAGTCGCCCCCGAGCCCGGTCCCGAAGTCGAGCAGGGGGTACACGACCAGCGCGTTGATTCCGGAAACGATGGCGAACTGGACGAGCAGCTCGTTGAACGCCGCCCGCATCGGCGGCCGCCGGAGGAAGACCCAGCCGATGGCGCCGGCGCAGAGCGCGACATTGACCAGCGAGCCGGCGAGCGCCACCACTACCTGCTGGACGTCGCTGAACGGCTCGTCGTAGGCCACGTAGCCGGCGAACACGTAGTAGCCGAAGTCGATCACCGCCCCGCCGAGCGCCCAGATCGCCAGGGCGTGCCCGAACTCGTGGAGCGCGACGGAGATCGGCACCAGGACGAAGAAGGCGGCCTTGTCGACCAGCATCCGGTCGGCGACGGTGAACCGGCGGTCGAACGTGGGCCGCCAGTTCCGCGCCAGGTCGCGGACGACCCCGAGGGCGATCACGGTGTAGAAGAGGCTGAGGAGGACGAACGGTCCGAAGCCCATCGGCGGTGTTCCTCGGGTCGGGGCAGCCGGGACGGCGACGAGGCCAGGGTGAGTCGGGGCGACGTGCGCGCGTTGCCGGGGGCCGTCTTTGCGTCGGTGACCGGCGCCGGCGGTGAGCCGGCCGGCCACCCTTCGCCTCAGTCCTCGGCCGCGCCCTCGGAAGCGTACGCCGAACGGGGCGCCGGGCGCACCGGGCCGCTCGGGGGGAGGGGATCACCCTCGCCGGTCCCCGGCCCGGCGGTCACCGCCGCCGGCGCATCGTCGGGTTCGGGGGCGAGCGCCCAGCGCCGGCTCAGGGCGGCGACGCCGAAGGCGGCTATCAGGGTGACCAGGCCGCCGCCGGCGACCGAGATCGGGGCGTCGAAGCGGTTCGCGACGGAGCCGGCGATCAGGGCGCCGAAGGGGGCGGTCCCGGCGAAGATCGTCATGTAGACGCTCATCACTCGCCCCCGGAGCGCGTCGGGCGCGATCGTCTGGACGGTGGTGTTGGCCAGCGCCATCGTCGTAGTCATCGCGAAGCCACCGGCGGCGAGCAGGGGCATCACCACGAGCAGCGGGAGGGCCAGCTCGCTCGCCGTCGCGAGCGCCAGCAGCAGCCCGCCGAGCGCGCCGGCGAGGGCGAGCATCAGGCCCCGACGGGGTGTCCGCCCGACCACCGCCAGCGTCAGCGCCCCGAGCAGCGAGCCCGCCCCCATCGCCGACGTCAGCAGGCCGAACCCGGCCGCGCCGGTGCCGAGTTCGTCGCGCGCGAGCAGCGGCAGCCAGACGTTGAAGTTCATGCCGAAGGTGGCCACGAAGCCGACCAGCACCATCGGCAGCATCACCGCGGGCGTCGCCCGCACGTAGGCGAGCCCCTCCCGGAGCCGAGCCAGACCGGACCCGCCGGCCGCGCCGACGGTTGGCCGCAGCCGCATCAGCGACAGGGCGACGATCGCCGCGCCGTAGCTGGCGGCATTGAGGCCGAAGCAGACGGCCGGCCCGAACGCGGCGAGGAGGATCCCCGCCAGCGCCGGGCCGATGATCCGCCCCGCGTTGAAGAGCGCCGAGTTCAACGCGACCGCGTTCATCAGGGTGTCGCGGTCGACCATCTCCGAGACGAACGCCTGGCGGGTCGGCATGTCGAAGGCGTTGGCGATGCCCAGGCCGAGCGCCAGCGCGTAGACGTGCCAGAGCTGGACGGCGTCGCTGACCACGAGCGCGGTCAGGATCGCGGCGAGGAGGGCGGAGGCGACCTGCGTGCAGAGCAGGAGGTTGCGCTTGGGGAAGCGGTCGGCGACCACGCCGCCGAACAGCCCGAAGACGAGGACGGGAGCGAACTGGCAGACGTTGACCAGCCCGAGATCGAACGCCGAGCCGCCGAGGATGTCGTAGACCAGCCACGACTGGGCCAGGGTCTGCATCCAGGTGCCGGTGACGGAGACGAACTGGCCGGCGAAGAAGAGCCGGTAGTTGCGGAAGCGGAAAGCCGGAAAGCCCCGGGCGAGCGTGCCGCCCGACCGGGCCGCGGCGGGATGGTGGATGGAGGGCATCGGGGGGGAAGGCCGCCTCTGGCGCGGGAGGGCCGGTCACCCTCGGATGGGAGTCGCGCCGCCGCGTCACTCCCCATTCTCGCATAGCGCCGGCCAGTGCCCGGGCGGCGTCGCGCGACCGCTACGGCTCGCTTTCGCGGGAGCCGCGGCCACGGTGGCGCTCTCGCCCGGGACCGCGGCCAGGGTGGCGCTCCCGCCCGGTACCGCGGACCCGTCGGCCGCGCCAACGCGGCCCGTCGGCGCGCCGGCCGGTCGCGGGCTGGGATCGAGATTGCGAACCTCCTGGCCGCCGCTCAGGGAGGTCGTCCCGGCGGGATCGGCCGGTCAGGAGAGTCCGGGCCGGTCTGGGCAGCCAGCGCCACCCTCGGTGACGATGGCTCGCCGGTGGCGGGTCGCTGTCTCCGACTGTCCGAGGACGGGCCGCTTGCCGGACGGCGCGACGGGTGACCCCCATCGCCTCGTCGCTCGCCCCGCGGGAGCGTGACCGGCGGCTCGCACCGCGATCCGCCTTGACCGCAGGGAGAACGAGTCCGCCGCTGTTGACGCCGAAGCGCCGCCCGCGGCGGTCGGCGTGGACATCCCACCGTCGCGTCCTGGGGAAGTTGAGGCTGCAGGGGGAGCACGACGTCTTCGGCGGTCGGGGCTCCGGCAGCCCGCGACGCCCGCTCGTCCGCCGAGGAAGGAAACGTGGCCCGGTCCGGTGGCCGGCGGCTCCCGCCGAGGTGGTGGGTCAGACGCCGCTGACCACCGCTCGGGCGTGGCTGCCATCCGTACCGGGAGGGTCTTCGGCTGCCTGAAGATGTGCCGTCCCGGCCGCCGGGCGCCCGCCCGGCGGCGACGTTTGCAGACGAACCCCCCTCGTGGTCGGTCACGCCGCGTCCGCGAGGGGACGTCTCCCGGCCGGGGCGACGCCATCGCTGCCCGGAAGCCCGCCGGGGCGCGGCATGCCGTGCCCCTCCCGGCGAACCCCTCAATGCGCCACTCGTCGCAGGCGTCCCGCGCGTCCAGTGTCACGCCACAACGGCGGCGGGCGGCCCAACGAGCCGCCCGCCGCCCTGCTGGATGAGAGACCTCCGTGCCCCGGCCGACCGCGCCCGGTCGCCGGGGTAGGGCCGCGGTGTCGGCCCCGGCGGGTGGGGCCCGGGCGGCCCGCATCGCCCAGCCCCCGCCCGGGGCGGCCTCCCGATCCCTACGGCGCCGGGGAACCGGGGTCGGCGATGGTGAGCAGGAGCAGCGGTGGGGCGGTCCCCTCGCGGCTCGAGATGGCGATCTCGGCGCCCGTGGTCCCGACGAGCACGAACGTCAGCGTGCCGTCGTTGGCCACGGTGCCGGTGACATCGACGGCGACCTGGACGCCCGGCTCCACCCAGCCGAGGTCGACCGGCACCCCGGCCGCCGTCAGGGCCGACCCGCTGAAGGCGGGGGTGTTGGCGTAGGTGGCGCCCCACTCGTCGACGGCCACCCCCGGCAGGGCCCCGAGCGGTCCGCCCTGACCACCCGTCGCCCCGGCGCCCGTGACTACCAGGGTGGCGTCGACCACCGTCCCGGGCGCCACCCCCGTCACCTCGAAGGTGAGGTAGGTCATCGCGCCCGTCGGCCCGCCCGCGGCGAGCGTCCCGGCCGGTTCGACGGCGTCGGCCACCGGCGTCCCTTCCGGGACGACCGCCCGGACGCTGGTGTCGGCGATCGGGACGAGGACGCCCTCCCGTACGGTCGGCGCCGGGGTCGCCGTCGCCGTCGGCTCGACCGTGGCCGTGGACTCCGCCGTCGGGCTCGTGGTCGGAGTCTGGGTCGGAACGTCCGTTGGGATCGGCGTCACCGTGGGCGTCTCGGTCGCCACCGTGGTCGGCGTCTCGGTCGGCGGGATGGTCGCGGTCGCCTCGTCCATCGCCGTCACCGTCGCGTCCGCCGGTGGCGTCGGTTCGGCGGCCGGGAGGACGACGTCGTCCCCGTCGCGCTCCGCGCCCTCGGTGGCGGTGGCGGTGTCCGCCGGGACGGTTGCGCTCGGGCTCGGCGTCGGCGGCACGGCGGTCGCCGTGCTGGAGCCCCTCGCCGTCGGGAACGTGACGTCGTCCCGCACCGCCAGGGTCGGGAGCGGGCTCGCCGCCGCCGTCCCGGCAGGGGTGGTGGTCGGCGCCGCGGGCCGCGTCGGCGTGGCTGTCGCCGTGGCCAGGGCCGTGGCGGTCGAGGTCGGCCGGGACACGGCGTCCGGCACGGCGTCCGGCACGGCGGTGGCTGTGCTCGCCTGGGTCGGCGTCACCGTCACCGGCGGTGTGACGACCGGGGTCGCCGTCGCGGTCGGTGTCCACCGGGAGGCGACCGTCGGCGTGGCGGACGGTGCTGCCGTCGCCGTGGTGACCGCGTCGCCATCGCCCGGCGTCGGCTCGACCTCCGCCCCGGTGAAGGGGGCGCCGGGGAGGACCTGGATCGCTCCGTAGGCCCGGGCCCGGGTGGTCGAGCCGACGCCGACGTAGTCGTGCCAGCCGGCCGACGCGGCCGGGATCCGGATCGTCACCTGGCCCGTGCCCGTGGCGTCGGTCCGCACCGTGCCGAGTCCCGCCCCGCTCATGGTGTCCCAGGTCAGCCGGACGAACTCGTAGGGGCCGAAGCCCCGGACCGTGACGCGGACGGCCGTGCCCGCGACGCCCTGGTACGGCGTCCGCGAGAGGCTCGGCAGGACGCTGAACGGCGCGGACCCGCGGGTGCCGCTCACGTCACCGCGGGCATTGACGCTGTGCGAGCCCCACGCCGCGGGCGGCACGGAGACGTCGGCCAGGACACGGCCACTCGCGTCCGCGGTGACGGTGCGGAGGGTGATGCCACCGAGGTCCCAGCGGACGCGGACAGTCTCGCCCGGCCGGAAGCCGCCGCCGGTGACGCGGAGCCGCGTCCCGACCTGGCCCGCGGCGGTGGAGAGCGTCAGGCGGCCGTTGCTCGGCGGACGGACCACCGGCGTCGCGGTCGCCGTCGTCTTGACGCGGGTCGGCGTGGCGGTCACTCGCGTCGCGGTGCGGGTCGCCGTCGCGGCGACCCAGGTCGCCGCGCGGGTCGGCGTGGCCGTGGGCGTGGTCCGGGTCGCGGCACGGGTCGGCGTGCGGGTCGCGGTGGCGGTGGCCGCGCGGGTCGCGGTCGCGGTCGCCGCCCGCGTCGGCGTCGCACCCACCGCGCGGGTGGCGGTCGGCGACGGGAGGGCCGCGCCCTGGCCGCACCGGGACGCCGCCGTCTGCGGGTTCTCGCCGGTCTGCCAGAGCATCGACACGATCGCCCCGCCGTGCGTGATCCCGGCGTTGAAGTCGAAGCCGAGGTCCCGCCAGGTCCCGTCGCCGATGTCGATCGCCGCCCGGTTGCCGGTCACGTACCCCTTGTTGGAGATCCCGATCCCCGACGGGGCGATGCCGTACCCGACATCGAGGCCGTCGCGCGCCGCCTCCGCGCCGGGGTAGCCCTGGCGAAGCACGTTGCGGGTGGTGCCCTGGTTGTTCAGCGTGCGCGTCTCGGTCGGGTTCCACCAGTCGTCGTTGGTGAACCACGGCCCGACGTCCCAGACCGGGGCCACGGCGCAGACGCCGGTCGCGGCGTTGGTCACCTGGACATAGCAGTTCGGCGCGCACTCGACCCGGAGCCCCCACAACGGGTGGCGGACCCCCGGCGTCAGCCACGGGCAGGAGCTGGCGGTGCAGGTCGGCAGCGCGACGAACCGGTCGTTCGGGGTGATCACGTGGCCGTTCGACGTCGTGCCGCCGACCAGCCCCTCGCGGGTCGCGGTGACCCGGTAGACCCCCGGGCCGATCACCTGACCGCCGCCGACGGTGCCCCCGCTCGTGCCCCCGCCGGTGGAGGTCACCGAGAACGTGACCGAGGCGGCGACGCTGCCCGCGGTTGCGACCACCGGGTAGGATCCGCCGGCGACGCTCGGCACCCGGAAGCTGCAGCTGTAGGTGCCGGTCGCGTTGGTGGTCCCCGAGCAGACCGTCGTCCCCGCCGACGTCCCCGTCCGGTTCCAGGCGACCGCCACCGGCTGACCGGCCTGGAAGCCGCGGACGTAGACGGTCGTGGCACCGCCCGGCGCGCCGCCGGCCGGGCTGAGGGCCATCGACTGGCGGACGCTGTAGGCCGCGGCGGCCGTTCGCCCGCTGCTCCGGCCCCGGGCCGACAGCGTGTGCGCGCCGTACGCCAGGAACGGCACCGTCGCCTGGGTCGAGACCGCGCCGCTCGGATCGGCCGTTCCGGTGACCCAGACGGTGCCGCCGTCCCAGCGCAAGTCGACCGGCTCGCCGGCCGCGAAGCCGCCGATGGTGACGGCGAGGTTGGTCCCGACCGCGCCACTGGCGGGCGCGAGCGAGAGCGACGCCCCGCCACCGACCGCGACGGTGGTGCTCTTCGTCGTGCCGTCGGCGCCGGTCGCCACGACGGGGAACGAGCCCGACCCGGCGGGGACGGCGAACTGGCAGGCGAAGGAACCCGCCGCGTCGGTGGTGCCCGAGCAGAGCGGTGTCCCGGCGCTGGCCACGTTGCGGTTCCAGGCGAGGCTGACGGCGCTCCGGGCGGAGAAGCCCCGGACCGTCGCGGTGATGGCCTGCCCCGCGGCCGCGACGCCTCCCACCGGAGAGAGCGTCAGGGACGGTTCGACGCCGAACGCCCCGTAGGCCCGCGCGCCGGTGGTCAGGCCGACGCCGGTGTAGTCGTGCCAACCGCGCGCGGAAGCGGGGATCGTGACCGTCACCGACCCGACGCCCGTGCCGTCGGTCCGCGCCGTGCCGAGCGTCGGTCCGCTGGCGGTGTCCCAGTTGAGCTGAACCGACTCGTTCGCCCCGAAGCCCCGCACCGTGATCCGGACGACGGTTCCGACCGGGCCCGCGTACGGATCCCGCGCCAGGGATGGGGTGATGGACACCGTCGCCGCCGACTGGCGCCCGGAGGAGGCGCCCCGGGCCACGATCGCGTGCGGCCCGCGCGGGGCGGCCGGCATCGCGAGCGAGGTCCCCCAGTTGCCGACGCTGTCGGCGGTGAGCGTGGCGACCGGGGTGGTGGCGGTGCTGTCGAGGTAGAGCCGGACCGTCTCGCCGCCGGCGAACCCGGCTCCGCGCAGCGCGACGCTGGCGCCGACCGCGGCGCTGCTCGGGCTGACGGTGACCGCGAGCGCGCCGGGTGTGCCGCCGCCGGAGACCGTCGGCCGGGGGCTGGGCGTCGTGGTCGCCTCGGCGCTGACGACGCGAACGATCCACTTCGGGCTCAGCGCGCTGGTGCCGCCCGGTCCGCGGGCGCGCACCTGCCAGGCGTACTGGCCGTCCTGCAGCGCCGGCATCGTCCAGCTGGTCCCGGCCAGCCACGGGCTCACGATCTGGCCGTCGTTGACGACCACCTGGTAGTCGACCGCCCCGCTCGACGCCGCCCAGGTCAACACCGGCCGCGGCAGCGGGGTCGAGTAGCCGGTGCTGTTCGGCGGGCCGGTCAGCACGGGAACCGGGGGCGGGGTGCCGGAGGTGCCGCCGCCGCCCGTGTCGGAGTTGGTCGAGTAGAGGGTCGTGCCGCGGTACTGGTTGCGGATGCTCGTGCTCTGGGCGGGGAAGTCGTAGCCCTCGAGCGCGTAGGCGTCGGTGAAGGGCGCGGCGTTGCGCACCCAGTTGCCGCCGTCGGTGGTCCGCCAGAGGGTGATGTGGAGGTGCGGCCAGCCGCCGTTACCGCCGCCGCCCGGCGGCGAGACGGTGCCGAGACGCTGCCCCCGGCGGACCGTCGCGCCGGCCACGAAGGTCGCGGCGAGGTCGGCGTGGAAGAAGGCGAAGGCGTAGCCGTCGCCGAGGTCGATCGACCCGCCGCCGAACGCGGGGTCGGTCCAGCGGACCGTGCCGTCGGCCGGGGCCAGGACGGGTTGGCCGGCGGTCGCCCCGTCGGCACGGGCCAGGTCGAACGACCACTGGTACTGGTAGTGAGCGCGGCACGACGCCGACTGGGTCGGCCGGTCGCGGAGGGTGGCCGGATCGCAGGCCCAGTGGCTGCCGCCCTCGGTCGGCCAGGTGTTGTACCCCTGGCCGACCGTCCAGGCGGCGCCCGCCGGCACGGGGAGCTTGAGCCCGCCCGTGATCGCGGCGACCGGCGCGACCGGCGTGGCGGCCACCAGACCGGCGAACCCGCCGGCGAGGAGCAGCAAGGTCAGCACGATCGGCGTCACCCGGCCGGGACGCCCCTCGCGTCGGACGGGCGCGGACCGCGGTTCAGCCTGCCGCCGGTCCCGGGTCCGGTCGCCGGATCGGCGCCCTCGCTTCGGACGCCCGTCGTCGCCCGGCGTCCGCGCGTGGTCGGTCATCTCGTCCCCCCCTCACCCCAGGACCGGCCGGCGCCCCCGCGCCGGCTCGGTCCGCCCCTCCGCCGGTCTGGCGCCCAGCCGCGCCGCCCGCCGGTGCCCCGTGACCCAGACCACGCCGTCGTCCTCGGGGAAACACCGCGAAGGGGCTCCGACCCGGGGCGACGGCGTGGGAAGAGTCCCAAGCCGACGGCACTATACCAGTCTTCGCTGTGTCATTCCGTCACAGATGCGGCGTATCCCGCTGTTTGGGACAGGATCGTTTCGGCAAGGGTTCAAACACCCGTCACCAGTACGACTTCTGGGCCGGTGGAGATCAGCTTAAGGCAATCGTGACTCGGACGGCACGTTTGCGTCCACCCCGCCTGCGGACCGGCTGGTGGCACGGCGACCCGGCTGGTGGCACGGCGATCGGCCGGCGCCGACCCGGTCGGCCGTGCCCGGCCCTCGGCAGAGCCGCCGCGTCGAGCGTTGCCGGATACCGAGCGCGGAGATGACCGGTGCGCGGCAAAGCCGGAACGTGCTCCGCCAACGGCGTGCGGCAAGGGCGGGCGAAGCCGCCGGGAGCAGGCGGTTGCTGATCGCACATCGAGCCTGGCGCCGGAGGGTAAGCGACGGCTGGGATCGCCCGTTGGGATCGCGGCATGGCTACGCCCGGGTACGCCAGGACTTATCGACCTGGAGCCGAGCGCGGGCGGGTGAGCGGGGGGTGCGACCGTCGGCGCCCGTCGCGGTTGTCCCAACCGTCCCGGTCGGTACCGCCCGCGGCGCGTCACGTCCCGACCGGCGCCCATCGTTCCTGCCAGGCGGGCACTCCCGCGCCACTCCCCGCGCCCCCGAGCCCGATCCTGGAGTCGGCGCGCTCTCGTCAGGGACGACGCGCGCGGCACGGGGTATCGCGGCGTTAGAGTTCGGCTGCCTGTCTGGGGACCGCCGGAGGTCCCCGCTCCCCCTCTCCCGGGGGCCGCGGAGGACGTCGGGGCGGCGGGGGACGGCGACGGCGCCGCCCCTGGCCAGGTTGGCGACACGGTCGACGTCCCCTCTGTGTCGTGGGGCCGTCGATCGATCTTCGTTGACGAGGGGCCACCGGTGGGCACTGGATGATTGTCGACGGCCGGCCTCTCGCTCCGCGGGCGCATATCGGATCCGGGCGATTCCCCGCGCTTCGCCCGGCGGACCCGCGGCCGGCCCGGGCCGGCTCCGTGCCGAGCCGCTGACCTGAGGTCTCGGCCCCCGGCGGGCCCGGCCGTCCCCGTGCCTCCAATCCGTGCGGCGATCGCCCGGATTCGGTGTCACACCGGCTCGATCGGGAGTGCCGCGTCCGCGCCCCACTCCGCCCAGGCCTGGTCGTAGACCCTGACGCGGTCGTAGCCGAGCAGCCTGAGCACGAGCCAGGGCTGGCCCGTCTCGACGCCCAGCCGGGCCACCACGGCCACCTCCCGCTCGGGCGACAGCCCGAGGCCCGACAGCCGGGTCGCGAGATCCGCGGGCTCCCGCAGCCGCCCGGCCCCGTCGCGCAGCGTCTCGGGCCAGGGGAGGACGACCGAGCCCGGGATCCGGCCCCGCCGCGTCCGCCCCCCGAGGTCGTCGGCCGTCTCGTCCGCCGTGCGGGCGTCGAGGACCGCCAGCGTCGGGTCGCCGAGGCGGTCCCGCAATTCCCGGGTGCCGACGATGAAGCCGCGCTGGGGGCGCACTGGCGCCGGTGGGTCGGCGGGTGGCGGTGACACCTCGTCCCAGCCGCGCTCGACGCCGCCACCGTCGCCCCGCCAGGCCGCCAACCCGCCGTCGAGCACGGCCGCCCGCTGGTGACCGACCGAGCGCAGCAGCCAGACGAGGCGGGCCGCATAGCGGTTCGCCTGCCGGTCGTAGGCCACCACCGTGGTCACCGGTCCGACCCCCAGGCGCGACAGGAGGGCGGGGCCGCGGGCGGAGAGGTCCTTGAGCACGACCCCGTAGGCCGGGTAATGGGGGTCGATCGTGTCCTGCCACCAGGCGTGGGCGGCGCCCTCGACGCGGCCGCCCCGGAACGCCCGCAGCGGCGAGAGGTCGAGCACCAGCGGTGCCGTACTCCCCGGCGGGAGAGACACGGTCGGCGCTGCCGCCCGTTGGGCACGGAGCCAGGCCGCGTCGACCAGCAGGGGGATGGCCCGGCCCCCTGCCGCCGCGTCGCCGTTCGCGGCGCGGTTGCCGGGAAAGTCGGCGACGGGGGCGGGGGGCACGCCCGGAGAGCTGCCCTCCGGCCAGGCCGACCGCGTGAGCAGGGCGCCGCCGCCGGCGAGCGCGGCCATGCCGCCCCCGAGCCCGGCCAGGAAGGCCCGTCGGGAGCGGGGCGGGATCGGCGAGTCGAGGTGCATCCGCCCAGTCTATCGCCCGCGCCGGCCCGGGTGCTGAGTCCGGCCCCCGCCTCTGGGTGTCCCGCCGATGGTCTCGCGCACGGGCGATCGTTCCCGCCTCGTCGGTCGCCACGAGGCTCGCGGTGAAAAGACCAGGCGGATCGGTGGGCAGGGCGAGTCCTGACGACAGGAGCCCGGCGTACACTCCGTGGGGTCGAGAGCGTGACAGCCGGGCCTCGTCCGGACCGCGGGCTCCCTTCTCAAGCCGCGACCCCTCGGTCGGCCACGCGCGGCGCGGGAGCTCCACGGACGACCACTGGCTCCTGCGGACAGAACGTCCGCGGCGATGCGGCGATGCGGCGATGCGGTGTGCTCGCCCGAAGGGTCGGTGCCGGTTGGCGGGAAGACGTGGTTGGTCGCGGGCGACGGGTCACGCCGGCGGCCGGGCCCGCTCGGGGTAGGAGTGCGCGGTGCGGATCGGCCGAGCGGTCGTCGTCGGGTTCGTTGCCGCCCTCCTGCTCGTCTGCCTCGGCGGCGCGGCCCTGCTCGGCGCGTTCGTCTTCGGTGAGGGGGGTGGCGGCGACGGCGACCGGCCGACCGCGGTGGCGACCCTCCCCGGTCCGGCCGGGGACGCCCGGGCGCTCGACAACCCGATCGTCGCCGAGCTCTACGCCTCGCCCGTCCCCCGCGAGGCCCAGGCGGCGCCCGCCGTCGTCCAGCAGGTGGGCCAGGCCGTCCTGACCGTGATCACCCGTGTGGGACGCCAGGACGCCGGCAGCGGCACCGGCTTCATCGTCGCCGCCGAGGCGGAGGCGGGGTACGTGGTCACCAACAACCACGTCGTCGAAGGCGGGGACGGCTTCGAGGTCGTCCTCGCCGACGGCGCGTCCCGCGAGGCCGAGTTGGTCGGCCGCGACGCGCTCGCGGACCTCGCCGTGCTGCGGATCCCCGGTCCGGTCCCGGCGCCGGTGCCGCTCGGCGACTCCTCCCGCCTCCAGCCGGGGCAGCGGGTGCTGGCGATCGGCTCGCCGCTGGGGACGTTCACGAACACCGTCACCCGCGGCGTCGTCAGCGCCGTCGACCGCGACTTCCCCGCCGCCGGCTACTACGCCAACCTGGTCCAGCACGACGCCGCGATCAACCCGGGCAACTCGGGGGGACCGCTGTTCAACCTGTCGGGAGAGGTGGTCGGGGTCAACACCCTCGGTGTCCCCCAGGACGAGCAGGGGAACCCTGCCCAGGGACTCTTCTTCGCCGTGCCCTCGAACACGGTCCGGCAGGTCGCCGCCGCCCTGATCGCCGAGGGCCGGGTCATCTACCCCTTCGTCGGGGTGCAGTACGACCTGCTCAGCGGCGACGCGATCGCCGAGTACGACCTGGACCCGACGCTGGGGAGCGGCATCGTGGTCACCGAGGTCCTGGCCGATACACCGGGCGAGGCCGCCGGTCTCGCCGTCGGCGACGTGATCCTGGCGGTCGAGGACCGGACGATCGGGCGCGAGACGACCTTCATCGAAGCGGTCACCGCCTTCCGGCCCGGCGAGGAGGTCACCATGAGCGTCGCCCGCGGGCGCGAGCGGCTGGACATCGACCTGACCCTCGGCGAGCGGGCGTCGGACGGATAGGTCGGGCAGGGGAGGGGGCGGGACCGATACGGCCCTGCCCCCTCCCTGCGCTGTGGTTGGCTGGTTGGGGCGTCCCCGCGACCCTACGGGCCGGCGATCTCGAAGACCACGGCGACGTCCACGGCGACCTCGCTCGTGCCGGCGGCGATCGGCACCGGCTCCGCCGCGGCCGCCGTGTCGGACTCGGCCGCACCCCGCTCGAACTCCACCGGCATCGGGGGCGGGGACGACGACTCGGTCATCTGCAGCACGCCGACCACCCGCGTCCCGGCGGCGGCGGCCATCTCGTCGGCCTTGGTGCGCGCGTCCTCGACCGCCGCCGTGCGGGCCTGGCTGGCCGCGGCCGTCGGGTCGTCGACGAAGAAGCTGATCCCGTAGATGTCGTTCGCCCCCTCGCCGACCACGGCGTCGAGCAGGGCGCCGACGCTGTCGAGCGCGCGGACGGTCAGCACCACCTGATTGCTGACCTGGTAGCCGGTGACGCGCTCGAAGTTGCCGTTTCGGTCGTACTCGCGGAGCACCTCGACGCGGTAGTTAATCGTCTGGATGTCGGCCTCCGCGACCCCGGCGTCACGCGCGGCCTGGATGACCGCGTCCATCCTGGTCGTCGCCTCGCGCTGGGCCGCAGCCAGGCTCGGATCGACGATCACCACCCCGGTGGTCACCGAGGCGGTGTCCGGGGTGAGCCGGACCGTTCCCCGCCCGGTCACCGAGAGGGTGCGGGGGACCTCCGGGGATGGCGTGGCGGTCGCCCCGGACTGCGCGGTCGCCGCGAACGGGCGCCCTCCGCCCAGCGCCAGCGTCATCGCGGTGACCACGGCGACGGCGACCGCCGCCAGGCCAGCGACCCGGCCTCCCGGGAGCAGTCGCCGGCGGGAGACCGGCGGAACGGCCGCCACGGGAGCGGCGCTCGGGTCCACCGGGTTCGGCTCGAAGATTGGCACGACGGTTCTCCTTCGCTACGCGTCCGATCCGTCCGGTGGCGGCTGCCCGCCCGGCTGCCCGCCCGGCTGCCCGAGCCCGCGGGGCCGGGAGATCGATGGGCCGGCGCCGGTCGGCCGGGGTCAACCCGCGGTCGGCGTCACGCCGGGCTCCGCCGCCGCCCCATGTCGGTGCCGCCCACCGCCCCACGTCCCCGCGAGGTCGCACCGTGGTGCGCGACGTCTACCGCCTGGACCGTCCCAGCCCGCGCCGCCGGACCCTCGAGAGACCGGCGATAGCCGCCAGGAGCCAGGCGAGCAGCGCTCCCAGCGTGACCTGGGCGACGCGCCAACCCGAGATACCGTCCCCCTCGTCGTCGC
>CADCWG010000267.1 GCA_902806335.1 uncultured Thermomicrobiales bacterium | reverse complement strand
GACCAGGACGAGCAGTTCTACGTCCTCGATGGGGAGATCACTTACGCCGCGGGCGGCCGGACGCTCGTGGCCACCGCGGGCTCGTTCGTCCTGATCCCGCGGGGCACGGTGCACAGCTTCCGCGTCGACAGCGAGACGGCCACCATCCTCAACTCGTACACCCCGGCGGGGTTCGAGCAAGTCATTCTCGAACTCGGCGAGCCGGCCGCGGCGCGGACGCTCCCGCCGGCGGGGCGGCCGATGATCGCCCATCCGGAGCGCGCCGCGGAGGTGTTCGCCCGCGTCGGCATGCACGTGATCGATGCGCCGGACACCCTGCGCGAGCACCCGCCGGCGGACTAAAGCGCCCTGCACTCGGGGCGCTCCGAGGATCGCCACCGCCCGCGCAGCGGCCGGCACCTCCGCGACCCCGACGGCGTCACCCCGGCACGCCGTCGGCCAGACGTTCTCCTGGAGGCCACGATGACAACGATGTCCGACGATCTCCTCGATCTGCTGCGCCGGCCGAGCACCTGCTACGTCGCCACCACGATGCCCGACGGCTCGCCCCAACTGACCCAGACCTGGGTCGACACCGACGGCGAGCGCGTGCTCATCAACAGCGTGCGGGGCTTCCTCAAGGTGAGGAACATCGAGCGCGACCCGCGGGTGGCCGTCGCCGTCTCCGATCCGGACAACCCGCGGCGGTACTTCCAGGTGCGCGGGCGGGTGGTCGACGTCACCACGGACGGCGCCGCCGACCACATCGAGAAGCTCTCCCAGCGGTACTTCGGCACGCCGTACCCCTGGTTCGGGGGCCGCGACCAGGTGCGCGTCATCATCGCCATCGAGGCCGAGAAGGTCAGCGGCATGGGGTAGGCCGGGCGGTCGTCCGCGTCGCGGCACCCGCCACGGCCGGCCCCGCGACCGGATCCGAAACCCGTGGCAAGCAACGGCGCACCTCCTCTTCTCCTTCGCACCCCCCGGCCGGCCGCAACGGCCGCCGCAAGCCAGGAGCCCACCTCCATGGTTCGACTCGTGTTCGCGTTCGTCTTGGTCGCGCTCGCCGCCCCGCCCCTGCTCGTGGCCGCCGGTCAAGCGACCCCGGAAGCCTCGCCGCCGGTCGTCATGACGGAGGAGTTCGGGCCGGTCCCGGCCGACGCCCGCGGGCCGGCGATCCCCGCCGTCGGCTACCTCGTCGAGGAGATCGGCGGCGGGCTCTACGCGGTAACCGAGGGCGTCTACCAGAGCATCTTTCTGACCACGGGCGAGGGGGTGATTTTGGTGGACGCCCCGCCCACGCTCGACCCGAACCTGCGGGCCGCGATCGCGTCGGTGACGGACGAGCCGGTCACCCACCTCGTCTACACCCACCACCACGCCGACCACATCGGCGGCGCGGCCCCCTTCGCGGGCGCCACCATCGTCGCCCACGAGGAGACGGCGGCGCTGCTGGCCCGCGCCGCCGACCCGAACCGCCCGCCGCCGACCGTCACCTTCGCCGAAACCCACACGCTGACCGTCGGCACCCAAACCCTGCGTCTCGACTACCACGGCAACAACCACTCGCCGGGCAACATCTTCGTCTACGCCCCGGCGCAGAAGGTCCTGATGGTCGTCGACATCGTCTTTCCGGGCTGGGTGCCGTACCCGGACCTGGCCGTGGCGGAGGACGTGCCGGGGTTCATCTCCGTCCACGACACGATCCTGACCTACGACTTCGAGACCTTCGTCGGCGGTCACCTCACCCGCCTCGGCACGCGCGCTGACGTCGAGACCGCGCGGGGCTACGTCGCCGACGTCCGGCGCAACGCCGCCGAGGCGAACGCGACGGTCGACTTCGCCGCGATCGCCCAGAAGGTCGGCGCCGACAACCTCTGGGCGTTGTTCGATGCCTACCTGGACACGGTGGCCCAAGCCTGCGCCGACGCGACGATCCCGGTTTGGCGGGACCGGCTCGGCGGTACGGACGTCTTCACCGAGCGTCACTGCTGGGTCATGGCGGAGAGCCTTCGCATCGACTGACGTCGCGGCGAAGGCGGAGCGAGGCGCCCGGCGGGCCGGCGCCTCGCTCCCTCGGTCGAAGGCGTGGAGCGCGACCTTGCCGGGCCTGACCCGACGAACGTCCGACGGCCGGATCGCCCCTGACCCGACCTGAGGCCGCGCAGGAACCTCCTCCGAGACGTGCATCGCACGGCCGCGCCCGCCAAGCACCCCCGACATCTCGACCTCGATGTCCGAGGGGGCGCCCCTGATCGCCCGGCCCCGGGGGCGCTGCCGACGGCGCGTGGGCGCCGATCGACGTCGTCCTGGGCCGCGTGAAGATACGGAGAGCCGTGATGGCCAACGACCCCACCTTCGCCGCGCTGGGCGACGAGCGGTTTCTGTCCTTGACGACGTTCCGGAAGTCCGGCGAGCGCGTCTCAGCCCCCGTCTGGATCGGGCGGGATGGCGATGCCCTCGTCGTCACCACCCCGGAAGCGAGCGGCAAAGTCAAGCGGCTCCGCAACAGCCCGCGCGTCGAGCTGCGCCCGTGTAGCCGGACGGGGCGCGTTGAAGCGGGCGTCGATCCCCTCCCCGGCGTGGCGGAGGTACGCACAGACGAAGCAAGCCGAGAGCGCGCGACCGGGATCATCCGCAGAAAGTACGGGCTCGAGTACCGGATCGTCATGGCCATCGAGCGGCTGACCAAGTCCGGCCGGGCCAACCGGGTTATCCTGCGCATCACCCGCGTCTGACGCGACGACCCAGCGGAGGTCGGAGATGGACGGACCAACCACCGCCGCGCCGTGCGCCGCCCGGGATTCCGCTTCGATGGTCTCCAGGCGGTTCGTGGCCCTTGCGGGGAGCGTCGATCTGCCGGCCCAGCCGACCCGACTGCTCGGGCGGGACGACGAGGTCGAGCTCGTCGCCGACCTCCTCCAGCGCGCGGACGTCCGCCTGCTGACCTTGACCGGCCCCGGCGGCGTCGGCAAGACCCGGCTCGCGCTGGCCGCCGCCGAGGCCGCGGCCGACGCCTTCCCCGCCGGCGCCCGCTTCGTCGAC
>CADCWG010000266.1 GCA_902806335.1 uncultured Thermomicrobiales bacterium | reverse complement strand
CGCCGCCGGCGCTGCTGGCCCGCCTGGGGCGGCGGCTGCCGCTGCTGGTGGCCGGGCCGCGCGACCAGCCGGACCGGCTGCGGACGATGCGCGGCGCGGTGGCGTGGAGCCACGACCTGCTCGCCCCGGACGAGCGGGCGCTGTTCCGGCGGCTGGCCGTCTTCGCCGGCGGCTTCGCCCTCGACGCCGCCGACGCCGTCGCCGTGGCGGTCGACGTGGACGCGCCCTCTTCAGTCGGAGAAGGCGCCGGGGAAGGCGGCGCGAATCGGCTTGCCTCACAATCCTCCCCCTCTGTCACCTCGGTCCTCCTCGATGTCGCGTCGCTGGCAGATAAGAGCTTGCTGCAGGTTGAGAGGTTGCCGAACGGCGAGCCGCGCTTCGCGATGCTGGAGACGATCCGCGAGTTCGCGCTGGAGCAACTCGAGGAGGCAGATGAGGCCGAGACGGCGAGGGATGCCCACGCGGCCTACTTCCTAGCCCTCGCCGAGCGGACCGTGCCGATGCTCCGTGGACCCGAGCAGGGCCAGCACCTCGATCGACTTGATATCGAGCTCGACAACCTCCGGGCGGCGTCCGACTGGGTCGCGCTCACCGGACAATTGGAGCAGGGGGTTCGGCTGGCCGGATCGCTCGGTCAGTTCTGGTCCATCCGGGGCCGTGTCATGGAGGGGCGTCGCCGGCTGGAGCGGGCCCTTGCCCCGGGACTCGCCGAGGCAGTTCCCTCCCCCGCACGTGCACAGGCGTTGTTATGGCTAGGACGCTTGACCGCGTATCAGACCGACTACGACCTAGCCGAATCACAGCTCGAAGATGCGCTGGCGATGTGGCGTGGACTCGACGACCGGACGGGGATCGCGCGCGCGCTTACGTACCTCGGCGGCGTCACGGAGTTCCGGGGGGACGATCAGCGGGCGTGGGTCCAGTACAACGAGGCCCTCCGCCTATTCACCGAGCAGGGCAATAAATGGTCCATTGCCCAGACTCTGGAGAACCTCGGCGACACGGCCTTCCGACGTGGTGACCTCGATCGGTCGGCGGCGCTCATGGAGGAAGCAGTCCGTGTGGGCCGCGAGGCCGGCGACACCCTGACCTTGGCGGTCGCGCTGACAGGGGCCGCGGAGGTCGCTATCGAGCGCGGGACGATCCAACCGGCGGTCGAGTGGCTCCGGGAAGCCCTACGGCTCGCCCAGAGCATCAGCTGCCAGGAGGTCATCATCGACACGCTGGTCGGGTTCGCGCGGGTCTCGGCCGTGTCCGGGCAGGCGGCCGCGGCGGCGCGGCTCATCGGGGCCGGAGAGGCGGGGCGGGATGCCATGGGGGCGGCACGGATGCTGCACCACGAGCAGCACCGCCGAACCGTTGACGCGGTACGAGACGCGCTCGGTGTCGAGGCGTACATGGCTGCCTGGACGGCCGGGCAGGAGCTGTCGACAGAGCAGGCAATCGACGAAGCGCTGGCGGTAGACCCCCCAACGATCCCGTCCCCGTCCCTGTCTCCGCCCGCAGTCGTCGTCCCCCCGGTGGCGCACCCTTCGAACACCGGGCTATCCGCCCGGGAGTGGGAGGTGCTGTGCCTAATGGCGGCGGGGAATTCCAACCAAAGGATCGCCGCTGCACTGGGCGTCGGCGTCGGGACCGTCAAGACCCACGTCTCCAACGTGCTGGGCAAGCTCGGGGTGGACTCCCGTGCCGCCGCGGTAGCGATGGCGCACCAACGGGGGTTCCTCAGGACCGCCGCGGGGACAACGTAGGGCCGGCCCTCATCGGCAGGCAGGGAATATGGCCGCCCCACCCCTCCGCCTAGTTCCTTCCGACCGGTCCCCAAGCCCCACGTCTCACGTGCAGCGCTGACCTGGCCCGTGCCACGGACGTGGTCGGGCTCTGCCTTTCGGCAGAGCTTTCGCGTCATCTCCCAGCGACGAATAAGACCACTGGCAGATGTGCAAGGACTCCTCCTGGCGCAGAGTTCAGGTGCCCCCTCGGGCCTCCCCAGCCTAGACCGCTGACGGAGCTGGACCTATCCGCGAGAGCGCGCAGGAAGGATCTGGCATGGAGGCATCCCGCTTCGACGCCATCACGAGGACGTTCGCCGGCCGCCGGGCCTCCCGCCGCTCCACCCTGCGCGGCGGCGCGGCAGGCCTCGCCGCCGCGCTCGGCACCGCGACGCTCGGTGCCGCCGCGCAGGACGCCACGCCCGCCCCGGAAGCCACCCCCGGCGCCGAGGGCGACCAGACGTTCTTCCTCTTCGTGCAAACCTTCCGCGCGGGGACCATGGTTGCAAAGGAGGGCGAGGACGGCGCCTACATCCTCACTCTCACCGGCGGGCCCGCCCAGACCATCTACTTCTCCGACCGCCCGGAGCGGATCGTCGGCACCATGCCCACGCACCAGTTCCTGGAAACGCTCGGCTTCCCCCCCGACAACCCCCCGAACGCCGCCCTGGTGGCGCAGACCGACGAGGGCGAGGACATCGTCGTCGTCGAGCTGCTCAGTCCGGTCTACACCGAAGGCTTTGGGCCGGACCAGGGCGCGACGCTGACCTACGACGTGCGGGTGCTGGCCGACTACGCGGACGAGGGACTGGCGCACCTCGCCCAGCGGCGGGCCGATGACGCGCCGCCCGACACGTTCGGGCCGGCCAGCCTGTTCATCGACGAATGCCCGCCCGTCACCAAATGCACCCACGGCTCGTTCTGCGGCGACATCCCCGGGGGGCCGGTGGGGCAGTGCTGGGAATGGGGCGCCAACATCGGCTGCCACCCGTGCAACGGGTCCCAGAGCGCCGTCGAGGAGGCGTGCAACAGCGCCTATGCGGAGTGCGCGGGGATGTGTCATCTCGCCTACTTCTGCTAGGCCTCGGGACCGGTCAGCGGGCGGTGGCCTCGGCGCCGTCGGCCTCTCCGTCGCCCAGAGCCTCCCGGGCCGCGCCACCGGCTACGCCGTCCGCCGCCAGGCGACCCCCGGCGCGAGCCCGATCGCCAGCCCGGTCGCCACCCCCGGTGCCAGCCCGGTCGCCGGTCGCGTCCCCTT
>CADCWG010000265.1 GCA_902806335.1 uncultured Thermomicrobiales bacterium | reverse complement strand
GGCCTGGACTTTCAACGGCCAGGTGCCCGGCCCGACGCTGCGCGCCAACGAGGGGGAACGGCTGCGCGTCCACTTCACCAACGGCTCCGCCCACCCCCACACGATGCACTTCCACGGCATCCACAGCGCCTTCCAGGACGGCGTCACCGGCATCGGCCGCGGCGACGTCCTGCCCGGCGAGCGCCACGTCTACGAGTTCGAGGCCAAGCCGTTCGGCGCCCACCTCTACCACTGCCACACCACCCCGCTGAAGCGCCACATCCACAAGGGGCTCTACGGCAGCTACATCGTCAACCCCGACCCGAAGCGGCACGGCGACGCGGCCAAGCGCCGCCACCCCGACCACGCCGAATCGCGGGAGTGGCAGGAGTTCGTCATGGTGATGAACGCCTTCGACACGACCTTCGACGCGGGGAACGAGGTCTACGCCGTCAACACCGTCGCCTTCCACTACATGAAGCACCCGATCCCGGTCGACCGCACCCGCCCGGTCCGGATCTACCTCTCCAACCTCGTCGAGTTCGACCTGTCCAACTCCTTCCACTCCCACGCCAACTTCTTCGACTACTACGACACCGGCACCACGCTCGAGCCGACGCTGCGCACGGTCGACACGATCGCCCAGATGCAGGGCCAGCGGGGAATCCTGGAGCTCAGCTACAAGGACCACGAGCCGGGGCTCTACATGTTCCACGCCCACGTCTCGGAGTTCGCGGAGCTGGGCTGGATGGCCGCCTTCGACGTCCGCTAGGGGGCGTCGCCCTCCACCAACGAACGAGAGGAGTTCCCCGTGGCGCAGACCACCGCGGTCCGCGGTCCCGACGCCGAGTCGCGACGCCCCGCCCGCTTCACGCCGACGACGATCCTGCTCGCGCTCCTGCCGCTCGCGCTCCTGGGCGGGGTGCTGGCGCTGATCGTCGCCACCGACGCCGGGCTCGGCGAGCGCGCGGTGCCCCCGATCGAGACCTTGAACGTCCAGCGGGTTCGGCTGCCCGAGCCGGGCATGATCGAATTGACGGTCGTCAACGACGGTCCGGACCCGGTCACCGTCGCCCAGGTGCTGGTCGACGAGGCGTATTGGCAGTACGAGATCGAGCCCGGCCCGACCCTGGAGCGGCGGGACTCCGCGACCATCACCGTCCCGTACCCCTGGGTGCAGGACGAGGCGCACGGGATCGCGCTGGTGAGCGCGACGGGCGTCGTCTTCGAGGCGGAGATCCCGGTCGCGATGGAGAGCCCGCGCGCCGATCGGGAGAGCGTGCTCCGGTTCGCGCTGGTCGGGCTCTACGTCGGCGTCGTGCCGGTCGCGCTCGGCCTGCTCTGGTACCCGACGCTGCGTCGCCTCGGGCGGCGGGGGACGAACTTCGTCCTCGCGCTGACCGTCGGCCTCCTGGTCTTCCTCGCGGTCGACATGTGGGGGGAGGCGCAGGAGATCGCCCTCGGGGTGGCGGGGTCCCTCGACGCCCCGGTCCTGGTGCCGCTGCTCGCGCTGCTGACGGCCGCCCTGCTCGTGGTCGTCGGGAACTCCCTGCGCGGCCGGGGCGAGCCGGGGCACGACGACGGGCTGGCGCTCGCCTACCGGGTCGCGGGCGGCATCGGGCTCCACAACCTCGGGGAGGGGCTGGCCATCGGCGCCGCCTTCGCCCTCGGCGAGGTCGCGCTCGGGGTCTTCCTGATCCTCGGGTTCACGCTGCACAACGTCACGGAAGGCATCGGCATCGCCGCGCCGGTCGTGCGCGAACGACCCCGCCTCGCGCACTTCGCGGCGCTGGCGGCGCTCGCCGGCCTCCCGGCGATCCTGGGCACCTGGATCGGCGCGTTCACCTACTCGCCCTTCTGGACGACGGTCTTCTTCGCCGTCGGCATCGGCGCCATCCTGCAGGTGGTCTACGAGGTCGGCCGCCTGATCGTCCGCAGCCAGAGCAAGGCCGGCGAGCCGGCGATGACCTGGACCGTCTTCGGCGGCGTGACGGCCGGCGTCGCGGTCATGTACCTGACCGGAATCCTGGTCGCGGCGTGATCGGGTGGGCGCGGTGCAAGGCGCCACGGATGGTGCCGCCGTCCGTCGCCCGTGGTCGAAAAGAGCAAGGCGCTTTGAGAAAGGAACGGTCGATGCGACGCAAGCAATCGTCGGTCTTGGTCTTCATGCTCGTCGCTCTCCTGCCGGCGCCGGCGCTTCTCCTGCGGCCGGCGGCGGCCCAGCGGGGCGGGTTCCCGCTGGTCGAGCTGCCGGAGGGGTTCGAGATCGAACGGGTGGTCGACGGCCTTACCTACCCGACGTCCGTCGTCTGGGACGACCAGGATCGGCTGTACGTGGTGGAGGCGGGCGGCCAGTTTCTGGAGGAGCCGCCGCCAGCCCGCATCCTGCGCGTCGAGGACGGGGAGGCGTCTGAGGTCGTCGACCTCAGTGCAAAGGGCGTCGCGGACTCGGTGGTGGGGGCCACCTGGCACGACGGGACGTTCTACATCACGCACCGGGACGCTCAGGATCGGACGGGCGCCGTCTCCCGCGTGACGCCCGACGGCGGGGTCACGCGGGTGTTCAGCGGCGTCATCGACGCCCAGTCCGAGCACAGCCTCGACGAGATCCGGCTCGGCCCGGACGGGCGGCTGTACGTCGCCTCCGGCGGCGCGGCCAACTCGGCGGTCGTCGGCCTCGACAACGCCCCCTTCGTCGAGCGGAGCCCCGACCTCCGCGCCACGGCCTGCCGGGACATCGTGCTCACGGGCCAGAACTTCGAGACGCCCGACTTCCGGACCGAGGACCCGGCCGACAGGGTGCGGACCGGCGCCTTCGTGCCCTTCGGCACGGAGACGACGCCGGGCCAGAAGATCGAGGCCACCGATCCGTGCGGCAGCTCGATCCTCGCCTTCGACCCGGACGACCCCGAGGGAACGCTGGAGATGTACGCCTGGGGGTTCCGCCACGTCATCGGCTTCGCCTGGAACGAGGACGGGGAGATGTTCGCGTCGGCGAACAGCTACGACGTGCGCGGCTCGCGGCCAGTCAAGGACGAGGCGGAGGCCACCTACCGGGT
>CADCWG010000264.1 GCA_902806335.1 uncultured Thermomicrobiales bacterium | reverse complement strand
GCAACCGGTCCGCGGCCCGCGCCGGGGCCGCGGCGAGCAGCGCCTCGGCGCCGAGGTCGTCGATGACGATCGAGGTCACCAGGCCACCGCGCAGCGCGGCCAGCGTGACCTCACGCCGGGCCGCGCCGTTGGTCACCGCGACGACCTCCGATCGCCCGCGGAGGCGGTCGAGGTCGATGCTGAGGACCCGGTCGCGGAACTCGCTCGCGCACTCCCGGCCGTCGCGGTCGAAGAACCGGCCGCAGATCTCGCCGACCGCGCCGAGTTCGCGCAGCCGCGCGTAGTCCGCGCGGTCGAGCACCCCCCGCTCGGCGAACACCGAGTCGTCCAGGGACCCGAGGCCGACCAGCGCGAGGTCGAGCGCGGCGAACTCGCGCCAGACGAGGCGGATGTGCTCGTGGTCGAGGAAGGTGTCCCGGGTGGCCCGGTCGCGGGCGAACGCCGGGGCGTTGAGGGAGAGGAAGGGACCGCCGAAGCGCTGCGCCATCGCCCTCCCGAGCTCCGCGGCGTCGACCATCCGGGCCGTGGGGTCGATCTGCCCCATCAGCTGGACGACGCGAACGCCGGGGACGCGGTCGGTCGGGGACAGGGCGCCGACCAGCTCACCGACAGTGCGGCCGCCGGCGATACCGACGACCGCCCCCGGCCGGATCAGCCCCGCGACCACCGGCGCGGCGAAGTGGCCGATCGTCCGCCGGACGCTCGCCGTGCCCCGCCCCCCGGCCCTGACCACCACCGCGTGGCGGAGACCGAACCGGTCACGGAGCCGCCCTTCGAGGGCGATGTCGCGGGGCTCGAAGGGGGTGACCGAGATCTGGACGATCCCCCGCGCGCGGGCGGCGGTCAGCAGGCGGGAGACCTTGGAGCGGGAGACGTCGAGGATCGCCGCGACCTCGCGCTGGTCGAGGTCGTCGAGGTAGTAGAGCCGGGCGGCCGTCGCCATGAGCTCCGCCTCCGGATCGGTCATCGCCGCCCGTCCTCCCCTCCCGCCGGGTGCACATCTGTGCACGGGAGGATGTGCACCCGATCTTAGGGCGCCCGGACCTCGAGCGCAAGCCCCCTCCGCGGCGGAGCGGCAAGGATCGTCTCCCTGGTCCCGGCAGGCGAAGCGGGGGAAGCCGAGCGGCCCCGCGTGAGGGCCGAGGCGCGGAGGGCAGCCGAACGGCATACAATCGCGCCCCTGCGGCACGGACCACCACGGGAGGAGCGATCCCATGCGCGGCAACCACGTCAGACGCCGTCTCGCGGCCGGCGAGGCATCGGTCGGGACCTGGCTCTCGCTGCCCAGCCCCGAGGCGGCCGAGTTCGTCGCTCGGCTCGGCTTCGACTGGCTGACCATCGACGCCGAGCACAGCCCGGTCGACGTCCGCACCCAGGCCCAGATGTTCGCCGCGATGGCGGCCACGCCGGTGGCGCCGATGGTTCGCGTCCCCTGGAACGACCCCGCCCACATCAAGCGGGCGCTCGACGCCGGCGCCTGGGGCATCGTGGTGCCGATGGTCAAGACCCGCGAGGAGGCGGAGCGGGCGGTCGCCGCCGCGCGCTACCCGCCCAACGGCGAGCGCAGCGTCGGCGGCGGGCGGACCGCGCTCAGCTTTGCCGCCGCCGGGGGCGGCGAGTACTACCGGCGCGCCGACGAGGAGATCCTCGTCGTGATCCAGATCGAGCACATCGCCGGCGTCGAGGTGGCCGACGAGATCCTGAGCGTGCCGGGCGTCGACGCCTGCTTCATCGGCCCGAACGACCTGGCGGCCTCGATGGGCCGCGGCCTGGGGGTCTCGCTCGAGAGCGACGACCCGCCGCTCGTCGAGGCCATCGAGCGGATCCGGCTCGCCTGCGATCGGCACGGCGTCGCCCCGGGGATCCACTGCTCGGACGCCGCCGGCGTCAACCGGCGCCTCGGTGAGGGCTTCCGCTTTCTGGCCATGGCGAGCGAACTCCGCTACATGCTCAGTGGGCTCGGCGCCGACCTGGCCACGCTCGACTGGTGCCCGGCCGGCGCCACGGGGGCCGCGGCCGCGGCGGGTGCGGAGGCGGTGCGGTACTAGTCCCGTCAGCAAATGTCAGCGGCGCTCGACGTCGAGCGCCGACCGGAGGGTCCGGGGAGGGGCGGCGAGGCCCACTCCCCGCCCTCGCACTGCCGCGTCCGGCAGCCGCCGCGCTCAGCGCTTGAGCCTGGAGCCGATGCCCGCGCGGGTCGCCGCACGGTCGGCCCGCGCCACCCGGGGGACGCCCGGTCCCCTCGGTGACCCACGGAGAGACGTCACCATGAAACTGGTCCTGGCCTCGGCCGAGGGAGAGGCCCACTTCGGTCTGATCGACGGGTTGCTGCCCGACCTGGACGTGGTCCGGGCGCGGACCCCGGAGGAGACGCTGGCGGCGGTCGCCGACGCCGACGTCCTCTACGGGATGCCCTCCGCGGCGGTGGTGGCCGCCGCGCCGCACCTGCGGTGGATCCAGTCCTCCGCCGCGGGCGTGGAGTTCATCGCCAAGGTCCCGACGATCGTCGAGGGCGACGTCGTCGTCACCAACACCCGGGGTGCCCACGGCCCGTCGATCGCCGAGCACGTCTTCGGCCTGCTGTTGGCGATGACCCGCGAGCTCCCCGCCTGCCTCGACCAGCAGCGCCGCCGGTACTGGAGCCGCCAGACGCTCTACCGGACGGCCCGCGAGATCCGCGGACTGACGATGGGCTTGGTCGGCTTCGGCGCGATCAGCCGGGCGATCGCCCACCGGGCGACCGCGTTCGACCTGACGCTGGCCGCCGTCGACGCGCAGGCGGTCGACGGCCAGCCGTACCTGGACGAGGTCTGGCCCTCCAGTCGCCTGCCGGAGCTGCTCGCGACCTCCGACGTGGTGGTGGTCGCCGCGCCGCTGACGACCGAGACGCGGGGCATGATCGGCGCGGACGAGATCGCCGCGATGAAGGCCAACGGCTACCTGATCGTGGTCTCCCGCGGCGGGATCGTCGACGAGGCCGCGCTGGCGGCCGCCCTGGGCCGCGGCCACCTCGCCGGGGCGGCGCTCGACGTGACCGAGGTCGAGCCGCTGCCCGAGGACAGTCCGCTCTGGGACGCGCCGCGGCTGATCCTGACCCCCCACCTCGCCGGCGCGTCCGACGAGAAGGAGCGCCGCTGCGTCGAGATCCTGCGCGACAACCTGCTCCGCTTCGCGGCCGGCGAGCCCCTCCTCAACGTGGTCGACAAGAAGCTGGGGTACTGACGGCGGGACGGCGGGGCCGCCGCGCGGCCCCGCCGTGTCCGGGGTTGTAGAGTGGGGCGGCGGATCTCGCGCGACCGATCTCCGGGCAAGCCGAGGAGTCGCCCATGGCTACCGCCGCTCGTCTCCTGACCGTCGACGACCTGGCTACCCTCCCGGACGACGGCGACCGCATCGAGCTGTTCCGCGGGGAGATGCGCCGCGTGCCACCGACCAAGCCGGTCCACGGTCGAGTCACCAGCCGGGTGATCCGTTGGCTCGGCAACGAGGCGGAGCGGACGGACGCGGGCACGGTCTTTGACAACTGCGGATTCCTGATCAGCAGGGACCCCGACACCCTCTTTGCCCCCGATGTCGCGGTCGTCCGATCCGAACGTCTCGCCGGCGTTGATCTGGACAGCTACCCGGAGGTCGCACCGGACCTGGTGGTGGAGGTGGTGTCGCCCTCCGACTCGGCCCGGGACGTCCAGGACAAGGTGCTCACGTACCTCGCCGCGGGGGTCCGGTTGGTCTGGGTCGTGGAGCCGCGCGGGAGGACGGTGACCGTCTGGGGGCCCGATCGGACAGCCCGCGTGCTTGCCGAAGGGGACACGCTCGACGGCGGCGACGTCCTGCCCGGCCTCCGGATCGCGGTGGCGGACCTCTTCCGGTAGCGACACCCGAACCCACGGCAACGGGTGCTCCATCGTGGGGGCGGTGGGCCATAAGCTCCCCTAGCACGACCACCGAACCCTGCGTGCATGACGGCCGACAGGGGTCGCTCGTCCCGGCCGGCGAGGCGCCGGGGCCGCGCGAATCTCTCTGCCCTTCAGCCAGGAGCGAGATCGGTCAGGGAAGTCCGCCACCGCATCGGTCCGCCTTCCTGCCAAACCCCGCGAAGTCCCGCCGAGCCGCCCGTCCCCTGGAGGTTCCCCGTTGGTCTACGTGCCCGCCGCTCGCTACCTGTGGGACTTCTGGCTCGCGCCCAAGCGGCCGGGGGAGCCGTACCACCTCTTCCACCTCCAGGCCCAACGGGACATTGCCCACCCCGAGGAACGGCACAAGGTCGCGACCGTCGGGCACGCCGTCTCCCACGACCTGGTCCACTGGGAACCGCGACCGACCGCGTTCGCGCCGGGGCCGGCCGGCGCCTGGGACGACCGCGCGATCTGGACCGGCAGCATCGTGGAGCGCGACGGCACCCACTACTTCTTCTACACCGCGATCTCCCACGCCGACCGCGCCCAGCGGATCGGCCTGGCCACCAGCACCGACCCGGCGCTCGAGCGGTGGGAGCGCCACCCGGCCAACCCGCTGCTCGAGGCCGACCCGCGCTTCTACGCCAAGCAGATCCCCCGCGCGGGCAACGAGGCGGCCCACGACGCCGACTTCTGGTTCGGCTGGGAGGCGTTCCGCGACCCCTGGGTCACCCGGGACCCCGAGCAGGGGGGCTGGTACCTCTTCTTCACGGCCGATGAGGCGGTCGCCACCTACCGCGGTCCCGCCGGCCGCGCCGGGGTGATCGGCGCCGCCCGCTCGAACGACCTCCTCCACTGGGAACAGTTGCCGCCGGTCGCCGAGGCGGGAATGCTCTTCTTCCTCGAAGTGCCACAGGCGGTGACCCTCGAGGGGCGCCGCTACCTGCTCTTCTGCACCCACACCGACATCGGCGGTCCCTGGGGCCGGGGGCCGGATTGGCGCGGGACGCACTACCTGGTCGGTGACCACCTCGGAGGGCCCTACCGCCTCGAGACGCCCGAGCCGCTCGTCGGCGATCCGCCCGGCAGCTTCTACGCCGGCCGGATCGTCGAGGCGGGGCCGGACGGCACCCCGGTCTTTCTCGCCTGGCGCAGCCGGGGCGACGACGGCGCCTTCCTCGGTGGCCTGAGCGACCCCGCCCCCGTCGAGGTCCTCCCCGACGGCCGGCTCCGCGTCGACCGGGACCGGCTCTGGCCGGCCGGGTCGCCGCCCGGGTCGCCGGCCGAGGACGAGACGCGCTGAGCCGGCCGCCGTGGAGGGGCGCGGACCGCGCCGCCGTGGTCGCTCCGGGCACGGGGCCGCTCGTCGTCCCGAACCGGGCCGCTCCTCAGCACGGCTCTGTCCCCGCGTTCACCCCACTCGGCGGAGAGGGTCCGGCGCACCGCTCGGCTCCGCCGATCGCATGGGCGCCCCGCCGCCCCGGCGCCGGGACCCCGAATCGTGATCCCCGCGCGACACACGGCCCGCCTGGTGCACCGCTCTTGCGTCCTGGCCCCGCCGGCGACCGCATCGGGGCGACCGGTCGTCCGATAGGGCACGCGCCGGCCCGCATCATCCCGGCGCGTGCTGTCAGACCAGGAATAGGGGGCTGTGGCCGCATGCGCGGGGTCAAGAAGGAGCACCTACCGACCAAGGTCTGCGCCGCCTGCGGCCGACCGTTCGCGTGGCGGAAGCGATGGGCCCGAGACTGGGACGCGGTCCGCTACTGCAGCGACCGCTGCCGGGGCGACCGGCGCGCCGCCGTCGCCGGCCCGGTGGCCACTGCGGACGGTGCCCGGTGACCCGGTCGCACGCCACCCCCCCGGCTGACACCATCCCCTCGGCCGACGCCGGCTCCCCCGCGCCGCTGCCGGACCGCGACCTCAGGCGCGAGTTCGCCGACCGGGAGGACCTCATCGCCTATGTGGCGGCCCTCTTCCCGGCGGCCGCCGCCCGGGATCGCCACGTCGCGCCGACCCGCGGCGGTCGGGCCGCCGCCGAGGCGACGCTCGCCGCGGTCGACCCCGCCGCCTACGCGCTCACCCGCAACACCGTGACGGGCAGGGTGACCCGGCTCGGTCCCTACCTGCGCTACGGCGTGCTCAGCCTCGCCGAGGTGCGCGACCACGCGATCAACGCCGTCCGCCGCCGCGGCGACACGTCGAAGCTGGTCCAGGAACTCGCCTGGCGGGACTACTTCGCGCGGGTCTACGCCAGGATCGGCGACGGCATCTGGGACGACCGCGAGCCGCTCAAGACCGGCCATGACGCCCGGTCGTACGCCGCCGAACTGCCCGACGATGTCCGCGCCGGCACGACTGGGTTGCCCTGCATGGATGCCTTCGTCCGCGACCTGCGCGAGACGGGCTACCTCCATAACCACGCCCGGCTCTGGCTGGCCGCCTACCTCGTCCACTGGCGCCGGGTGCGGTGGCAGGCCGGCGCCGCCTGGTTCCTCGAGCACCTGCTCTGTGGCGACCCCGCGTCGAACAACCTCTCCTGGCAGTGGGTCGCGAGCACCTTCGGCCACAAGCCGTACGTCTTCAACCGCGAGAACCTCGAGCAGTACACCGAGGGGGCCTACTGCCGGACCTGTCCCCTCTACGGTCGCTGCGACTTCGAGGGCACCTACGACGAGCTGAGCCGCCGCCTCTTCCGCCTCGAGCCGGCCGACGCCACCAGACGCGGCCGCGAGGCCCCCGAGCGGCGGGATCGTGGTCGGAGGGATGACCGTCGCCCGCGCTAGCGTCGCCCGACCACCCTCGCGCCCCCGGGCCGGTCGGGGCCGTGGCACCGGTCGACATCCTAACCACGCCCCGTGACTCCGCAGCGCGGCTCCGCAGCGCGGCTCCGCAGCGCGGCTCCGCAGCGCGGCTCCGCAGCGCGGCTCGTCGCCCGCCGTTTGCGACCACAGGAGCCTGACGATGCCCAGCGCCGACCGGTCCCCCTCGCAACCCGCCCACGACGCTGTCGTCTGGGTGCACGGCGACTGCCTGAGCCCCCGTGGGCCGGCCCTCAGGTGGGCGCCCGGGGCACCGGCGATCTGGGTCTGGGACGACGCGCTCGTCGAGGAGTGGCGCCTCTCCCTCAAGCGGCTCGTCTTCATCTACGAGTCCCTGGTGGAGCTGCCGGTGACGATCCGGCGGGGCGACGTCGCCGCCGAGGTGGCCGCCTTCGCCGCCGAGCATGGCGCGACACGAGTCCTCACCGCCGGGAGCCCCAGCCCGCGCTTCCGGTCGATCGTCGAGGAGGTCGAGCGCGCGGTGCCGGTCGAGGTGCTCCCGGTCGAGCCGTTCCTGGCCTACGGGGGGCACCTCGACCTCTCGCGCTTCGCGAAGTACTGGCGGGTCGCCCAGCGCCACGCCTACGGCCAGGCGTCGCTGTTCGACTGAGCTGGCCTCGAGACGGACGCTGTGACCCTTGCCCCAGCCGAGCCCAGCCAGCCTGGGCACCTCCGGACCGGGTCCGGGTGATTGTTGGAGTCGTTGGGGACCCGGGAACCCGGGGACGGCCAGGCTCGTCCCAGTCCGAGACCCGGGGTCGGGCCCGAAGCCGGCGCGCGCCAGCAGCAGCACC
Source organism: uncultured Thermomicrobiales bacterium (assembly GCA_902806335.1). Lineage (GTDB taxonomy): Bacteria > Chloroflexota > Chloroflexia > Thermomicrobiales > UBA6265 > CADCWG01. The sequence goes on along the minus strand of CADCWG010000264.1, from coordinate 12,207 downwards.
GCCGAGCGGGACCTCGTCCACTGCCCGGACCCCGCACGACTTGGCTGTGCGGCGCAGCCCACGGTGCCAGGGACCGGTTCGCCGGCCATCGCCCGGTCGTCCGTCTGCATCGGCAACCAGGAGCGCGACCGGGTGGCACGGTCGCCCAGGACGGCCCCGTCTCCATCCCACCACGGTCCCGGTGTCCCGGCATCGCGGCATCGCCCGCTCCTGACCCGCGCCCTCGACTGCCGTGGCCGCCCTAGGAGGCATCCTCGGGCAACACGGCCCCGACCGGTCGTCGTCACGGCCGGCTCCCACCCGATCGGCCCCTGGCATCATCCCCCCTGGCTACCGTCTGGAGCGCCGGGCCCCAGTCGCCTGGCCGTCCTGGCGCTGGGCCGCCTCGACGGCCGAGAGCCAGGTCTCGGTGAAGCCTGGCCCGTCCACCCCGACGACGACCCGGGCGGGTCGTCCGCCCGCATCGTGGTCGAAGCGCAGCACCCCGTCCTCCAGGACCGGCCGAAGACGAACCTCCTCCACGGCCACCCCTGGCCAGCCGACCGCCGTCGCGACGGCGACGGGGTCGTAGTGGAGGTTGACCAGGTCGTCCGGCAGGCGGGCGTGGGCCCGACCCAACGCCGCCATCGCGGCGTCCTCGGCCTGGGCGGCGCTCTGGCTTGCCAAGAGCGCGCCGAGCGGCCCGGACGCCCGGAGGCGGGGCAGGTCGGCGGCGCGGAGGTGGGCACCCAGCGTGGCCGAGAGCGTGGCCAGTGTCAGGTCAGCGGTGGCGGCGACGATCTCGGCCGCGCGGGTGTCCCACTGGACGTTGAAGTCCATGTCCGGTCCCCATGGGGGCAGGCCCTCCGCCGGAGGCCTGTCCCAGCCCCCCATCACGACGATCGGAGCCCCACCCAGGCTCCCTGGCCGTGCCACTTCCAGCAGCGCAAGGTTGGTGTAGGGGCCGATCGCGGCAACGGTTGCCCCCTCTCCGAGGCTGCGTTCGAGCAGGTCGAGGGCGGCGCCCGGCGGCGAGGGACGGGGGACGAGGGAGCCGGGCCAGTGGCGCTCGTCGCCGACGACCGGGTCGGCGACAGCACCGGTGGTCAGCGACGACCCCGCACCGGCGGCCACGGGGATGTCGACCCGGCCGATCAGCCGCAGGCAGTGGCCGACGTAGGCCGCCCGGAGCCCCCAGCGGTCGGCGACGGTGGTGATGCCGACCACCTCAACGCCGGGCCAGCCCAGGAGCATCGCCAGCGCGCAGGCGTCGTCGGGGTCCCCACCGAAGTCCGTGTCGAGATGGATCCGCCGCTGCACGGCACCGCCTCCCACCCGGCCGTCCGCGCACGACCAGGGTCCGCTCCGGCCGACGTGCCGGCCCCCGCCGGTCCGACCCTCCGGTCCCGCCCCAAGCGGGCGGCGCGCAGCACGGGGAGGAGGAGATACGTCGCCCGCTACGGATACTCAGGGACGTCCGGCCATCCCCACCAGGACGGACGCCTCCGACGCCCGGCCGGGTCGCCCCGACGCCCGATCGGCGGTCGTGTCTGCCCATTGGGCAGGGGCCGGCGCGGCCGCGTCCCCTGCCAGCCCCGGGTCACGTGCGAGACGCGGGCCAGCCGCCCACCCACGCCAGGCTTATGCCGTCTCCGGGTGCTCGCTCGGGCGTCGCCCGGCCGACCCGCAGCCGGCCTCGTCCCGAAGCCTCTCACGTCGGGGCCCGCCCTGGTCGAGCCCGGCCGAGCTTGCGCCCCCTAGACCACCACCGATGATCCGGATCTGGTCCTGGACCCCTCCCCGGCCAGCGTAGGCCGTCGGCTCAGCGTGACCTCGGCGGCACCGGCCACACCGCGGTCGGGACGGGCCGAAGGCCATCCCGCCCTGGGTGCGGCCGGGTCGAGCACACCCGACCGACCGTCGGGCCGCTCCGGCGTGGCGGGAGAGAACCAGGTCATCGTGGCAGCGCCGCGGCCCGCGATGTCCGGGGCGCGAGATCGCGCCTCGTGGTGCCGAGCAGCCTCCGATCCTCGCCGTCCGTGCGGCAGCCCACCCCGGAGAGACAGGAGCAGACGGGTCGCCACGCCCGGGACAGACCGCCCCAGGGGACGGACGCGGCGTCTTCTCCCGCCCCGGACCGCCCCGGACCAGTCCTACCCTACTCTGTGGTGCCTCACCACGTCCGCCCCGCCCGATTGATTTCCGCGCCGACCGTGCTTGAATAGGACCATCCTTCGTCTCCGTCTCGCGTGTCCGGAGGGCTTCGCCATGCTCCCACCCCGCTCCGTCTCCATTGCGATCGCGCTGGCTTTGGCGCTCGCCACGGCGCTGCTCGGGACCGCCGCCATTGGCGCCCAGTCGGCGGCGTCGCCGTACGTGCCGGCCGGGCTGGTCGAGGTCGAGCGGGGGGCGCGTGGCCTGGACGAGATCGCCGCCGGGTTCCCGGCGCCGGATGACGCCGCGGCGCTGCTCGCCGGCTGGGGTTGGGAGGGCAACGCCTACTTCAACTTCGCCGGCGCCACGGCCAACGGCACCACGTCGCTCGAGGTCAGTTTCCACCTCTTCGCGAGCGAGTCGGGGGCGACGGAGGCGATGTCCTACTACGCCGCGGGGCGCGCTCGGATGCTCGGGCTGAGCCCGCTCCCGATCGCCCGGGTCGGCGACGAACTGCTGGCGATCGGGGGCGCCCGCGACGTCGGCGACGAGGTGACGATCTACCTGCGAAACGGTGCTTATCTGATCCGGATCAGCGCGGTCGCCCCTTCAGGCGACCCGACCGCCGATGCCGTCGCCACCGCCAGGGGTATCACCGGCCCGGCGGGCGGCCCGTCCCCGGCGGATCCTGGCACCGTGGACAGCCTGCTGCCGATGCTGCGGGAGATGCCGGCGGGGTCGGTCGTCACCGACGAGGGGACGCGATCCGAGGCCGAGATCGCGGCCACCTTCCTCCGCCCCGGGGAAGCGGCGACGTTCCTCGCCGACCACGACTTCCGGGTAAACGTCTACCGGTACTTCGCGATCCCCGCGGGAGCCACCGGCTACGCCGGCAGCGCGACCTCGATGGAGGTCAGTCTCCACCTCTTCGGGAGCGCCGAGGGAGCCGAAGCCGGGCTCGTCTACTACGCCGAGGGTCGCGCGGAGGCGATCGGCCTGCGGGTGGTTGGCAGCTACGAGCTCGGCGACGGCGCCGTCCTGCTCCAGGGGCCTGCGCCGAGCGGCCCCGGCATGGAGGCGACCGTCTACCTGCTGCTCGGCAACGTCCTCGCCCGGATCAGCGCCGTGTCCCCGAACGGCGACCCGACCGCCGACGCCCTGGCCGTCACCCTGCTGGTCACCGACAGGGCGGTCTCCGCCTGACCAACCGCCCCCGCCACCGTGCGAGGCGAGTTCAGGTCCACTCCGGGGACAGCACCGGCGCCGATCCTCCTCGGCGCCAGTTGGTCCGACGCCGTTCCGCCGAGACGGTCTGGCGGTGTGACCCGGCGCCCAGCCGGCTCTCACGCGCGGCCGCATCGTGGCCTGACCACCCGCACAGGGGACGGGACGCTCGGTCGCAATGCGTAGAACGCCTCCTGAGGGATCCGCTGGCGGTCGTCCCGCCCCACGTCGCGTCAGGAGGTGAGCCCCATGACGACCTCGCTCCCCACGCTGGAGACCGATCGCCTGGTGATCCGCCCGTTCGCGCTCGATGACCTGGCGGAGGCGCACCGGGTCCTCTCCGACGCATGGGCTGTCCCGCCCGCCGAGCAGCCGGGACAGCTCCCGACCCGGGAGCGCTGGCTGCGCTGGGCGGTGGCCAACGAGGCGGCGCTGGCCGAGCTGATGCAGCCCCCTCTCGGCGACCGTGCCGTGGTCCGAAAGGCGGACGGCCGCCTGGTCGGCAGCGTCGGCCTCGTTCCGGCGCTTGGCCCCTTCGGCCAGCTCCCCGGCTTCCCCGCCAACCGGGGCTCGCGGTTCTGGTTCCTGGAGGTCGGGCTCTTCTGGGCCGTCGACCCGCGGCACCAGGGCCAGGGCTACGCGACGGAGGCGGCAGGGGCTCTCGTCACCCACGCCACCACCCAGTTCCGCCTCGGGCGCCTCGTGGCGACGACGGAGTTCGACAACGCCCGGTCGCTGGCAGTGATGCGCAAGCTCGGGATGCGGATCCTGAGCAACCCCGAGTCGGAGCCGGCGTGGTTCCAGGCGGTCGGCGTGTTGGAATCGGCGGCCGACCCCGGCAAGGCAGGAAGGCCGACGCCAACCGGCGAGACCGCCTGATTCGGCGCATCGGTCTCTAGCCCGTTATCGACTCGAGGAGGTGAAGCCGGGTCACGCGGGGGTGTCGAGGCCCCGAGCGGCCCGGGGATGGGCCACTTCGGCGCAAGCGGCCCGGAGCCGGCACCCCCCGTCCCCGCATCGCCGGCGAACGCGCCGTCGTTCCCGGGGAGCGGCGGCCGGTCCGGAGAAAACCCTTCCATAGAGCCTGAAACACGGTCTCGCCCCGTGACCCAGGATGCTTACTGAGGCAGGTGCGCGCGGGCATGCCCTGGCTCCGCCAGCCTTGCCAGCACCCCTGCACCCCGAGGCCCCGGCAGGCGAGTGACTCCACCGGGTTGGCGGTGGCGTCGGGGCGGCGAGTCGGGTCGGAAAACGGGTGCCCCATCCCTCTCCGGCATCGGCCCTTGCCCGACGACGACGCCGAACGGGGACGTGCTGCGCCGGCCGCTTCCCGGCGCGGCGACGGACGGACGGGCCCTGGTCGCGATCCACTCTCCCCGCTCGGCAGGCGCTCCCCATCGAGGGCACGCTTGGGATGCGGGCATCCCCGTCCCGCGGACGGGCCAAGAGGTCACGCGCCCGGTCCGTGGGCCCAACGTGGCCGGCCCGGTCACCTCCACCGAGCGCAGACTTGTCCCGGCACGCGGCCGACTCTGGGCCCGACTCGGGCTGAGGCGGGCGTCGGGTCTCCGGCTATCGCCCAGTCGCCCGCCTCGGCCGGAACGAGGCGCGGCCCGCCGTGAGGAGACCGCGCACCGGGGCCCCGTCCGGTGCTGATCCGGTCCTTCTCCCCCTCAGGATGGCGCGCCGTCGACCGGAGTGGACGCACCGCCGGAGGGACGCCAAAAGGGGCACGGAAGGGCCTTGACCCGCCATAATGACGCGGCCGTCTGGACGGCCGGCAACGCCCGGCCGCCCCACCTGCCCCGTCGGGTCGGACCGGTGGGGGCGCGCGGCGTCGCCGCGATCGGCTCGGGACCGCAACGAGGGGGCACGGGGCAATGGGCGAGGCGCCGCCGCGCGACCGACGGGAGGAGGTTTCGGCGGTATCGCCGGAATGGCTTCGTCTCGTCGCCGAGCAGGTGCCCGCTGTCCTCTGGTCGACCGACACCGACCTGCGGATCACGTCCTCGTCGGGCGCAGCACTCACCAGCGTGGGGCTCCGCCCGGGCGAGGTCGTCGGACAAGGCCTGTTCGACGTCATTCGGACTGACGACCCCGAGGTCCCCACGGTAGCGGCACACCTCCGGGCCCTGCGCGGGGAGTCCGTCCGTTTCGAACGGGCTCGAGCGGGTCGCGTCTTCGACGTCCACATCGAGCCGTTACGGGCCGACGATGGTCGGGTCGTTGGGTCGGTTGGGCTGGCCCTGGACGTGACCGACCGACGACGCGCCGAGGAGGCGCTGCGCCGGAACGAGGCGCGTTTCCGTGCCCTGGTCCAGCACGCCTCGGAGGTCATCCTCCTCCTCGGCGCCGACGGCACGCTGCTCTACGAGAGCCCCGCCGTCGAGGCGGTGCTGGGCTACACCCCCGAGTCACTGGCGGGCACGAACGCCCTCGCGCTGGTTCACCCGGATGACGTCGCCAAGGTGGAGGGGGCACTCGCCGCGCTGGTCGCTGATCCGCGGCGGATCGTCGCGGCCGAGGTCCGCCATCGGCACCGCGACGGGACCTACCGCGACCTGGCGGTGACTGCCGCCAACCTGCTCGCCGAGCCAGCGGTCGGCGGGATCGTGGTCAACGCCCGCGACATCACCGCCAGCAAGGCGGCGGAGGCGGCACTGCGGGAGAGTGAGCGGCTGGCCCGCGAGTTCGCGGCGACGTCCCAGCGCCAGGCGCAGGAACTGGCCCTGCTGGACCGGGTTCGATCCGCCCTCGCCCGCGAGCTCGACCTCCCTCCGCTCCTCCGCACCGCCGTCGAGGCGACCGCCGCGGCATTCGGCTACTCCCTCGTCAGCCTCTACCTGCTCGAGGACGAGGTGCTCGTGCTTCAGCATCAGGTGGGCTACGAGCGGGTCATCGAGCGGGTGCCCGTCGCGGACGGCGTGATGGGCCGGGTCGCCCGCACCGGGGAGTCGGTCCTCCTCCCGGACGGGCGACGCGACCCGGATTTCCTGGCCGCCGTCCACGACGTCGTCTCCGAGGTCTGCGTTCCGCTGCGGGACCGGGGACGGGTGGTCGGAGCCTTGAACCTGGAGAGCCGCGGCGACCGCGTCCTCGCCGAGGACGACCTGCGGCTGATGTCGGCCGTCGCCCAGCACGTCGACGTCGCGATCGGCCGGGCGCGCCTCCACAGCGAGGTGCGCGCGAGTGAGGCTCGCTTCGCTGCCCTCATTCGGAACGCGCCCGACCTCATCTCCATCCTCGACGCCAACGGCAACGCCTGCTACGAGAGTCCCGCGATCGCGTGGGTCCTCGGCTACTCCCCGGAGGAGCTGGAGGGCGAGAACGCGCTGGCGTTGGTCCACCCCGACGACCGGCCCCGGGTCGATGCGCTCTTCGCGGCGTGCCTGGCCAACCCCGGGGTCAACGTGCCGGCCGACTTCCGTTTCCTCCACCGAGACGGGTCGTGGCGCTGGCTGGAGGCCACCGGAACCAACCTCCTCGACGACCCCAGCGTCGCCGGCGTCGTCGTCAACTCCCGCGACGTCACCGAGCGGCGGCAGGCGCAGGAACGGCTCGAGTACCTTGCCTACCACGACCCGCTGACGGGGCTGCCCAACCGGGCGTTCTTCATGGAGCGCCTCGTCGGGGCGCTGGACCCGGCGCGCGGACCGACGGCGACGACGGGCGTTCTGCTCCTGGACCTGGACGGCTTCAAGGTCATCAACGACGGCCTCGGCCACGCCGCCGGCGACCGGCTCCTCGCCGCGGCGGCGGAACGCCTCGCGTCCGCGGCCGGGCCGGGGGAGACGGTGGCGCGCATGGGCGGCGACGAGTTCGCCGTGCTCCTGGCGGGCGTGGCCAGCGAGGACGAGGCCGCGAGGGCGGGGCACCGCTTTCTGGCCGGGCTGACCCCGCCCTTCTTGCTGAACGGCCACCAGGCGATGGTCGCCGCCAGCGCCGGCGTCGCCGTCGGCTCGTCGCGGCAGTCCGCTCCGGACGACGTCCTGCGCGCGGCGGATGTGGCGCTCTACCGGGCCAAGGCCGCCGGCAAGGGGAGCGTCGCGGTCTTCGACCAGAGCATGGACGAGCCGGCACTGGAGCGATTGGGACGCGAGAACGAGCTGCGCCGCGCCCTCAGGGAAGGCGAATTCCGGGTCGAGTACCAGCCGCAGGTGGACCTGGCGACCGGCGCCGTCGTCGGGGTCGAGGCGCTCGTCAGGTGGCGGCACCCGCAGCGGGGCCTGCTGGCCCCGGGCGACTTCATCCCGCTCGCCGAGGAGACCGGGCTGATCCTGCCGTTGGGCTCCTGGGTGTTGAACGAGGCCGTCGGCCAGGTGCGCGCGTGGCAGGAGCGATACCCGGCCGAGCCGCCCCTCCGGGTCGGCGTCAACATCTCCGCGCTCCAGTTGCGGCACCCCAGCCTGCCCGAGGACGTCGCCCGGGCGCTGCGGGCGTCCGCTCTCCGCCCCGGAGACCTGACGCTCGAGGTCACGGAGAGTGCCGCGCTGACCGAGGCGGCGGCCAGCGCGCTCAGGGCGCTGAAGGACCAGGGAGTGCGGCTGGCGATCGACGATTTCGGGACGGCCTACGCCTCGTTGAACACCCTCCGGCGCGTCCCCATGGACGAGCTAAAAGTTGACGGGTCGTTCGTCGCCGGGCTCGGCCAGCGGCGGGAGGACGCCGCCATCGTCGCCGCCGTGGTGGGGGTCGCCGAGGCGCTCGGGCTCGGCGTGGTTGCGGAGGGGATCGAGACCGCCGCGCAACTCGCCGAGCTGCGGCGCATGGGCTGCAATCTGGGCCAGGGCCACCTGTTCGCCGCGCCGATGGCCGCCGAGGACCTGGACGCCTTCCTCCGGGAGCGCTCGGCTCACGCCGGGGCCGGCGGGACATCCACCCCTCGCTGACGGCGCGCCACGGGTGTCCCGTCCCCGCACCCGGCGCCGGGGCCGGAGCGTCTCCGACCGTCGCTCCGCGCGCCCGGGTACCCTCCCAACCGTCGGGCCCGATGACCTGGCGGCGCCAATACGGCATCCGGGTGTACGGTAGTGGTATCGGAGGCGGGCGCTGACCGGGCTCGCCCGGGGCAAGCCCCGGGCTCAGGAACAGAGCCGGCTAAAGCCGGCTGCGGACCGGCCGGCCGAAGCCCGGGTGATCACCCGGATTCCGTATAATTCCCACCGTGTCTCTCACCGGATCCGGGTGATCCCTGGGGGGAGCGAGGGAGCGGGGACGGCCAGGCCCGCCCGCGCGGAGCCTCGAGTCAGCGGCTCGGGCACGAAGCCGGCTGGAGCCGGCCATGGACCCGCCGGGCGAAGCGCGCGGCGACCACCCGGATTGCGGATCACCCGGCCTGCCACAGCGCCGTGTCGGTCCATGCGCCGGTAGAGGGCCCCTCGGGTAACTGCCGGCCACCGGCCAAGGTCAGGGCGAGTGGCCGGCGGCAAGACACTGGCGGCACCCGCTGGGCGACGACGGCACCCGACGCCGTCCCCGACGGGGCATCCACGCCCAGGTTTGGTCTCTGCCCCCGGGAGCCGCGCTCCGCGCCACGGCGGTGACCGGTGCGGTTAGCGCCCGCCAACGTGGTGGCGGCCGGCGACCGCTCCCCGTCCCCGTCCTGCCCCCATCCCCGCCAGCGGTTCGTCGCCGCATGGCGCGCAAGGTCGGACCCCGCCTGGAGGGATCCTTGCTCCGTGCCGGATCCTGACTATTCGGTCACAGGACCGTGGGACGGCCGTCACATTTCACCCCTATGGTCAGGATGAGATCGGGGTCAACGGGGCGCGGGCCGGGTTCGATCGGCAGGCGCTCCGCCTATGGAACCCGCACAGCCCGCCGCGCCGTGGGCGCCAGCCGCTCCCGAGAGGTCCCGCCCCATGGACACCGTCATCGTGGCCATCGCCATCGTCCTGTTCCTGCTCCTGATGGTGCCCGCCGCCCTCGTTGGGCCGGTCGTCGGTCCGCCCGGCATTCCCACCAGGGACCGGGCGCCCCAGGCACCGCCGAGGGCGCGACGGTCCCGATTCGCCGAGCCCGACGAGCCACTCGCCGCGTGAACCCGCGCGCCCCGACGGCCCGGCGGCCCATCGGCCGGCCCCGCTGGTCGTCCTGGGGGCAATGCGCGGTGGGGGGCGCGGCGAGACGGCTCCGCTCGACACCGCTCCGCCGAAGACCGATCCGGTCCCAGGCGAACGCGGGTACGGACGGTTCACCCGTCGGGCCATGACCTCGCCGGCATCCGCCTTCCCCTGGGTGTCCCGACCGGAGAGATCCCGGGCGGAGCGACGGCCAAACGAACGCGAGCGCTCGCCACGTCGCGTCACCGCCCGGGGCTTCCCCCGGGCGGGCCCGGACACCGCCAGCCTCCCCAATACCACCGGCGCACGGCCGGACTCCGCAAAGGGCCGTGAACCGACGGCGGCGCCTACCCGCCGCCGCCCGCGGTCGTGTCCGGGAGCCCCAGCCCCGAGAGGACGTCGTCGGGCGTCAGGAACGGGCCACCGTAGACGCGGTTGACCTGTGGGGCGAAGGTCAGCGACCCTCCGAGCACCGCGCGGGGCGACCCGTCGGCGACGATCCCGCCGTCGCCGAGCAGCACCGCCCGGGTCGCGACCCGCGCGACGAGCTCGACATCGTGGGTGGCCAGCATCACGGCCGCCCCCTCCTCCCGCAGCTCGCCCAGCAGGTCGCCGAGCGCCCGCTTGCGCGCCTCATCCATCCCCCGCGTCGGCTCGTCGAGGAGGAGCAGCCGCGGGCCGCCGACCAGGACCGCCGCCAGCGCCGCCCGCTCCCGCTCGCCGCCGCTCAAGTCTCGCGGGTCGCGCCCGGCGGCGTGCGCCAACCCGAGCCGCCCGAGCAGCGACTCGGGGTCGACCCGAGTGGATGACCGAGCGTTCGCGCCGCCGAGCTGGCGGAGGGTGAACGCGAGCTCATCGCCCAGCGTCTCGGCGAAGAGCAGCGCGCCCGGGTGCTGCGGCACGTAGCCGACGCCGACCTCCTGGGCCCGCGCGGCCGCGTCCAGCCCGGCCGCGTCCCGGCCGTCGAGGCGCAGCCGCCCGCCGGCAAGGGGGTGGAAGCCCGCGACCGTCCGCAGCAGCGTCGTCTTGCCGCTGCCGTTGCGGCCCATCAGGGCCACCAGCTCTCCCGGCCTGACCTCCAAGTCGACCCCGCGGAGCACGGTCGCCCGACCGTGTCCGACCGTGAGCCTCTGAACGGACAGCAGCGCCGGTCCGCCGGGCGTCGTCGAGACCGGCGGCGGGACCGGTCGCCGCCCGTCGCGTCGCGCGGCCAGCCGTCCGGCGCGGACCGTCAGTGGCGGCGGTCGCCACCCGAGGGCGAGGCCGAGCGCGACGAGCGGCGGCACCAGTGACGGCGGCATCGCCGCCAGGACCTGGGCCGGCGGGCCGTCCAGCGGCACCGCGTCCGGGGGACCGGGCAGGAAGCGCAGCCGGTCGGCGCGGGCGGCGACGCGGGCGAGCCGGTGCTCGGCGAGGACCACGGTCAGTCCCAGGTCGTCGTTGAGCCGTCCGAGCGCGGCAAGGACATCCTCCGCCGCCCAGGGATCGAGCTGGCTGGTCGGCTCGTCGAGGACGAGGACGGCGGGGCGCACCGCGAGCGCCGCGGCCACCGCGACCCGCTGCCGCTCCCCGCCCGAGAGGGTCGCCACGTCCCGGTCGCGCAGCGCGGCGATCCCGAGCAGGTCGAGCACCTCCTCGACCCGAACCCGCATCGCCGTCGGCGCGACGCCGAGCTGCTCCATCCCGAACGCGAGCTCGTCGGCGACCCGCGGCGTGACCAGCTGGGCCTCGGGGTCCTGGAAGACGAAGCCGACCCGGTGGCTCAACTCGCGGGGGCCATGGTCCCGGGTGTCGAGCCCGGCGACTTTGACGACGCCCCCGAAGCGCCCGCCGGAGAAGTGGGGCACCAGCCCGTTCAGGCACCGCAGCAGCGTGCTCTTGCCGCTCCCCGACGGGCCGGCGACGACGATGAACTCGCCCTCGGCGACGTGCCAGTCGACCCCCAGGAGGGCGGGCCGATCCCCCTCCGGGTACTGATAGCTGACGCCCGCGAGGTCGATCTCGCCCGGTGCCGGGTCGGGCCATCCGCTCACCCGGCCGGCACCGCCACCGCGTCCGCCCGGCCGCCGGCGGTCGCGACCACGAGCGTCGCGTCCTCGCCCGATTGGCCGCCGGCCGGACCGGCCTGGCCGGCGCCCAAGCCGCCACCAGTGACGCCGCCGCCGAGTCGCGTGGGCGCGAGCCACGGTGAGACCAGCGCGATGGTCGCCGGACCCCGCCCCGCGGAAGCCGACCCCGGCTCACCCGTCCGCCAGTCGGACGGCGGGAGCGCCGCGACCGTCCGCAGCGTCGGACCCGCCGAGGGGACGCCCCCGCGCCGGAGATCCACCTCGCCCGTTCGGACCGCGGCGTGCTGTCGGCCCGCATCGGGGCGCCTCGGGCCCGCCTTCCCCCCCCTCATCGCGTCCGCCGCGGACGGTCTGTCCCGCGCGCTGGAAGGCTCGCCGCCGCCCCGAGATTGGCGGTCAGCGCCGCCGCCTCGAAGCTCTTCGAGAGCCACCCCGACGGACACGGTCCGGCCCGGCGCCGCGGTGGTCGCCGGGCACCTGGCGCCGATGCCGGGCGGGGCCAGGAACGCCGGCGCGAGCAGGAGAGCCAGCGCCGCCAGCAGCGGGAGGTCGGCGCGCGGCCAACCGAGGCCGGGGTACGGCTCCCAGCGCAGGGCTGCCGGGTCCAGCCGCAGCGCCAGCAGCGTCGCGACGAGCACGACCCCCGCGGTCCCGGAGACGACCGTGTCGGTCCGCCCCCAGCGCGCCGTGCGGTACCGCGTCCGACGGGCGGCGACCGA
>CADCWG010000263.1 GCA_902806335.1 uncultured Thermomicrobiales bacterium | reverse complement strand
ACGGAGGCGAAGGCGAGTGCCGGGATCGCCGAGGCGCCCGCGCCTTGCAGCACCCGGCTCTGACCGGCACCGGCATTGAGGGCGACACTTCGTGATCACTCCTCACCGTCGTACTATCCATGCCTGCTACCCGACTACCCGGGTGGCGAATCTGCCGCCGTTGTTTCGGACGGGGCGCTCTACGTCCTCGCGAACGAAACAGGAGTCCGGCGGACAAGACGGCGGATCTCGGTGTGGGCGGCCGGTAATCGCGCTGGTCAGGTCTCTGGGGAGGCGACCCACTGATCGGTCGCATGGGCCGCGATCGTGCGTAGCGAGTGCAGCGCGTCGGACAGAAGCTCCCGTAGGGGTCGGCTCTCGGCTGGCTGCGTCCATCTTCGTACCGCCGTCTGCTGCACGAGCATGCCGGCGCTGGCCGTGAGGAGCGCGGTTTCGGGGTCGAGACCTCGCCCGCGGAGCGCGGCAGCGATGGCGTCGGTGAGCTCGGCCTGCTTTCTGAGTTCGCGCTCCTGCAGCTCTGGGTTGGCGGCGATGATCTCGTAGCGGCGCTTCACCACGGCGCGGCGTTCCTCGAACATAGCGTCGGAAGCGGCCTGCAGGGCGCGCACGACAGCGTCTAGCGGCGGCAACGTGCCGGCGCAGGCAACGAGCTCGCGGACGATCTCTCGCTGGAATTCCGAGCCCAGGCCGAAGAGCACCTCCCGCTTGTCGGCGAAGTGGTTGAAGAACGTTCGCTGGGTGAGCCCCGCCCGCCGGGAGATCTCGGCGACCGTCGTGCGCTCGAACCCTTGCTCGGCGAAGAGTTCGAAGGCGGCGGCTTGCAGTCGGCCCACCCCATCCGGTTCCCATCTAGGCATCATCAGGATTATACTGGACGTTGATTGCACAAACTGAAATCAATGATGCTATACTGATTGCAGAAAGCGCAGTCACTGATAAGGCTCGTCGCTCCGGCGATGTCACCCAGGAGGTTCTAGCCATGCGCGTATTTGTCACCGGTGCCTCCGGGCACATCGCTTCTGCGGTCATCCCCGAGTTGCTGTCCGCCGGTCACGCCGTCACCGGGCTGGCCCGCTCGGATCGCGCGGCGGCCACTGTACGGTCGCTCGGCGCCGACGTGCGACGGGGCGATCTGGACGACCTCGATGGCCTGGGCGCGGCGGCCCGCGAGGCCGACGGCATCGTCCACCTCGCGTTCAAGCACGAGGAGCAACACTCGGGCGACTTTGCCGGCGCCATCGACGCGGACCTGCGGGCGGTCGAGGCGATGGGCGCTGCGCTCGAGGGGTCAGACAAAGCATTCGTCGGGACGAACGCGACCGGCGCGCTGATCCTCGTCGGTTCCCAAGGGCGGCTCACGGAGCACGACGTGAGGCCCGGTGGTCCGCGGATCGACGCCGAGAACGCCGCTATCGCGCTCGCCGAGCGGGGGGTACGGTCTTCGGTCGTCCGATTGCCGCCGACGGTGCACAGCAGCGGTGTTTACGGCTTCGTCTCCGGCCTGATCGAGATAGCCCGCGCGGCTGGGTTCGCCGGCTACCCGGGCGACGGGAACAACCGCTGGCCGTCCGCCGACGCGCGCGACGTCGGCCGTCTCTATCGCCTGGCGCTCGAATCCGCGCCTGCGGGATCCCGGTTGCACGCCGTCGCCGAGGAAGGCATCGCCCTGCGCGACATCGCCGCGGCGATCGGGCGCCGGCTCGGCGTTCCTGTCGCTTCCATCGCCGAAGAAGACGCCGGGCGACACTTCGGCCACCTGAGCATGTTCGTCGGCCTCGACAACCCCACCTCGAGCGAGATCACCCGCGACACGCTCGGCTGGGCGCCGACCCGGCCCGGCCTGATCTCGGCCCTCGACGAAGATCCCAACTTCGCGACCGAGGCAAACGCAGCATCCGCGGGGTAGCGTGCGATCCGGCGACGTCCGAGTTCCGGCTCCAGCGTTCCACGAAATAGGAGGACACGACTTTGTTCAATAGACGTTCGGCAGGCCTGGATACTCCGATCGAAGGGCTGCGCGCAACGCCGCCCGCCGGGTTGCCTTTTTTGGCGAACGCGCAGGTCAGGTCGTTTGTCCTCGAGCGCCCCAAGGGCAACGTGATCGTCTACAACTCCCCCGGTCTGAGCGAGGCAGCGAGCGAGATCCATGCCCTCGGCGACGCGACCCATCTCCTGATCAACCATGGCCACGAGGCGATGTACGGTCCCCCTCGGCTGGACGTGCCGGTGTCCGTACACGAGCGCGACCGGGCGGAAACCGCCGGAGGCCTTACGGTCTCTGGCACCTTCACCCGCCGGCAAATGATCGACGACGACCTCGAAGTCATCCCCACCCCCGGTCACACACCCGGCACGACCTCGTACCTCTGGGACAGCGGCAGGCACCGCTTCCTGTTCACCGGCGACTTTCTTTGGGTCGAGTACGGTCAATGGAAGGCCGTCGTGCTGGGCAGCAGTGACCGCGCCGCGTCGCTCGACAGCCTCCGGCTGATCGCCGACCTCGACTTCGACGTGCTCGTCCCGTGGGCGGCGATGAAGGGCGAGCCCCCCGTAAACGTCGTCGACCACGACGACGCCCGAAAGCGGATCGATGCCGTCATCGCTAGCGTCGAAGCCGGCGGCAGGTACTGATCCTTACCGAATCACACAGCCACACGACCTCGATTGGAGTCATCGATGCCGACTTCTCCCTGACCGGGCCAGCACGTGCATGTCGGGGTACGCGACGGGGAGGCGTCCGTGGGCGCATCTTGCCTTACCGCCCGGCTACGCTGCAAGGTGCTCTAGGAGAAGCGGGAGCCTTTGCCCGTATCGTCCCACCAGGGGTCCGCTCCCGCTTCGCACGGTTTCTGGGTACAAAAACGCTAGGCTAGCGGGCGCTAGGCCGGCGGGAGCTGAGGCCCATCTGAGAAGCCGGTAGGGCCCCGAAGATCCGGTGAGCGCCCGGAGATCCCGTCGTAGAGCAGCGCCGCCGCCTCCTCGGCGAGAGACTTCGCGCCTGGAGGCGCTGGGCGCGAAGTCTCTTGCCACTGTTGGTCGAGGGTGAGCAGCGCGAGCCCGTGCATGAGGGCCCAGAAGGTGAGCGCCAGGTCCTCGGGATCGCCGG
>CADCWG010000262.1 GCA_902806335.1 uncultured Thermomicrobiales bacterium | reverse complement strand
CGTGGCGGCGCAGGCGCTGGCCACCGCCGACGCGTCCTCCGGCCGGACGCCGGCCGTCGCCGTCAGCACCACCGCCCAGGGGTGGTGGGAGGCGATGGCGTCCAGGACGGCGGCCCGCCACTCGGTCGATGCCGGGACGTCGAGCCGGGCACAGGGGATGGCGCGGACGGCGCAGTTCGTGGCGAACGTGTGGCCTAGCGGCGCGGGCGGTCCCACCACCAGGATCGCCGGCGCGCCGTCCGGCAGTTCCGGCTCGTCCGGCGGCGTCACGTCGGCGCCCCAGCGGTCGACCGGGGGGTAGTGGAAACGGGACGGGCGCCGCCACCAGCCCGGCACGGCCAGCACCGGGTGCGTCGGCTCCTTCCCCGCCGCGAGGTTCTCCACCAGGTGGGCGATGGCGGTGGGTCGGGGGTGCGGCGCCCGTAGGTCGAACACGCCCGGCTCGTAGTCGCCCCCCTCCTCGGTGACCAGCCGGTTCCACCCGAACGCGCCGAGCAGCGACCAGACGGTGACCGCCCGGACGTCGGCCCCCTCGGCCCGCAGCGCCTTCGCCGTGGACCACACCTCGGCCAGCCAGCGCAGTTGCTCCTCCCGGGTGCACCCGAGGTGGACTTCGGTGGCCGCGATCGGGCGGTCGTAGCGCTTCCAGGCCGCGCGGAGCAGCCGGGCCCAGCCGCCGGGACCGTCCGCGCAGACCCGCACCGCCTCGATGTCGGCGTAGGTCTGCGCCCCATTCCCATGAGACCAGGCGGGGTAGCGCTCGACGCGCTCGTCCAGCAGGCGCTCGCTGGTCAGGTAGTGGTTGATGCCGATCACGTCGGGCGGGCAGGGCTCGTCGGCGAGGTGCCGCAGCTCTCCCTCGGTGATTCCCGCCGCGAGCAGGCGGTCCCACAGGCGATGACCGGGGACCACCCGCCAGGTCAGGAGGTCGAGCGAGAGCCAGCGCCGCTCGTTCTCGTAGACGGCCTGGGCCGCCAGGGCCGGTCGGGCGAAGACCTCGCCCAGGTCTTCCGTCTGGATCAGGCGGGCGTCGGGGTTGATCGCCCGGATCGCCCGCATCGCGGCGGCGATGCCCTGGCACTGGGTCAGGACGGCCCGGTAGAACGCTCCCTCGTCGCGCCGGTGCGGGTACCAGTGGCCGTAGAGGGCGCTGAAGCGGGCCGTCGTCAGCGGCTCGTTGACGGGCGTGTAGTCCGTCACCCACGGATAGCGCTTGGCCACCGCGCTCGCGTACCGGGCGAGCAACGTCGGGAAGGCCGGGTCGAGGAGATCAGTGCCCTTCGGCCCGCTCCCGTGGTGGACCAGCCCGACGATCGGCCGCACCCCGCGCTGCCGGAGTCGCGCGAGGCGACGGTCCGACCACGACCAATCGGCGTCGTCCGGGTGGTTCGGTGCCGTCCGCTCCCAGAGCACGGGGTAGCGGATGGCGGTGATGCCGAGGTCCGCGAACCGGTCGAGATCGTCGAACCGGTGCGCGTGGCCGTTGAGTTCCATCTGATCGAGGAAACGGTCGCCGACGCGGTTGACCGTGCACTCCAGGCCGCCCCACATCTCGAGCGGGGGGAGTTGGTCGAGGGTCCCAGGCACGATGGTGTCCTTCTTCGGTGTCCCCGCGATGCGTGCCGCGGGCGAACTGTGGTGCGGACGACGTTCGGCACCCCTATGCATGGATAAGGCCACGTTCGGTCGCACGGGGGAGGACCGCCCCGTTCGATCCCGGTGCCGCGGGGAGTTGGCATAACTCCTGCATCTATGGTCCCGGCTGACGCGACGATCTGAGCCAGATCGTGGTACAGCCGACTCGCACCATTCGCCTAGCATCCGACCGTCGCGACGATCCCGAGGCAACCGTGACCGCTGACCGCCGGTGCCTTCTGGGCACGGGACGCTTGGTGGTCTCTGGCTCGCCCGTTCGGACGACGGTGATTGAGTGGGCCACTATCCGTTCGGCGGGGAGACTGATGCCGCGCCGAAGGGGGAAGGGACGACACGCCGTGGTAACGGTGAGCGACCGAGCCTCAGCCTCACAGGGACCGTCACAGACAGCGTCACAGATAACGTCACAGACAGCGTCGCGGGGACCGGCAGGGCCGCGTCTGGCGCAGAGCGTGCCGGCGATGATCGTGTTCTCCCACCTGCGGTGGAGCGGGGTCTACCAGCGCCCGCAGCACCTGCTCTCGCGGTTCGCCCGCGACATCCCCGTGACGGTGGTCGAGGAGCCCATGTTCCTCCTCGAAGAGGGCGCGGCGGCCGATCTCCAGGTGACGGTCGAGAATGGCGTCACGGTGCTGACGCCGATCCTGCCGATCGCGCCCGGATTGCTGAGCGGCTTCAGCGAGGACACCCTCCCGGACACCACGCGACTGATCGCCCCGAGCCTCCTGGCGCTCGCCCAGGAGGACGCCCGGCGGGATCGGGCGAATGGCACGCCCTTGACCGGGCGCGGACCGATCGTCTGGTACTACACCCCCATGGCCCTCGGGGCCCTGCCCGACGGCATCGAGCCGTCCCTGGTCGTCTTCGACGCAATGGACGATCTGGCCAGCTTCCGCAGAGCCCCTCAGGTGCTGCGGGACCAGGAAGCGGCCATCTATGAGACAGCGGATCTGATCTTCGCCGGCGGACCGTCGCTCTACGAGGCGCGGCGTGATCGCCACCCGTCGGTCCACTGCTTCCCCTCGGGGGTCGAGGCGCAGCACTTCGCGCGGGCGTCCGACGGTCTCACCCCGCCACCGGTCCTGGCCGCCCTTCCCCGCCCGGTCCTCGGGTTCTACGGGGTGCTCGACGAGCGGATCGACTTCGACCTGATCGCCGCGGTGGCGGACGCCCGGTCGGAATGGAGCCTGGCGCTGGTTGGTCCCCTTGCCAAGATCGACGAGTCGGACCTGCCGCGGCGACCGAACATCGCCTACTTCGGTCAGCAGCGATACGCCGACCTGCCCCGATTCCTCGCCGGGTTCGATGTGGCGCTCCTGCCGTTCGCCCTCAACGAGGCGACCCGCTCGATCTCGCCGACCAAGACGCTCGAATACCTCGCCGCCGAGAAGCCCGTCGTCTCGACGCCGATCGCCGACGTCGTCAGCCTCTACGGCGACGCGGTCAGGGTCGCCGCCGATCCGGCCGCGTTCGTGACGGCCGTTGACGCCGTGCTCGCCGAGTCGATCGCCGACCGGCGCCGGCGCCATGCGGCCGGGCGGGCCCACCTCCTCGAGCACGACTGGGACGCCATTGCCGACGGCATGGCGACTCTGATGGTCGAGACCCTCGCGGCCCGGAGCGGGACGTAGCGGCGAAACCCCCCGCCCCACGGCGAGGGAGATGGGACACCACCGTGTTTGACTACATGATCGTTGGCGCCGGCTTTGCCGGCAGCGTGCTCGCCGAGCGGCTCGCGACGCAGGACGGCCTCAAAGTGCTCGTCGTCGAGAAGCGATCGCACATCGCCGGCAACGCCTACGACCACCACGACGACGCGGGCATCCTCGTCCACAAGTACGGGCCTCACATCTTCCACTGCAACTCCCCGGAGATCTACGGGTACCTCTCCCAGTTCACCGACTGGCGCCCCTACGAGCACCGTGTCCTCGCCAGCGTCGACGGCCAGCTCGTGCCGATCCCGATCAACCTTGACACGATCAACAAGCTCTATGGCCTGAGTCTGACATCGTTTGAGCTCGAGGAGTTCCTCGCCTCGGTCGCCGAGCCGATGGAGCGCGTCGTGACGGCGGAGGACGCGGTCGTCAGCAAGGTCGGCCGAGACCTCTACCGCAAGTTCTTCCGCGGCTACACCCGCAAGCAGTGGGGGGTGGACCCCACGGAGCTTGACGCGTCGGTTACCGCCCGGATTCCGACCCGGACCAATCGCGACGACCGCTACTTCACCGACACCTACCAGGTCATGCCCCGGCACGGCTACACCCGGATGTTCGAGCGGATGCTCGACCACCCCAACATCCACGTGCTGCTCAATACCGACTACCGCGAGGTCGCGCCCTACTTCCCCTTCCGGGAGATGATCTACACCGGGCCGATCGACGCCTTCTTCGACGAGCGGTACGGCAAGCTGCCGTACCGGTCCCTCCAGTTCCGCTTCGAGACGCTCGACACGCCCAACTACCAGGCCGTCGGCACGGTCAACTATCCCAACGACTACGAGTTCACCCGGGTCACCGAGTTCAAGCACCTCACCGGCCAGGAGCACGCACGGACCACGGTCGTCCGCGAGTACCCCTGCGCCGAGGGGGATCCGTACTACCCGGTCCCGAACGCCGAGAACGCCGAGCGCTACAAGCGCTACCAGGCCCTCGCCGAGTCGACCCCGGGCGTCCACTTCGCCGGCCGCCTCGCCACTTACAAGTACTACAACATGGACCAGGTGGTCGCGCAGGCGCTGACCCTCCACCGCCGGCTCCAGGAGCGGACCCGGATCGACGCGGCGCTGCCCACCCGCCTCCCCGTGCTGGCGCGGGGCGCCGGCGCCGACGGCAGGAAGCTGGCGCAGGTCAACGGCGACGGCGCCGCCGCGGCCTGGGGCCCACAGGTGGTGGCGCGACCGCAGAACGGCCACGGCGCGGCGCACGGGACCGACGCGCAGAACGACTAGCGCATGGTGCGGGTGGTTCGCCAGCGCTTCGGTCGGCGGATGCCCGGCCGGCTCGAACGGGCGTCGTGTCCGGGCCCCTGGTACGGGATCCGGGTTATCCCAGGGCGCTTCACCGGACGGGTCTGCGGCCGGCTTGAGCTGGCTTCTGGCCTGCGCCTCTGAGGTCGGGGCTTTCCCCGGATGGGACCGGCCGCAGGCGCGCCCCGATACCGTGACGACCAGACAAGCTCCGGTTGATCCCCAGCGTTGGCCCGGGCAGGCGCGGGGACGTGTAGGCGCTCGATCCCGCCGGTGATCACCCAGAATGGGTCTAAGTGATCGCATGAACCGATCGCTGGGGCGACGGGCCGGTCGAGAGACCGGCCCGTCATCTTTCGTACCCGAGGTACGCCGACGATAGACTAGGGTCGAGACATGCCGCGGAGAGATGCCGCCGAGACGGCGCGTGACGACGCCTGGCGGACGGGCGGCGGCGGGTCTCGTCATGGTGGGCGAGCGCAAAGGGGGATAGACGATGGCCAACCAGCCGGCCGACACACGATCGCCGGAGACGGCAGGTCGCACCCGCCATTGCCGACCGGGAAGGGGCGCCGCCCGGTCGTCGCGTGGCGCGATCGTGATGCTCCTCGCCTTCCTGGGCCTGGCGGCGTCCGGCACCGTCGGCAGGGCCCTGCCTGCGCCCGTCGCCGCTGCCGCGAGCATGGCGTCTCCGACCGCCAGCCCGACGCCGGAAGACGAGCGGCCGGTGGTCGTCTACCTCCTCGACGAGGACGACCGGCTGCTCCCGGTCCGGCGGACGATCTCGGTCGGCGCCGATCGCCGGGTCGGCGCGGCGACGCTCCGGGCGCTCCTGGACGGGCCGACGCGGGAGGAGTCCGACGCTGGGCTGACGTCGGCGCTGGACGACCGCGCGACGCTCCGCGACCTCCGGATCGACAGCGTCACCAAGCGGGCGACGGTCGATGTCGGCGACCGGTTGGTCGATCCCGGCGCGGAGGTCGGCGACGGGTCGCACGCCACCGTGGCCGCTGGCGTGGCCGCTGGCGTGGCCGCTGGCGTGGCCGACCCTGTGGCGCCCGCCGTGGCCGCCGCCGTGGCGCAGGTCACCTACACGCTGACCCAGTTCCCGAGCGTGGACGCGGTCCAGGTGCTGGTCGACGGGGAACCGGTCGACGGCTCGAGCGTGGGCGCGGCCGGCGAGCCGTTCGCGCTGGACGAGCCGCAGGGACGGGACGCCTTCGAGGGGATCACGCCCCTGGTCCTGGTCGAATCGCCGGTCCGCGGTGACGAGGTCGGCCGGACGTTCGCGGTCACCGGCACCGCCAACACGTTCGAGGGAGCCTTCTCGCTCCGCGTCGTCGACGCCGACGGGGTCGCCGTCCTCGACCAGGCCGAGACGGCGAGTTCGGGCAGCGGCACCCGCGGCGGCTTCGAGACCGAGGTGACGCTGCCCGCGTCGCTCGACGCCGGCCCGTTCACCCTCGTCGCCTACGAGCTCTCGGCCCGCGACGGCGCCGAGATCGTCCACGCCGAGATCCCGCTGACGCTGGAGCCCGGGCGCGGCGCGTGAGCGTCCCCCCCACACGGGGGTCGGTAGACGCTCACGTCGGCGCGGACCCGTGTGGGAACAGCCGGTGACCTTCGCGGCGCCGGTACTTGCTTCCGGTGCCCTCCAGACGGCCGGGAACCGGCCGGGCATGCAGGGCGAGTCGATCCGCCGCGGGTCGAGAGCCGCGCCCTGTTGGGCCCGCCCGACGCCGCTGCGCTTGAAAACCTCTCGGGGGTATGCACAGGGCACCCGACGGTCGGTGGGCGATCCCCTAGCTTGAGGGTGGTTCGCGGCGGAGGAAGCCGACCGCGGCGATCTCGACGGTTGCCTCGAAGAGGTCGGTCATCCAGAGCTGCGCTGCCGCCCCATGCTCACCGCCGGGAGGCGGTATCGCTCCCATCGCCCCGCTGAGCTCGATCATCACGAACCCGTGGACCGTCGACCAGGCCGCCATCGCCAGGACCAGCGGCGACCGGGAAGCCATCTCCCCCCGCGCGACGCCGCGGGCACAGGTGTCGACCAGGAGATCGAAGGCGGTCTTGTCGTCGGTGCCCGCCGCGGACGATGTCGGGTCCTGCCGGCCGTCGAGCGCCACGCCGTCCGGGATCGGCTCACCGTCTGCCGCCGGCTTGGCGACCCCGCCGGCGTGCCCGCCGCTGAAGACGAGGAGGAACAGTTCCCGGTTCTCGAAGGCATAGGAGCGGTAGGCGTGTCCGAGCGCCCGCATCGCGTCGGCGGTCGAGACGTCCTCCGGGAGTGTCGCCAGGGCCGCTCGCATCCGGTCGCCGAGACCGCCACGCCCCTCGAAGTAGAGGGTGTCGAGGAGGGCCTCCTTGCTCGGGAAGTACTCGTAGAGCGCCGCCGGTGAGTAGCCGACCGCTCGGGCCACGCCGCGCAGCGAGAAGTCGTCCACCCCCCCCTCGGCGAGCAGCTTCCCGGCCGCCTCGAGGATCATGGCCTGCGTCTCCCGGCGGATACGGGCCCGTCGCACCGCGGCCGCCGATGGGGCGGTCTGCCCCTCCTCGGGGTGAGGCTTCGCCGACTCGCGGGACACTGTGGGACCTCTTCCTCGTCGCGGCGGCGTTCGGCGCCGTGCGTCGTTCGGGTCTGCGGCCGCCGACCAGCGGTCGCGGCCGTCGTCGGCGGAGACCCGGACCCACGGCCGCCGGGCGACCCGGCGGCGCGGCTTCGGGACTTCGGGACTTCGGGACTTCGAGGCTGGCCGAGATGCTCAGGTATATACCCTTGACGTGCCCCGGTTGCCCCTGGGCACGTCCCTCGCAAGATCAGCCGCCACGACGGAGCCAGCGTCGCCAGCCGCCGCGGCCCTGCCCCGCCCGCGGGTCGGGCCACCGCCGGCCCCCGCCCGCGCCGCCACGCCGACCCCGGACCACCCCGTAGAGGAGCATCCCGAAGAAGAGCGCGGCCAGGAGCCACCCGAGCCAGGCCGGGCCGGTGTAGCGCAGCTGCGTGCCCGTGGCGATCGACCAGAGGAGCGCGCCGGCGATCGCCGCGCAGAGGCCGAGCAACAGGAACCCGACGGCGTTCTCGCGGTCGAACACGGCCCAACCCCCGCCGCCTCGCGGTCGCCCGGCCGGAGACGGCCACGGGGACGACCTCGGCGCCGTCCGAGGATACGACAGCCGGGCGGTCGACGGCGGACCGCCGGCCCCGGACCGCCCGCCTCCCAACGTCTCACGGCCCGTCACCCGCCTGACCGTAGCACGCACGACCGCGCCCGCGGACCGGCGCCGGGTGGCGGTGATCCGTGACCGGGGCCGTCTCCGTTCGGCTTGTGTACCCCGGGGACGGGCACCGCCCAGCGGGACCGCCACCCCCGACCGACCGTTGGCCCGTCTAGGAGGTCCGTACCCATGCCCCAGCCGACCCACGAGCTGTTCCTCGCGGCGATCACCGAAGAGCGCGAGCGGCGCCGCAGCCGCCGCGCCCTCATCCAGGGCGGGGCGAAGCTCGCCGCCGGCGCGACGCTGGCGACGACCATGGCTATGACACCGGCCCTCGGCCGGCTCCGCGCAGCGGCGCAGGAGTTCGAGGGCGACATCGACGTCCTCAACTACGCGCTCACCCTCGAGCACCTGGAGTACGCGTTCTACCGCGACGGGCTCGACACCTTCGGCAGCGACAGCTTCGACGAGGGCGTCTACGACACCCTGACCGGCATCCGCGACCACGAGGGCGCCCACGTCGAGACCCTCACCCAGGTCGTCTCTGACCTCGGCGGCACCCCCGTCGAGGAGGCCGAGTACGACTTCGGCTACGGCGACGACCCGGACGCGTTCCTGGAGATCGCGGCGGTCCTCGAGAACACCGGCGTCTCCGCCTACGACGGGGCCGGCTCCTCGCTCTCCGACCCGGCCCTGATCACCGCCGCCGGGACCATCGTCGCGGTCGAGGCCCGCCACGCCTCCTACCTGAACCTGATCACCGGCGCGGTGCCCTTCCCCGACGCGTTCGAGACCCCGCTCTCGCGGGCCGAGGTGCTCGACGCGGCCGGCGGGTTCATCGTCTCCTAGGCCGGCTCCCGCCGGCGACCGCGACCCCCGAGCGACATCAGACGAGGAGCGAACCGATGCGCAGCGCCGCCCAGACCACCTTCGCCAACGACCTCGAGGTCTTCAACTACGCCCTCACGCTCGAGCACCTGGAGTACGCCTTCTACCGGGACGGGCTAGACCGGTTCGGCGAGGGAGACTTTGCCGACGCCGGCTTCGACGCCGAGGTCTACGAGTACTTCGGCCTGATCCGCGACCACGAGCAGGCCCACGTCGAGACGATCGCCGAGACCATCTCCGGCGCCGGCGGGACCCCGGTCGAGGAGGCCGAGTACGACTTCGGGTACGACGACGTCGCCGGCTTTGTCGGGGTCGCCCAGGCCCTGGAGAACACCGGCGTCGCCGCCTACACCGGCGCGGCGGGCTTCATCGACGACGGCGGCCTCCTGACCGCCGCCCTGACCATCCACGGCGTCGAGGCCCGGCACGCCGCGTACCTTAACTTCCTGGTCGGCGACGAGCCGATCCCCGCCGCGTTCGAGACGACCCTGACCCCCGACGAGGTGCTGGCCATCGCCGGCCCCTTCATCGTCTCGGCGGGCGGCGAGGACTCCGACGACACCAGCGGGACGACGACCATGCCGAGCACCGGCTCCGGCGCGGGCGTCGGCGGGGAACTCCAGGGTCGCTGGTAGTCCCTCGTCCCAAGAGAACGCTCCCTCCCACTCCCTCCCCCTCGTAGCGCGATGGCGCCCGGCGAAAGCCGGGCGCCATCGTCGTGCTGGCGATCGCCGATCCGTCGCCGGTCCCGCCGCCGAGCCGCACGCGACCACGGACCGAGACCGTGGCCGCGCCGCTAGGCCGGAACGTAGAGCAGGGAGACCGTGACGTCGGGCGCGGTCTCGTCGATCGTCACGGTGTAGAGGGAGTCGCCGGCCTCCTCGGCGCCGAGGACGCGGTCGAGGACGTAGCCGTCGGGCGGGGTCAACCCGGAGACGTCAAGGGTGTAGTCCCCGGCCGGCAGCGGCTCCGGGTCGCCCCAGACGAAGAAGGCGCCGCCCGGCCGCTCGGGCAGCGCCGTGCCGGCCTCGTCGGTGAGGGTGAGCGTCCCGGTGACGGAGGCGAGGCCGGCGTCGAGGCACTCCTGGTCGGTACTGCCGGCGGCCGGGCAGGCGTAGTAGCCGACGGCGACCGTGCCGATCCCGTCGCCGGTCGTTGGGGCCGGGAAGAAGTAGATCCGCACCGATGCGTCGGGGGCCTCGGCGTCGAGGAGAACCGTGACCGAACCGTCGGCGACATCGCCGGCGACCGCGAAGGCGTCGTAGCCCTCGGGCGGCAGGATGTCGAGGACCAGGCCGTCGCTCAGGGGGATGGCGTCCCAGGTGAACTCGGCGCCGAACCCGTCGGCGTCGGCAAGCCCCAGCACGGTCCCGGTGGTGGTGTCGCGGAGCGCCACGTCGAAGCCGCCCGTCTCGGCGGCGGCGCAGGCCTCGGGGTCGTAGGCGTCGGGGGTGTCGCCTTCCTGGCAGGTGAAGAGGGCGATGGTGACCGAGCCGGTCTCCTCGGGCGCGGGCGTCGCGACGGCGTCCTCCTCGGGGAAGAGGAAGACGGTCGCGGTCGGCTCAGGGTCTTCGGCGGTGAGCCGAACCACGAGCGCGGTGTCGGGCTCGCCGAGCTGCGGCCCACTGATCAGGTAGCGGGTGTAACCAGCCGGAAGCTCGGTGACCTCGAGCTCGTAGACGCCGCGCGGGTCCTGGCCGTCGGTGGCGTCGGGACCGAGCGTGAGCCCCGTCCAGGTGAAGGTGACGCCGTCACCGGCGGCATCGTCGAGCGTCAGGGTCTCGCCGGTCTCGGCCGAGGTGAGGGTGACGCCGAAGCCCGCCGGCGCCGCGTCGCAGAAGTCACCGACGACCGTCTCGGGGGTCTGCCCCTCCGGGCAGGCGCGGACCTGGACCGTGAGCGACCCGGTCGGCAGGCGGAAGTTGAAGAGCACGACGACCACGTCCGGGTTGGCGCGGCTGATGGTGGCCGCCGCCTCGTCGAGGGGGGCGCCGTCGGCGTCGGTGAAGATCGTGCCATCGAAGCCGCTCGGCCGGGTCAGCTCGCCGAACGTGTAGGTGCCGAACGGGATCGCTCCCCAGGTCTTGGCGCCATCGGCCAGCCCGTCGTCGGTGGCGACCGGCGACTCGTCGGCGTCCAGCAGCTCGACGTCGAAGCCCTCGTCACCGCCGACGGCCTCGCACTCGCTGGCGACGAGGTCGTCGGCGGTCATGCCTTCGGGACAGGCGCGGACCTCGACGGTGATGCTGCCGGAGAAGCGGGGCGTCGGCGGGACCTCGGCGCCGACCGTGGCGACGACGAAGGCGACGTCGGCGTCGGCGGTAGCCGCGGCGGCCGGGTTCGTGAAGAGGAGGTCGCCCTCGAAGGTGGCCGCCTCGCCGGCGGCGAGGCTCACCGGGTCGTCGTCGCCGGCCGTGACCTCGATCTCGCCGGCCGTGACGAGGACCAGGGCCGGGGCGTCGGTGGCGGAGAGCGCGCCCTCGCCACCGGCGGCGAGCACGTCCCGGGTGAGGTCAATGTCGCGCAGCCCGGTCGGACCGGTGAAGGCGTCGCCGGCCAGAAGGAGTTCGTCACCGCCGTCGTCGCCTGCCTGGTCGGCGGACACGAGCGCGAGGCGGTAGTAGGGGACGCGCTCCTCGGTGAGGCTGGTCCGCTGCTGGGAGGTGCCGCTCGGCGCGAAGGCGGCCTCCCCGGGGCCAAGGCGGGTCTGGGTGCTGTAGCTGAGGTCGTTGACCAGGATCGGGTCCTCGTCGGCGAGGGCGAAGCCGAGGGCGCGCTCCTCGGGCAGCGCCTCGTCGATCGGCTCGGCGGTGTCCTGGACCACCCGCCAGGCGGCCCGCTCGGGTGGCCGGGCGACGCCGTGGGCGATCACCTCGGCGTGGCCCTCCGCGGGCGACGGCGCGTCGGCCCCGGGCGGGATCGGCGTATCGACCTGGCGCAGTGCCCAGGTGCCCGCCGGCGCGAGCAGCCCGAGCGCAAGGACGAGCGCGAGCGCGACCCCGAGGGCCCGTGGGTACCGGCCGCGTGGTCTTCCGACGATTCCTTCGGTCCTGGCGTAGCGTGTGCCCATCGTCCGTTTCCTCTCCGTGTCCAACTCCATGCCCATCCCACGGCGACCGCGGGGTGCCCGTGTTGTCGCCCGAGGCAGGGGCCCGGGGCGGGGGCGGTCGGTCCGCGGATCGCTCTGTCCCCCAAACGCGGACGGCCGCCGGTCCGTTTCGGGGCGACCATTTGCACGGTCGGAGCTAATCAGGCCACGGAACACCGGGGACCTTCCGGGCAGGCGCGCCGGCACCGGGAGCCAGGACGACGGTTCGCGACGAGGTGGCGCGGGACTGGTGGCGCCGTCCGTGCACGGCAGGCCTGACGACAGAACCAGTGGGCCGGACGCGACGACACGAGGAGAACCACATGGCTCGCAAGCGCAGCAAGAGGACGGCCCGGTACCGCGCCGCGCAGGAGGCCGCACAGAGGCCCGCGGACGGCAACACCCAGGGAACCGGCGCCGCCGCGGCCGGATCGGTCGCCGTCGGGACGTCCGACCCGGCCGCGCTCACCGTGGCCGGGGCGACCGTGGACGCGGAGACGATCCGGGTTCCGATCCACGAGGAGGAGCTCGGCGCGCGCACCCACGAGGTGGAGCGGGGCGCGGTGCGGATCGCGAAGGAGGTGGTCTCCGAGGAGCAGACGCTCGCGGTCCCGGTGGTCGAAGAGCGGGTGCGCGTGGTTCGCCACGTGGTGGACCGTGACGCCACCGACGCCGACGCCGCCGACGCCTTCGTCGAGGGGACCATCGCGGTGCCGGTCCGGGGCGAGGAGGTCGAACTGACGCGGACCGTGCGGACCGTCGAGGAGATCGAGGTCGAGAAGGACGCGGTCCAGCACACCGAGCAGGTCGCCGGCACCGTTCGCCGCGAGGAGATCCGCGTCGAGGGGCTCCACGAGGCGGACTCCTGAGGAACGAGGGCGCACGGCTAAGGAACGAGGGCGCACGGCCGTGCGCCCCTACCGGGCGGGCGCGAGGCGCCGGGGACGGGGATGTGGGCGCACGGCCGTGCGCCCGTACCGGGCAGGACAGTGGGCGTCGGGGTCGAAGACGGGCCCACCGCCGGGCGTAGGGGCGCACGGCCGTGTGCCCCGACTGGTTGCGATCGGTCCAGCGGTTCCATGCGCGTCGGACGCCGCCGCGGGCCGGGTGTGCAGACGCCGCCGGCGGCCGGGGTGTCGTGGCAAAGCGCGTCTGTCAACCGGTGGACCGAAGTGTAATGGGCTAAAGCCTCGACCTGGCCGAGACGGCGCGCACGAGACGAAGCCTGACAGGGCGATCTCGCACGGGTCCGACCCGCAGGTCGTCAGTCCGGGCTAGTCGTCGGTCAGCACCCCGGTCAGGCTGATCCGCATCGTTGTCTGCACCAGGGCGCCCGGCGCCACCCCGAGCGGCCCCGCCCGGAGGGCGGGGCGAGCGCCATCACCGCCATGCCGACCGCCGCCCCCCGCGCCTCCCGCCGTCGACCGCGCCCCGTCCCGAGCGTCCCCATCCTAACTCCCCGTCTGTGTCGGTCGGCGCCAGGACACCCCGGCCGTACCCGCCATGGGCGCAGCCCTGCCCGATAGTACCGGCCAACCTGACCGGTCGGAAGGGGGTGGCTTTGGTTTAAGCCCCAGTTCCTGCCGTCTCGACCGGAAGTACGCCGGAGCGACCTGGTAAGGACTATCCGGCGCCGCGATGGTCTGGTCTTCGATCACTCCGGAGCCCCCACCAGCCTGGTGACGATGCGGTACCAACCTGACCTCGGGGAGAGTAAACGGTTGGGCTGAGGTTCTTGCCAGCGGCACCGTCGTTGTGGAGGTCGGATCCGAGCGGGTCAGATGGCAGGGGGTGGGGATCCGCAGCGCATCCTCCGCCGGGACGATCACCATTGCCAGATGGCTTGCGGTGCAGGACCCGCTTCGGTGCCGCCGAACCCACCCGGGGCCGGGCGCCCGCGCCGGGTGATGGGGAGGGGTGCGCCCGTCGCATCGGCCGCTATCCTGGTCGGATGCGGACCGACGGCAACGCGAGCGGCGAGGTCCAGCATGTCGCCGGGTGGCAGTGTGGGGCCTGACGGCGTCGGGTCGTCCCTTCTGCCCGGCGGACGTGCTGCTCGGTCGACGGAGAAGGAGGTCGCGTGATCACCGTTCTGCAGCAGCGCGACTTTGCCCTGCTCTGGTTCGCCGGCCTGATCTCGCTGATCGGCGACTGGATGCTCGTCGTCGCCCTGCCGGTCACGGTCTACGAGTTGACCGGCTCGGCGGCGGCGACCGGTGGGCTCCTGATCGCGGGCCGCCTCCCCTCGCTGCTCCTCGGCTCGGTGGCCGGCGTCTTCGTCGACCGCTGGGATCGCAAGCGGACGATGGTGGTCGCCAACCTCGTCCGGGCGCCGATCCTCCTGCTGCTGTTCGCCGTCGACTCCGCCGATCGGGTCTGGGTCGTCTACATCGTCGCCTTCGCCGTCGCGGCCATGGGCCAGTTCTTCCGCCCGGCCGAGAACGCGCTCCTGCCACGACTGGTCGGCGCGGACCTGCTGGTGCCGGCGAACGCCCTCAACGCGCTCAACGACAACCTGAGCCGCCTGGTCGGCCCGGCGATCGGCGGCCTCGTCGCCGCCTGGTTCGGCCTGGGCGGGGTCGCCGCGGCGGACGCCGCCTCGTTCCTCATCGCCGCGGGGATGATCGCCGCGATCTCCGTCAGGACCGGGCCGGAGCGGACGCGGCCGGCGGACCCCACCGCGGTGGCCGGGATGTGGGCGGGGGTCTGGCGGGAGTGGCTGGACGGGATGCGCCTGATCCGGAGCAACCGGGCGCTCCGCGCCATCTTCGGGGTGGTGGCGATCTCCTCGCTCGGCGA
Source organism: uncultured Thermomicrobiales bacterium (assembly GCA_902806335.1). GTDB lineage: Bacteria > Chloroflexota > Chloroflexia > Thermomicrobiales > UBA6265 > CADCWG01. Next base: position 5,223 of record CADCWG010000262.1, on the reverse strand, counting down.
GGGGGTGATGGGCACGGCGTTCTGGGTCTACATCGACGAGACTCTTGGCGGTGGGACCCGGGAGGCCGGCTGGCTGGTGAGCGCGCAGGCGGTCGGCGGGATGATCGGGGCGGCGGTGATCGGGGCATGGGCCAAGACCCGCTCTCCAATCCTGCTCCTTGGCTGGGGCGCGATCGGGGTCGGGCTCATTGACCTGGTGATCTTCAACTACCCCGCCCTCCTGCCGGAGATCTGGCCCGCGCTGGCGCTGATGGTCGTCGTCGGAGTGCCGGTCACCGCCTACGGCACCGGGTACCTGGCGGCGCTCCAGACGGAGGCGGAGGACGCCTACCGGGGCCGCGTCTTCGGCGCGCTCGGCACCACGATGGGACTGCTGATGATCGTCGGCGCGGCCATCGCCGCCGTCGCCACGGAGCGGCTCGGCGCCGTCGCCGTCCTGACGATCGACAGCCTGGCCTACGTGGCCGCGGGGGCGTTCGCCCTGAGGACGCTGAGTGCCGGGTTGGCGACACGAGCCGGGCGCGAGCAACTGAGCGCCCCCTGAGCGAGCACCCGCCGGCTCGCCGTTCTGTGCGCCACTGCGCGGACGGAGGCGAGCCACGCTGTTGCCTCCCCTTTGGCCGCTGGGCCCACGGGCTTCCATCGACGATGGCGCAAATGACCCGGCACCCCGTCCCGTCGGGGCACGGCCCTCACTGTGGGGGACGAGGTTCCGACGCCGTTCCAGAGGCGTCGCGCCGGGAACACGAGTACTCGTCCCGATGGGCGGAGAGCCCCGCCCAAGCTTCGTCCAGAGACGACCGACCGGCGGATGCGGGGCCGGCGAGCACGGGCGACGCTGCCGTCGTGGGCCGTCGTGGGCCGTCGGGTTCCGGCGGAGGGGCAGCGCCGTCCCTGTTCGTGGTGTGGCGACGATCCAGGTCCGCTTGATGCGTCGCTGGTGGGCCGAGCGCCAGTTTCCGCTGCTGGAATCGGCCAGGAATCGTGCCGCCTAATCGACCCGTCGCTCTCCCGCCGTCCGGCCCGCCGGACCGCTGCCACCATCGCACCGGCGTTCGTAGCGTGTCGGGACCGCGACCGCCAGGCCCGCCGCCCACTCGGTGGGCGGCGGGCCTGGCTGCGTCCCCTCTCTATCCGGGAGGTTAGGTGCGCCGCTCGTCGAGCAGGCGCACGAGGGCCAGGGCCAGGGCGTCGCGCACGGTGTCTCCGTCCGCCGTGACGTACGGGCGGCCGGCGCGGTGCAGGAGCACCCGCGACCCTGATCCCGGGTCCGGGACGCGGTGGACGGCGCAGGTAACGTCGTCCGGGATGGCGCCGAACAACGTCTCCTCGTCGGCGTCGGGCGCGAACCCGTGCCGCGCGAGCGCCGCCTCCAGGCTCTCCTGGGATTCGGCCCCGGCGGACGTCTCGTCCCGCGGTCCGAGCTTCGCCAGGTCGAGGAGCCGGTCCGCCCACCGCCGCCGGTCCCTGGTCATCGTGTCGTCTCCCCCCAACGCCATCGATCCCCGGTCGCCTCCCGCACGATCCCCGCCGCGAACCGTCCCGCCGCCGTCCGCCGCCGACCTGGACCAGCCGTACCCCCCGTCTGCCCGGACCGGTCCCCCAGGGTGGAGTCGCCTACGTCTCCGCCATGGCACGTGGCTTGTAGGCATGTTGTCGCCCCGGGCGAACGCCGGGGGCCGAAATGCGTCCGAGGGTACCAGTTAGGGGGACCGCATGGCCCACGACAATGCGCCGCAGCAGGACCGCCCCGCGCGAGACGTCACCGGGGTGACGACCGACGCCGACGTGCGGGGGACAGCCGTCGACGCGACCGGGATGTCCACCGACGCCACCTCCACCGGCCACGTCACCGACGCCACCACGACCGGGAGCTACTCGGGCGAGACGGTCGCGACGGGAACCGCCGGCGCGTCGGACGCCTATGCCGCCGGGTCGGTTGGGACGTCGGGGCAAACCCGCGAGACCCTGGAGGGCGACACGATCCGGGTGCCGGTCCACGAGGAAGAGCTCGCCGCCCGCACCCGGCAGGTCGAGCGGGGCGGGGTCCGGGTCGAGAAGGACGTGGTCGCTGAGGAGCGGGTGCTCCAGGTGCCCGTCACCGAGGAGCGCGTCCGCGTCGAGCGCCACGCCGTCACCGGCGACCAGCAGGTCGACCCGACCGCCTTCCAGGAGGGGGTGATCTCGGTTCCCGTCCGCGGCGAGGAGGTCGAGCTGACCAAGTCCGTCCGCGTCGCCGAGGAGGTAGAGATCGCCAAGGAGGCCGTCCAGCGGACGGAGCAGGTGGCCGGCACGGTCCGCCGCGAGGAGGTCCGCGTCGGGGAGGTCCAGGCCGCGGCCGAGACCCGGACGGTCGAGGCCCAGCCCGCCGAGACGGCGGAGGTCGTCCGCCGGACCACCGTCGTCGAGGAGACCGACGCCAACTCCTAGGCGTCCTCAAGCTCTCCGAACGTCGCCAGCGAACACGACTGCACGCGCGAGGGGCCGGATTCGGCCCCTCGCGCCTCTGTCTCGCAGTCAACACCGAGATCCCGTCGTCTCGCCGGGAGCGCGGGGCATCGAACCCGGTCACTCGACGGGTGCGCCACGGCCCCTCCGTGGGGACCCGGGCGGCCGCAACGCCCATTCAGGGAATGGGGTGATGCGCTGTCCGTCGGGCGGCGATCATGTGTCCTATGCGTGCGGCAGCCTCGCCGGCGGGACCAGGTCCTGGCGGCCCTCCAAAGATCGTCGTCAAGGGCACCACGGCGTCGGGCAAGTCGGCCTTTGCCGCCGCGCTGGCCCGCCGCCTCGCCCTGCCCCACATCGAACTCGACGCGCTCCACTGGGGGCCGAACTGGAGCGCGGCGTCGGCCGACGATTTCCGCGCCCGCGTCCGTGATGCGCTGGCGGCCGCGCCCGGGGGCTGGGTGGTCGACGGCAACTACGATTCGAAGCTCGGCGACACGGTGGTCGGCGCGTCCGACCTGATCGTCTGGCTCGACCTGCCGCTCGGGGTCAAGCTGTGGCGGCTCTGGCGCCGAACGGCGCGTCGGGTCCGCGCCGACGTCGACCTCTGGGATGGGAATCGGGAGACGTGGCGAGGCGCGTTCGCCTCGCGCGACTCCCTCTTCGTGTGGACGATCCGCACGCACCGGAGCCACCGGCGCGAGTGGCCCGAGCGGTTCGCCGGGGACCCGCGCCTGGTCCGGCTCCGATCAGGGGCCGAGGCCCGCCGCTGGCTGGACGCGTACACCGACCGGTAGCCACGCGCCGGGCCCGTGCCGGCAACATGTGGGACGGAACAGGTCCGGACCCCGACGATGGGCAGTGGGGTCGGGCACCCTGTGGTCCCCGCGTCCACCCGGCGCCGAACCCCGAGGTCGGGGGCTCGGGCACGAGGCCGGGCGCGGACCGGTTGAGTCAGTCCCCGGTGATTACTCGGACGCCGTTTTGGTCGATGGAGCGATCGGGGGCGTGGGGACGACGCCGGCCAGGACCTGCGCGCTCGGACACCTCAGCGACCATCCGGAATCCGCACACGGTGGGCCAGAGCCTGGCCGGGCGGGAACGCTTGACCGCTGCTGTCGCCGTGGTCGGCGCGCCGTCCGCGAGGCGCCGCCCGCCCTCGAAGCACCATAGCTGTCCCCTTCCCGGCGCGGCGAGTGCTCCGGGCCGGGGGGGTCGCCGGGCGGCGTCGGCCGGCGCGGGCGGCAACGGTGCGGTGGTGAGAGGATTCCTTCGGGACCGCATGACCGCGCCCGCCGATCGACTCCCGTCGCCGGCCGTTCGCCCCCCGTCGCGCGCCGTCCGCCCCGGCCAGTGATCCCGATGACCGTGACGGAGGTGACCGGATGACGGCTCCGATGCTGGACCGGTGGGCGGCGTGGCTGCTCGAACGGCGGCACGGCGGCGATGCGGAGGAGCTGCGGCGCACCCTCGACCGCCTCGCCGCGGTCCGGGATCGGGTCCTCGACCACGCCGCGGTCGCGCCCGGCGAGACGGTGCTCGATGTCGGCGCCGGGGACGGCCTGGTCGCCTTCGGTGCCCTGGAGCGGGTGGGCGCGCGGGGCACAGTCATCTTCGCCGACGTCTCCCAGGACCTGCTGGACCACGATCGCGTCCTGGCCGAGCGCCTCGGTGCGGCCGGACGGTGCCGCTTCGTGCTCGCCCCCGCCGAGGACCTCCGGCCGATCGCGGACGCCACGGTCGACGTGGTCACGACCCGCTCGGTGCTGGCCTACGTCGCAAACAAGCGCCGCGCCTTCGACGAGTTCGCCCGCGTGCTGCGCCCCGGCGGGCGGATCTCGCTCTACGAGCCGGTCAACCGCCACGGCTACCCCGAGCCGCCGGACCGCTTCGACGGCTACGCCGTCGGACCGATCCAGGACCTCGCCGCCCGTGTCGTCGCGGCCGGCGACGGCGACGGCCCGGCGGATAGCGACCCGATGCTCGGGTTCGACGAGCGGGACCTGCTGGCCTGGGCGGAGGCGAGCGGGTTCGCAGAGCGGCACCTGGAGCTTCGGGTGGACGTCCGGCCCCACGCGCCGCGGCGGTGGGAGACCGTCCTCCGCTCCAGTCCCAACCCGCTGGCGCCGACGCTGGAGGAGGCGATGGCGGCGACCCTGACGCCCGACGAAACCGCGCGGTTCACCGCGCACCTGCGCCCGCAGGTCGAGCGGGGCGAGGGTACGTTCACGACGGCCGTAGCCTACCTCTGGGCGACCAGGGGGTGAGCCGCCACCTGGACCCGGTCGACGTGTTGGAAGGGTGGCTGAAACCGTTAGAAGGGCGGCCTTATCCCTCGGTGGACCTGCGAATCGCTCGAGGCTGCCGGGGCGACGCGCCGTGAGCCTGCTGCCCCATGTGGTTCACCAGTGTGATGGTCATCAACCCCTGTTTCCGGTGCCACCAGCGTGGCGCCGGTACCACCGGTTGGACCTGGGACGGTGGACCTGGTCGGCGCGGTATGGGGCGGGGCGTGGCGGCGGAGGCCAGACGCGGCGGTGGGGGGCAGGGCGCACGGCCGTGCGCCCCTACGGGACGGGGCGCACGGCGATCGACGGGCCGGCGACCGACGGGTCGCTGCCTGGCCCCGCGCCGCGCTGTACGGGCGCACTGCCGTGCGCCCAGAGCCGGTATGGCGCGGGGCGTCGGGGTTGGGGACAGGGCGCATGGCCATGCGCCCCAACGTGGCGCGAGGAACGGGTGGCGGTCCGAAGATCGGTGGGCGGCGCTGCGGAG
>CADCWG010000261.1 GCA_902806335.1 uncultured Thermomicrobiales bacterium | reverse complement strand
CTCGGCGAGGAGATCGCTGACCTGCAGAGCTAACCGCCCCCGGTCGCCGGGCGGCGCGCCCTCGGTCAGCGGACAGCAAGTCGCTCCCCGCGTTGCCCTATCCAGGGCGGCGCGGGGACCGGCGGCCGCTCTCGTCGGGATAGGGTCACGACGGCGTCCCCTCGGGGGCGATGGACGGAGGTGCGTGTCATGGCGCAGCAGATCCCTCAGGGAGGGGCCGCGGTCGCCGCGCCCGTCGCCGCGGCCGTGGTCACCAGGCGGGCGCGGGCGTCCCGGGCACCGGGCACCCGCGTTGCCACTCCCTACCTGTTCATCCTGCCGTTCTTCGTGGTCTACGGCATCTTCCTGCTCTTCCCGGTGGTGGATGCCTTTCGACTCAGCTTCTTCGAGCAGACCGGCATCTCGTCTCCGACATTCATCGGGTTGGAGAACTACCGAGAGCTTTTCAGCGACGAGCGCTACTTGAAGGCGCTGCTCAACACCACCCTCTACGCGCTGGCCAGTGTCTTCGTCCTCAGCCCGCTCGCCCTCGGCCTCGCGCTGATGGTGCGTTCCTTTCTGGTTCCGTCCGCCAATCTGCAGAGCTTCTACCGGGTCGCGTTCTTCCTCCCGAACATCACCTCCTTCGTCGTCATCGCGCTGATGTTCGGGCTGGTGTTCGACGTCCAGTACGGGCTGCTCAACGCGTTCCTCGATTCGATCGGGCTGCCGCAGTACAACTGGCTGCGATCGGAGGCCCTGGCGCTGCCGTCGATCGTCCTGGTCGCGATCTGGACCTTTCTCGGGATCAACAGCCTCTACTTCCTCGCCGGCCTGCAGAACATCCCGCACGACCTCTCCGAGGCGGCGTTCCTGGACGGCGCCAGCCGGTCCCAGGTGTTCTGGCACGTGACGCTGCCGCTCCTCCGGCCAACAATCCTGTTCGTGATGGTGCAGGCGACAATCTTCTCGTTCCAGATCTTCGAGATCCCGTTCCTCCTGACCCGGGGGGGGCCGTCCGACGCGTCGCTGACCCTGGCGATCTACCTCTACGATGTCGGCTTCCAGCGCTTCGAGCAGGGCTACGCCGCGGCCATCGGCTACTCGCTGGCGCTGATCAGCCTCGTCCTCGCCGGGGTGCAGCTGGTCCTCTTCCGAACCTTCAGCGACGACTAGGGGCATCGCGGCCGCGGGTCCACCGGGGAGAAGAAGCCATGACCGTCGGGATCGGAACCAAGGGGCGGGTGCTCCAGTTCCTGGGAAACGCTGTCCTCATGCTCGGGGTCTTCCTCACCGTCGTGCCGTTCCTGTACATGGTCAGCGCCTCGTTCAAGCCGGGAAGCGAGCTCTTCTCGATCCCCGTCGAGGTGTTTCCCAACAGCCTGTATGGCGGCAACTACCGTCTCCTCTTCGAGGAGACCAACTTCGTCCGCTGGTTCGGCAATAGCCTGTTCGTCGCCGTGGCGCGGACGGTCGTTGCGATCATCCTCTCGCTGATGGCGGGCTACGCCTTTGCGAAGTTCGAGTTCCGGTTCAAGCGGACCCTCTTCACCCTCGTCCTCGCGACGCTGACCCTTCCGATCTACGTGATCCTCGTGCCGCTGTTCGGCATGATGACCGACTTCGGGTGGACCGATTCCTACTGGTCGCTGATCCTGCCGTTCACCGCCCAGGCGATCGGGATCTTCCTCGCTCGCCAGCAGCTCCTCAGCGTGCCAAACGAGTTGCTCGAGGCGGCCCGGATCGATGGCGCGGGGGAGTGGGCGATCTTTACCCGGATCATCGTTCCCCTCGCCCAGCCGGTGATCGCCGTGATGGGGATCCTCTTCTTCACCGCGTCGTGGAACGACTACCTCTGGCCGCTGATCATGCTGACCAGCGACGACAAGTTCACCATCAGCCTCGGGCTGCCGTCGCTGATTGGGCCCTACAGCCAGGAGTACGGGGCGGTCATGGCCGGGTCCTTCATGGGCACGCTGCCGATCGTGATCATCTTCCTCATCTTCCAGCGCCGCTTCATCGAGGGCATCATGTCCGGCGCGCTCAAGGGCTGACACTCGGTCGAGTCTCAGGACTCGACCCGTCGGGTCCGTCTGGCCGCGGACGCTTGACGGTCTCCCTGCCCGGCAAAGATCGGTGTCCCGCCGTACCCGTCCCACCCCGCAGCCGCGCCGCGGCCCCCGGCGTCGGGCCGGCGGTCACGCCCATCTTCGGCTAGCGGTCGGGCAGTCCGCTCCCGCGGCGCAGGACGAAGGTCCCGGGCCGGTGCCGGGACTGACGCCAGTGGCATCGTCCCCGTCCCTTCGCGCAGAGCCGGAACGATGTCGCCGGCGCCGACCGGTCGCCCGCCCTGGGCCGTGCGGGCAACCGGTCGGCGATCAGCGCATCGATGCTTCCGCTCCGCCGTCAGATGCTCCCCCGCCTATCGGTCCGGCCGGGGCGAGACGATGCGGAGTCCGAGCCGGTCCGTGCCCGGGTCGGGGGTGCGGTGCTCCGCTCGCCGTCCCACTCCGCCCAGCCGGCGCCTGCTCGGCGCACCGCGACGAGGACGCCGAGAAGCGTCAGCAGCATGAGGGCGGATGCCCCACCGAAGAGCCCACCGGTGCCTACCCGGTCGAGCAGCGCCCCACCGATCAGCGAGCCCGTGATCGACCCGAAGCCGAACGAGACCGCGGTGAGGAGCGCCTGCGCCCCGGCCGCGTGGGCCGGACCGGCGAGGCGGTGGGCGAGGGTGACAGACGCGACGAGGAACGCGCCGAACGAGAGCCCGTGCGCCAGCTGGATGGGCAGGACCCAACCGGGGGAGGGGATCAGGGCGTAGGCCGCGAAGCGAACGCCGTAGACGGCGATCGCCAGCATGACCGCCCGCGGCGCGCCGAGACGGGACAGAAGTTTCCCACCCCACGCCACGACGGCCAGCTCGCTAACCGCGGCGACGGCGACCGCTACGCCGACGATGCCCGCCGACCCGCCCAGGCCCTGGAGGTGGATGCCGAGGAACCCGTACATGATCGACGCGCTGCTCGACACCAGGTAGGCCACGAGCAAGAGCAGCGCGAGCGGGCGATTCCGTACGAGGGGGCCGAAGCCGGCGAGGAGGGGCCGTGGGCTCCGTTCGCCGAGCCTCGGTAAGCGGAGGGAGGCGAGGAGTCCGAAGACCAGGCAACTCGCATAGACGACGAGCACCAGGGCCGTGACACGCTCCCCCATCGCGAGGCCCACGAGGAGCGCGGCCAGGGTGTATCCGATCGAGCCCCAGACCCGCAGACCCCCGTAGGACGTTCCTCGCCGGTCCGCGATCGTCACCGCGTAGGCGTCAAGCAGCGGCGCGATCGGCGCCTGAGCGAGCGCCAGCAGCCCGACGAGGAGGGCAAGCGGCCAGAATGACGCCACCTGCGTCGCGACGAGCGCGCCGGCGGCGGCCAGCACGAGCGCGGCGCGGAGGACCAGCCCGTGGCTGGCGCGGGCGTCGGAGACCGTCCCGACGAGTGGTCCGATCAGGGCCGCGCCGAGGGCGGGCAGGGCGGCGAGCACGCCGACTTCCAGCCCGCCGAACCCGAGGTCCCGGTAGTAGAGGGTCGCGTAGGGGGTAAACGCGCCGATCGCGGCGAAGTACGCGAGGAAGCCACCCCGCGACCAGACGCTTGAGCGGGCCCAGTCCGCGGTCCCCGATGCCGCCGGGTCGCGGCGGCCGACTTCGCGGACGGACACGACTGCCTCCGTGGCGGGTGGGGACGGCCGCGATCGACCGACGACACGCGCGGCGAACCGGGAGATCGAGCCGTTGCCGCGGGACAACCGGCACTGCCGAGGCGATACCGCGGCGGGGCGGCGATAGTCGAAGTCTAGTCGGTGGGGCCGGACGCATTGCGGCCGGCCGGGAGCCGGTGATCGGTCGAGTGACGCGCCGAGCCGCCGGATGGGTAATCGGGAAGCGCCGGGGCGGTCCGGGCGCTTGGCCGCTGGTGGGATCGCCAGGCAGGCGCAACTCGCCGCGATGTCACGCCTGGTCCCGGTGCCGGGGCAACAGGCTCACCTCGACGCCGGACGTCGGGTCGAGGGCGGGTGCCGGCGCGGGGCGGTCGCTCCAGGCACCGACCAGTATCGCCCTGGCGGGCTCATGCGGAATCCGTCTGCCCGATTGGTATCGCGGAGCGGGTGGTGACCGACCCGTCCCTCGGCAAGGATCGGGTGCGAAGGCTCAGGGGCGATGCCGACCCAAGCGGCTAGGGGCCGCGGGCAAAGCGCGAGCGATCGCAGGACCCCTTTTGCGCAGGTGGTGGCCGATGGAGCGGTGGGGAGGGTAGGACGGATTCACAGCGGTGCTACCGCGACGCTCACGTCGGCCCGACGGGACTCGTCCGTGGCGGGGTGGCCGGTGTACACCCCTGCGGGGCGGACGGGACTGCCGGTCCCTCACCGCCCCATTACCGCGACTCCAGCGCGACGGACCGGAGGATCCGCCGCGGAGCTTCCGTCGGGCCTGGGCCAGGGTCGATCACGCGGACGGTGGACAGCGACGCGTCGGCCGCGCCTCGGATCGCGGCGCCGCGGGTCGCCACCTGGGCCAGGTAGGACACCTTCTCCTCGGAGATGACTTCCCCCGGGGCGAGGACAGGGATGCCCGGCGGGTATGGCACCACCAACTCGGCGCACACCTCCCCGGTCGCCTGCCACAGTGGCACGGCCAGACTGCGGGCGAAAAACGCCTCTCGCGGTGTCAGGGCCTGGTGGCCTGGCGCGATGACGCAGCCCGCCGAGCGATGGCTGTGGCTGCGGACCCTCGTCCAGGGCGTGCGTTCGTCGGCGAGGACCTCGAAGGCACCGACGAGGCGGTCGACCGTGGCGGCGGAGTCGCCGATCGTGACGAGACAGACGACGCCGGACAGGTCGCTCATCTCCGGGGCGACCGAGAATCGACCGCGCAGGGTGGCTTCCACCTCGAACCCCGTCATCCCCAGTCCGCGGACGTCGACCACCAGCCGGGTGACGTCGTACCGGCTCGAAGGGAGACCGAGCTTGTCGGCGTCCAGCACCGCGAGACCGACGAGAGCGTCCAGCCTGCGGCGGGCCGAGGTCGCCAACGCGATCGTCCGCCCGAGCATCGCCTCGCCCCCGAGCGCCATCTGGCGGCGGCACCCGTCGAGCGAGGCGAGGATCGGGAGCAGTGGGCTGGTCGTCTGGCCCATGTGGACCGCCGTGCCGACGCGGTCGGCGTCGACCCGCGTCCCTCGGACGTTGAGGAGCGCCCCCTGGCTGAGGCCGGAGAGCAGCTTGTGGGCGCTCGTCACGGCGCCGTCCGCGCCGCTGGCCATCGCCGACGGTGGGAGGTCGCGATGAACGGTGGGAGGTCGCGATGAAAGGGGAGGTGCGGTCCCCAGGCCTCGTCCACATAGAGCGGGACGCCGCGGGAGTGGGCAACGGTGGCGATCGCGGCCAGGTCGGAGGCGACCCCCCAGTACGTCGGGCTGACCAGCGCGACGAGCTTTGCGGCTGGGTGCGCGTGGAGGGCGGCCGCGACGTCGGTCGGGTCGATGCCGAGGCCGACATCGAGGGTCGGGTGCAGCCTCGGCGCGACGTAGATGGGGCGGGCACCGGTCTGGACCAAAGCGGCCAGCATCGACTGGTGGAGATCCCGCCCGACGACCACCTCGTCTCCTGGGCGGAGGGCGGCCAGGAGAAAGGCGTGGTTGCCGGCGGAGGAGCCGTTCACCAGGAAGAAGCTGCGGTCGGCCCCCCAGGCGGCCGCGGCGAGTTCCTCCGCCTGAGCTACCATCGTGTCTCGATCGACCGTGTTCAGCCAGACGTCGCTCGCGAGGATGTCCGCGCCGAGGAGCGACCTGAGCAGGGGATCGGTCGCGGCGCCCGACTTGTGGCCCGGTGTCGCGAACGAGACCGTCGACGCGGCTCGGTAACGACGCAGCGCGTCGACGATCGGGACCTCGTCCTGACGACGAGAAGGGACGCGGACTCTGGTGGGGTGCGGTCGAACGGTTGCCACGCGTGCTGGCCTTGCGGCGGGAACCGCGACGTGGGCGACGGCCATCGGGTCGGTCCTCCTTTGGGATGGGAGATCCGGCGTGAGGACGGGGACGTCTCAGTTCCCCGACGGCTCGCCGTTTGGCGCCAGGATCAGGTAGGCCTGAAGTGCCAGGATCGCCACCACCGCGGCCCACTTCGCGGGTGGCAGCTCCACGTGGTAGCGCTGCCGCTCGTAGAGCAGCAGTCCGACCTGGAGGAAGACGACCCATCCGAAGGTGACCGCCGACAGCTCGGCGACCTTCAAGCTGAGCGCGTAGACCGCGAAGAGCAGTCCGAAGGTGAAGAGCCCGGCCAGGAACCAGGCAACATGGCGCCCCTCGGCCCACTCCTTGGCGAAGATCGCGCCGACGAAGTCCAGACCGGCCAGGCCGAGCATGGCCGCCAGACTGAGCAGGTAGAACTGCCACGATCCCGGGACCCCGAGTCCCCTGAGCGCGTCCGTCATCCCCACGGCACCACCTCGCGCGTCCTGTTTCGGGTCGAGCCGGCGGTCGCGCCGGATCGAGGCACCGAGTCTGGGGATGGGGCGCGCCATTGCGCTGCCCCATCCTTTCTCGCGGCGTAGCGTTCGCCGGCTCCGACCGCCGAGACGCCAGGGGGCTCGACTTGGGTCCGAGAACCTTGCCCCGAAGCCCGGGCCAGCGGCCCGACAACGCCGACGGACGACCGGCGACGCCCATCGTCGCGGCGGCCGAGGGTAGGCTCGGGCAGAACGTCTGTCGCTACGACCAGGATCGACCCCGGTGTCGGTACCCACATCCGTAAAACTACGCATCTTTCTCGCGGACACGGATTCGACTTCACGAGGTCGTGCGACCTCGTGCCCAACCGTGCTGCCACCGCCGTGGCGCCCCGAACCGGTGTCAGCAGCCGAGCGGACACGCGGCACGACGTGGGGCGGGGGTGCCCACAGCGGTGGCCGGCGGCGTCGACGCCATGGCTCATTCGGCCGCACCTCCCTCCATCTCTGGTTACCCGATGTCCGCCGTCTGCCTGCTGATCTCCGCCGCGCCAGTTAGGACCTGGTTACCGTAGGGGGCGTGCCTTACACAATCCTTCCCCCATGGCGCGGCGCGGACACCGGTTTAGTCACCGGTGTCCGCTGTGTCAGGTTCCCCCGCCGTCGAAGCTCGGTGGATGGCTGACGGACGTGTCGACAGAGCTGGGTCCCCTGGTCCCGTGGGGACCGGTCCCGCGGACGGTGGCGCTGCCGGTCGCCAGCTCGCCCCGGCCTCCCAAAATGGGCCGAAATCAGCCGACCTGGGCGATCTCAGATCACGCCAGCGGTTAAGGACGGATACCTAGTTGTCATAACTTCAAAAGATCATCGTATCAGGGTGCGGTCGACGCCTTTCCCATCAGCCGGGCGCCGATCGATAGAGAGCACATGCCGGTCTCTGGCAGACCGGAGAGAGGCGGTCTCGGCGAAGACCGACCGACTCGCCGTCCTCGGACGCGTGGCGTAACAGCGGGGTAGGGTTGCGGCGTCACGTCGGATGGGATCTGGGCCGCTCGGACCGCTTGTCTCAAGGGGCCGGTCCCTGCACACTGTCGCGCCGGGTGCCCGAGCGGTCGGACGAAGTGGAACTGCGGGCGTCTAGAACGCTCGTGTTCCCGGACATGCGCCATGCGCCTGAGACCTGAGAGATGCGCCAACGCTCTCTGGAGCAGACGAGCGTCGAGAGGGAACATGGTCCTTCGAGGGAGGTGACCTCTGCGCCGCGCACGCTTCGAAGGTTCCGGTCGCATCGCGATCGAAGAGGTGCCGGACCCCGATGCGGGTCCCGGTGAGGTCCTCGTCCGCGTCGAGGCGTGTGCTCTCTGCGGCTCCGACCGTGGCGCGTGGGAGCGCGGAAGCCGGGTGACACCCGGGCATGAAGTGTCCGGAACCGTCGTCGAGGTGGGGGCGGGAGCGACGGTCGCGGTGGGCGCGCGTGGCGTCGTCTTCCTGGTCGCGTACTGCGGCGAGTGCCGGATGTGTCATGCCGGTGGACGCGGCGCCTGCATCGCCAAGCGCGGCATGGTCGGGTTCGACCGGGACGGCGGCTTCGCCGAGTACGTCGCGGTGCCCGAGCGGTGCTTCCTCCCCGTCGACGACCGGATCGCGCTCGACGATGCCGCCCTGCTGCTCGACGCGACCGGCACGGCGCTGCACGCCCTGCGCCGCGCCGGCGCGACGGCGCGCCCCCCGGAGTCCGCCCTGGTCATGGGGGCGGGCCCGGTGGGGCTGGGGTGCGTGCTCGCGCTCCGGGCGACGGGCGTCCGCGAGGTCCTTGCCGTCGACATCGCCCCGTTCCGGCTCGCGTTCGCCGAGCGGCTCGGGGCACGGCCGGTGGCGGGAGGGGCGGAAGCGGTCGACGGGGTGCGGCGCCTGCTGCCGGGAGGGCCGCCGCTCGTGATCGAAGCTTCGGGCAACCCGGCCGGCCAGCGTCAGGCGCTCGACCTGCTCGCCCCTGGCGGCACGATGGTCGCCGTCGGCCACACCCGCGTGCCCCTGGAGGTCTGGACGAGCCGGGATCTGATCCAGTCCGAGAAGACGATCCTCGGCAGCGAGTACTTCGACCCGGGCGAGTTCGGTCCGAACCAGCAACTCGTGCTCGACGGGCGCCTGGACCCCGCGGCGTTGATCACGCACCGCTTCCCGCTCGCCGAGATCGAGGAGGCGTACCGCCTCTTCTGGGCCGGCGAGACCGGCAAGGTGCTCATTTGCCCGGGTGGGATCGCCGATGCCTCCTAGCCTTCGATTCGGTCTCTTCCTCGGTCAGGTCGGCCGCGACTGGCCCGCGATCCTCGACCGGTTCCAGCTCGCGGAGGACCTCGGGTACGACCACGCCTGGCTCGTCGACCACTTCGTCGACACCGACGGCGACGATGACAAGCCGTGCCTCGAGGCGTGGACCCTGCTGGCCGCGATCGCCGCGCGGACCCAGCGGATTCGGCTGGGGGTGCTTGTCTCCAGCAACACCTTTCGGCACCCGGCGCTCCTGCTCAAGGAGGCCGTCACCGTCGACCACATCAGCGGCGGGCGACTGACGCTCGGCATCGGCACCGGCTGGCACGAGCCGGAGCACCGCTTCTACGGCATCCCATTCCCGTCCGCGGCCGAGCGCGTCGGTCGCCTGGAGGAGGCGGTGCAGGTGCTCGACGCCCTGATGACCAGAGGACGCACCTCGTTCACGGGGACCTACTACCGGTTGGAAGACGCGCCCTTCGAGCCGAAGCCGGTCCAGCGACCGCGGATCCCGCTGCTGATCGCCGCCCACCGCCCGCGCATGCTGCGCCTCGCCGCCCGCTATGCCGATGTCTGGGACACGTTCCCGCCGCTGCCCCAGGCCGCCACCGCCGGCACCGACGACGACCTCGCCGCCAGGGTGCGGCAGGTGGACGAGACCTGCCGGTCGCTCGGGCGGGATCCCGGTTCGCTCCGGCGGTCCACGTGGGCCGGCGGCGACGTCCTCGAGTCCGCCGACCGCTTCACCGGCTGGGTCCTGGCCAACCGCGCGCTGGGCTTTACCGACTTCACCACCGGGCTCCCCGGTCAGAAACACGAGGCGTCGGTCCGCCGCATCGCGACCGAGACCATCCCTGCGCTCCGTGGCGGAGGTTAACCGACGGTACTGCGGCTCTATGTCCGAGTTCGGGTCGCACTTGAGCGATTGGAGCGCGTGACGTTTCTCGCCTGCCGCCCCGGTCGTCGTAGGCCGCGGCCGGTCCCGCGGACGGGGCCATTGCCGTGTGACGCCGCCCCGGCTGCGGGGCCACTGCATCCGGCATCGCTCAGGGCCTCCCAGCTTTGGGGCCTGATCGCAGCGGGCGGCTTACGAGTCACCCGGTTGCGTTGTCTGTCATCAGCCGCAGAACGGTGAGTCCGGAGAATGGGACACCGCGCCGAGCCGGGGCTGACCACGAATCTCCCGACTCGGACGCGCACGAACGCCGCCGAGTCTGGGGAACGTACTCGGGGACCTAGGCAAGTCCTCGGGGACGACCTTCGGCGATCGGAACTGGGCCAAGCTCGCGCTCGTCGGTGGTCCGGTCGGTCGATCTGGTAGTCGTTGGCGCGGGAGCCGCCATCCATACCCATAACGGAAGACGGGAGTGATCGCGTTGGCCCAGGAGCGGGCGAACAGGCGGTTGGATGGGCGAGGTCCGCAGGGAGGACCGTGCTGCCTCTCCCGCATCGTGCCAACCCTCCCGCGGTCGCCCGCAGGTCGGTTGCTGTTCGGGCCGAAGACGAGGGGGCCGCAAGGAGCGGAGAGAGCAGGCGGGGCCATCCCGCTCCGTCACGTATGGCGACCGGTGGTGGCGGATGGGCCGACGGGAGCGCCCCATGGCGCCCGACTCTCCGATGGCCCCGCGTATAGTAGGGATCGGTGACGACTCGAGTTGGACGAGAGGGCCTGCATGGGAGGGGTGGATCGGGTGCCGATTAGCGGCGCGGTGCTGGCGGGCGGCCTGAGCACCCGGATGGGGACCGACAAGGCGCTCCTGCCCCTGCGGCCCGGCGACCCGCCACTGGCGGCGGTGGTGGTCGAGCGGCTCCGTTCGGCGGTGTCGGACGTCGTCCTGATCGCGCCCGAGCGCCCCGGGTACGACGCGCTCGGTGCCCCCGTCGTGCCGGACCGCTACCCCGGCGCGGCCGCGCTCGGCGGGATCGCCACCGCACTCGAGGCGGCCACCCACGAGCACTGCCTCGTCGTCGCCTGCGACCTCCCGTTCCTCAACCCGCGTCTCCTGCGATGGCTCGCCGCCTCGGCGGCCGGCTGGGACGTGGTGATCCCCCGGCTCCCCGGCGAGAGCCGTCAGGGCCGCGGCGCCGTCTACCAGACCCTCCACGCCGTCTACGGCAAGGGATGTCTCCCGGCCATCCGCGGACGACTGGCCAGCGGCGACCTCCGCGTGGTCGGCTTCTTCGACGAGGTGCGCGTCCGCGAGGTGGACGAGTCCGAGGTGCGGGCGCTTGATCCGGATCTGCGGTCGTTCTTCAACGCGAACACCCCGCAGGCCGCCGACGAGGCCCGCCGCCTGCTCGACCTCGAGCAGCCGCACGGCGGGCGGGGCGGGACCGGCGTCGGCCCCTAACCGAGGTCCCAGTCGAGCATCTGGACCGGGAGCGTCATCCCCGGCTCGGCGAGCTTCAGCTCCTCGGGCACCACGAGCAGGCCGTTGGCCCGGGTGAGGCCGGAGAGGACGCCGGCGCCCTGCCCTCCGGCCAGTCGGGCCACGTAGCCATCGTCCGACGGGTCGACGCGGACGCGGACGAAGTGCCGCCGCCCGCCCTGGTTCTCGATCCGGTCCAGGATCCGCGCGCGGACGGTCGGGATGGACAGGTCGGTCCGGCCCAGGAGTCGGAGGATTGCCGGTCGCACGAACTGCTCGAAGACCACCGCCGCGGCGACCGGGTTGCCCGGCAGGCCGATCAGCGGCTTGTCGCCGACGTGTCCGAAGGCGAGCGGCTTGCCCGGCTTGATGCGGACCTGCCAGAGCTCGACGCTCCCTTCGCGCCGCAGCGCGTCTTTGACGACGTCGTAGTCGCCCATCGAGACGCCGCCGCTCGTGAGGAGCAGGTCGGCGTCGCCCGCGGCGCGCAGCTTCGCCCGCACCGTGTCGGTCGCGTCCCGCGCGATCCCCAGGAGGACCGGATCACCCCCGCAGCGCCGGACGAGGGCGGCGACGAGCGGGCTGTCGCTGTCGCGGATCTGGCCCGGGCGAAGCGGCTCGCCCGATGGGACCACCTCATCTCCCGTCGCGAGGATCGCGACGCGCGGCCGCCGGTGGACGGTCACGGTGGTCCTGCCGAGCGCGGCCAGGAGTCCGATCTCGGCCGGTCGGAGACGGATCCCGGGGGTGAGGACCGTGGTTCCCGCTGGTACGTCTTCCCCCGCCGGGCGCACGTTCTCCGTCGGTCGGGCCTCGCGCAGGATGCCGATCGTGGAGCCCGGGATGCCGACCTGCTCGCGACCCAGGCTCGCCTCGTCCGTCTCCTCGAAGCGCACGACCGTGTCGGCGCCGGCCGGCATCGGGGCGCCGGTCATGATCCGGACCGCGGTGCCGGTCGTCACCGTGGCGTCGGGGGCGTACCCGGCCGCGATCTCCGCGACCACCCGTAGACCGCGCGGGGAGGACGGGCTGGCGCCGACGGTGTCCTCGGCGCGGACCGCGAAGCCATCCATCGCCGCGTTCTCGAACGGTGGGACGTTCTCCGCCGCGACGACGGTCTCGGCGAGGACCAGCCCGAGGGCGTCCGCGACCGGCATCGTCACCGGCTCCAGCGGCGCGAACGCCGCCAGGATCCGGTCCCGCGCCTCGTCGACCCCGACCATCTGCGCTGGGTCGTTCCAGCGCGCGCCGCCCACGGTCGCGACGCTCTGGGTCGGGAATGACTGCATGCGGAAGGTCCTCCTCGGATGGGCGGATAGGCGGGTGACGATCCCGCCGCTCGCGGGCGCCGCAAAGCGGCTCGGCAGACCGACCGTGGTACGAGAAACGACAGATGTGTCCCCGGTTCTTGACGCTCTTTCGGGCGGTGGATAGCATACCTGGACCGACGCCCATGGGCGTCGAGACAACAAGAGTCGGCCCGGGCGAGGACCGCTCATCGGGCGAGAGAACCGGCCAGTACGACGGAGTCTGGAGGGTTTCGGATGAGCGGAGCGGTCCTCTCGAGGCGGGCGTTCATGAAGCGCTCCGCCGGCGTCGCGGCGTCGACCGCGCTCGGCGGGCTAATGGCCGTCGGCGCCGACCTGCAGCCGGCGGCGGCGCGCACCGCGGAACTGCGCATCCGGGAGGCGAAGTCCTACCCGAGCGTCTGCCCGTACTGCGCCGTTGGCTGCGGCACCGTGGTCCATACGGTGGATGGGAAGGTCGTCAACGTCGAAGGCGACCCCCGGAGCCCGATCAACAACGGCACCCTCTGCCCGAAGGGCGCCGCGATCTACCAGCTCCACGTCAACCCGAACCGCATCGACAAGGTCCTCCACCGCGCCCCGGGCGCCACCGAGTGGGAGGTCTGGGACCTCGGCCAGGCGATGGACCGGGTCGCCGAATTGGTCAAGCAGACCCGCGACGAGACCTTCGTCGAGAAGACCGCCGACGGCAAGACGCTCATGAACTCGATGGGCATCTTCTCGCTCGGCGGGGCGACGATGGACAACGAGTGGAACCATATCCACCAGAAGCTGATGCGCGGGCTGGGGATCGTCGCGATCGAGAACCAGGCCAGGATATGACACTCCTCTAGCGTCCCCGGTCTGGGGGTGCGACTTGGCCGCGGAGCGGCCACCACATACCCGGGTAACCTGGTCCACTCGGACTGCATCCTGATCGAAGGCTCGAACATGGCCGAGTGCCATCCGGTGGCCTTCCGGTTCGTGATGCAGGCGAAGCTGGCCGGTGCCAAGATCATCCACGCCGACCCGCGGTTCACGCGGACAACGGCCATGGCCGACGTCCACGCGCCCCTCCGGGCGGGGTCGGACATCGCCTTCCTCGGCGGCCTGATCAACTACGTGATCAACAGCGAGCGCTGGAACACGGACCCCTTCTTCAAGGAGTACGTCAGCACCTACACCAACGCCGGAACGATCATCAACCCCGAGTTCCAGGACACCGAGGACCTCGACGGCATCTTCTCCGGCCTCGGCCCCTACCAGGAAGGCGAGTGGGGCCTCAACGGCTTCACCGGGCAGTACGACAACAAGACCTGGCAGTACGCTCAGGGGCCGGTCGGTGACCAGGGGCGCACGGCGAACACGGCCCAGTCCGGCGAGACCGGCGTCAGCTCCGGGCAGCCTGGGGCGGAGGCGGCGCAGGTGCCCGTGGGCCCGCCGTTCGACCCCGTCGTTCAGGCGCTGCTGAAGCCGCCCCCGACGTCGGACCCGACCCTCCAGGACCCCAACTGCGCGTTCCAGATCTTGAAGCGGCACTTCAGCCGCTACACCCCGGAGATGGTCGAGCGCGTCACCGGCTGCCCCCAGGACCAGTTCATCGCCACCGCCGACATGATGCTGGCGAACTCGGGCGCGGAGCGAACCACTTCGATCTGCTACGCCGTTGGCTGGACGCAGCACACCTACGGCCCGCAGATGATCGGCGCCGCCGCGCTGCTCCAGCTGCTGCTCGGCAACATGGGGCGCCCGGGCGGCGGCATCCTCGCCCTGCGTGGCCACGCGACCATCCAGGGCTCGACGGACATCCCGACCCTCTACCACTCGATCCACGGTTACATGGCCCACCCGACCATTCTGAAGCAGCACGAGACGCTGACGGACTACGTCAAGGCCGAGGCGCTGCCGCGGAGCTACTGGGCTAATCTGCCCAAGTTCATGGTCAGCTACCTCAAGTCGATGTGGGGGGAAGCCGCCACGCCGGAGAACGACTTCGGCTACGGCTGGCACCCGCGCATCTTCGGCGACCACTCCCACATGCCGATGGTGCTCGCCATGATGGATGGGGAAGTGAAGGGGATGATGGCCATGGGCCAGAATCCCGCGGTCGGTGGGCAGAACGCCGTCATGCAGCGGCTCGCGCTGGCGAAGCTGGACTGGCTGGTGGTCAAGGACAACTTCGAGACCGAGACGGCGGCCTTCTGGTACAACTCGCCGGAAGTAACGGGCGGCCAGATCGCGACCGAGGACATCCCGACCGAGGTCTTCTTCTTCCCCTCTGCCCAGGTCGCGGAGATGGACGGGAGCTACACCAACACCCAGCGGCTGGTCCAGTTCCACCACAAGGCCGCCGACCCGCCGGGCGACTGCCGCTCGGACGTCTGGTGGACGTACGAACTCGGGAAGCGGCTCAAGGACCTCTACGCGGGTAGCACGGCGCCGCGCGACCAGGGGTTCCTCAACCTGACCTGGGACTACGAGCCGGAGCCGGAAGAGGTCGAGCAGTGGGCGATCAAGGACGAGCCCAGCTTCGACAAGATCCTCCGCGAGATCAACGGCTACGAGTCCGGGACGGGCAAGCTTCTCCCCAGCTTCACGGCGCTCAAGGACGACGGGTCGACCACCTGCGCGTCCTGGATCTACTCGGGGATCTACCCTGAGGAAGGGAAGCTCCGGGCCGCGAGCCGGAACCCCGATCCGGTCGGCGGTCCCGGCACCAACCTGAACTGGGCCTACTCCTGGCCCGCGAATCGGCGCGTGCTCTACAACCGCGCCGCCGCGCGGCCGGACGGCACCCCGTGGTCGGAGCGAAAGAAGTGGGTCTGGTGGGATCCCAACAAGGTCCCGGCGCCCACCGCGGCGGCGCCGAACCCGCCGCCGGGGATGTGGGACGGCTACGACGTTCCCGACTTCGTGGCCAACAAGGCGCCCAACGCCCCGGCCGACCCGAACGCGATCGGCCTCGCCGGGCATGCCGGAACTGACCCCTTCATCATGAAGGCGGACGGCAAGGGCTGGCTCTTCACCCCGACCGGCCTGGTCGACGGCCCCCTTCCGACCCACTACGAGCCGCTCGAGACGCCCGTCCGGAACCCGCTCTACGGCCAGCAGGTCAACCCGGTGCTCAAGCGGTGGGACCGCGAGGGGAACGTGGCGGTGGAGGTCGGTGACCCCGCCTACCCCTACGTCCTGAGCACCTACCGCCTGACGGAGCACCACCTCTCCGGCGTCATGAGCCGCTGGCTGCCGTGGCTCGCCGAGCTGCAGCCGGAACTGTTCGTTGAGATCAGCCCGGAGCTTGCCACCGAGAAGGGGATCCAGAACGTCGACCTGGTCCGGGTCAGCACGCCGCGCGGACAGATCCAGGCGAAGGCCCTGGTCACCCGCCGGATGCGGCCGCTCAACGTCGCCGACCAGGTCATCCATCACGTCGGGCTGCCGTGGCACTGGGGGTATCAGGGGGTGGTCACCGGCTCGGTGGTCAACGACCTCGCCCTCCTCGTCGGCGACCCCAATGTTTCGATCCACGAGGGTAAGGCGTTCGTCTGTAACGTGGAGAAGGCGTGATGGCCTGGCAGACGCAAGCCTCCCCGCCGGCACAGCCCGGCCCGGTCTCCACGCCGATCGGGTCGCCGGGGCCCGCGACACCTCCGGTTGCCTCCCCGGCCGCCCAGGCGACGCCGTCGACCCAGGGGGCGTCCGGCAGCGTCGAGGTGGCCGGCGCGCCGGTCCAGACCGGGCAGTACAACGCGGAGCCGATGGGGTTCTACACGGACACCACGGTCTGTATCGGCTGCAAGGCCTGCGAGGTCGCCTGCAAGGAGTGGAATCAGCTCCCGGCGAGCAACGGTGGCGCCAACCTCCTCAGCGGCCTGAGCTACGACAACACCCGGCGGCTCGACGGCGAGCACTGGCGCCACGTCCGCTTCATCGAGCAGTTCGACGAGAGCCGCAGCCAGGGCCGCTGGCTGATGATGAGCGACGTCTGCAAGCACTGCGTCCAGGCTGGCTGCCTGGAGGTCTGCCCGACCGGCGCCATCATCCGGACCGAGTTCGACACCGTCGTTATCCAGTCCGACACCTGCAACGGCTGCCGGGCCTGCATCCCGGCCTGCCCGTTCGGCGTGATCGAGGTCAATCCGGTCAACAACACCGCGATGAAGTGCACGCTCTGCTACGACCGGCTCCAGGCGGGTCTCCAGCCGGCCTGTTCCCAGGCGTGCCCCACGGCGTCGATCCAGTTCGGGCCGATCCGCGAGCTGAAGGGGCGCGCCAACATGCGCCTCGAGCAGCTCCAGGGCCAGGGCGTCGACCAGGCCCGACTCTACGGCGCCGACGACTCGATCGTGGGCGGGCTCAACTCGTTCTACCTGCTCGTCGACGAGCCGGAAGTCTACGGGCTGCCGGCCAACCCGCAGCTTCCCTCGCGCAACGTGCCGACCGGCGCCGGACTCTCGGCGCTCGGTGCGGCGGCGCTCGGCGTCCTCGGGGCCGTCGGGCTGCGGAAGCACCGGATGGACCAGTTCGCGGAGGAGGCGCGGGCGAGCGCGGCGAGCGGGGCCGTCGACGGGGAGGTGCGCGGTGGGTAGCCTGGTCGTCCTGCTGGCGGATGCGCCGTCCGACACCTTCTACACGAAGTCTCCACACTGGGGCTGGCTGATCGTCTTCTACTTCTTCCTCGGCGGGTTGGCCGGCGGGAGCGCGTTTCTGGGTGGGCTGATCGACCTCTTCGGCGCGCGGCAGGACCGCTTCGCGGCGCGGATCGGTCATCTCCTCGCCGCGCCGCTGATCGCGGTCTCCGGCGTCCTCCTGATCGTCGACCTCAATCGGCCCGAGCGGTTCTGGCACATGCTGATCCAGAACAATACCGGCGAGCCGATGATCAAGTACTGGGTGCCGATCTCGGTCGGTGTCTGGCTTGTCAGCCTGTTCGGCTTGTTCTCGGCGCTTGCCTTCGTCGGGGTGGCCGCCGAGCAGGGCTGGCTGGGCGGACGCCTCCAGGGTCTGAGGACGCTGCGAGAGGGGGGGATCGGGAAGGCGATCTCGGCGCTGACCGCACTCACCGGGATTTCGGTCGCCGGGTACACCGGGGTCCTCCTCGCCGACACGAACCGGCCGCTCTGGGGCGACACGACCCTGCTCGGCATCCTCTTCCTCCTCTCGGGGGTGTCGGCCGCGGCGGCGGCGATCACGCTCCTCTCGGGGCGGCGGGCCAACCGGGAGACGCTCCACTGGCTCGGCAACATGGACGCGGTCAGTTCGCTGCTCGAGTTGCTCGTCCTCATCGTGCTCGTCGTCTCGATCGGGTCGGTCGTGCGCGAGGTGTGGGGGAACGCCTGGGGCGTCCTGGTGGCGCTCGGGACCGTTCTGGCGGGGATCCTGATCCCCCTCGTCCTCCACTGGCGGCCCAACCTGCTCGGCAGGATGAGTGTCCCGAGCGCGGCGGCGCTGGTCCTGATCGGCAGCTTCTGTCTTCGGGCGGCCGTCGTCATCGCGTCGGAGCAGTCCTAGCCATGGCGATCACAGCGCGGCAGACGGGGTACCGGGCGCGGCTCTTGCTCGTCGGTGCCCTCGCCATGGTGGCCCTTGGGCTCGGAGCCTGCAGCCCCGAGTCGGACCGCACGCAGGGCGGCGGTGCGGGCGCGGACATCGGCAACCGCGACGAAGACGTCCAGCTTCGCGGGTCCCAGTCGGCCGAGGAACGCATCTACTACCAGACCCCCCGTGAGGCGGAGTACGAGTAGCTCGGCGGGGGCGGCGGTCCGCCGCTGCCCCGTCCGTCCCCCCACGACACGACGCCGTTCTGGGCAAGCGTGAGAGGAGCAGGCGTCCCGTGTCCGCGACCCTGACCGGCGGCGCCCGTCGTCAGCTGGACGACCTGTCCCGGGCCCGACCCGAGTGGGCGGCCTGGTTGCGGCTGCTCGACGTCACCCTGGCGGCAGCGGAGGACCCGGCCTGGGACGCCGTCGCGGCGTCCGCCACGCTGTCTCTCGAGCGTTCGCCGGCGGCACCGCTGCTCACGGACGCTGAGATCCCCGTACCCGGCGCCCTCGCCGACGCATGGGTCGGTCGTCTCCTCGCGACCGCCGACATCGATCTCGGTCGTTTCGCCTCCCTGGCACTGCTGGAGGGGGCGATCGAGCAGGACGCGGCGTCCGTGGAGAGGGTCGCCGCTCGGGCCGGGGTCGACCCGAACGCCCTGACGCCGGTGATCCAGCTCGCGACCATGCCGCTCCTTCAGGCCATCGCCCGGCGGTACGGCACGGTCGCCGCCTCCGGCTGGGCGCAGGAGTACTGCCCCGTCTGCGGCGCCTGGCCGGCGCTGGCCGAGCAGCACGGTCTCGACCGGGAGCGGCACCTGCGCTGCGGTCGGTGCGGTGGGGACTGGCGTTCGGTCAGCCTGCGTTGCGCCTTCTGCGGCACCACGGATCACGATGTCCTCGGGTCCCTCGTGCCGGAGGGGGAGGGCGAGTCCCGCCGCGTCGAGACGTGCGGCAACTGCCAGGGATACCTCAAGGTGCGTACGGTGCTCCGGCCCGGCGCCGGGATGGAGATCCCCCTCGGGGACCTGGCGACGGTCGAACTCGACCTCGCCGCGGTTGAGCGGGACTTCGGCCGGCCGGTCGCGCCCGCCGTGACGTTGGGTGTACGGCTCGTTCCGGCGGGCTCATCGGTCACCCCGACCGCCGGAGACGGCCGGTGATCCGCGCGGTGGAGAGCAGGACGCAACACAGCGACGTCGAGCTGCGCCCCGGGGACGTCTGCCGGCGCCTGCTGGCGACGATCGAGGTCTCCCACGGGCGGCGCAAGCGACGGAAACGGAACACGACCCCCGACGCGATCGGGCTCGAGATCAAGCGTGATCTGCTCGCACGGGCGGCCGCCGAAGACCCGCCGCCCGAGGGATTCGAGGCGTGGCTGCTGGAACAGTGCCTGGCGGCGGGGACGGCCAGCGGACCGACCCAGGCGATGGCGCGGGACGTCCTCGACGAGTGGCGCCTCGCGGTTGCCTCCGGCGGTTTCCTGGCATGGCTGGACGAGGGCGCCCCGTCCGACGACATTAAGACGGGCTCCGACGGTGGCCTTGACCCACGATGACCGGCTAGCCGCCCCCGAAGCAGGGGGGGACCCCCTAGGTGCGCCACAGGAGCCTGGGCGACCGGGGAGGGGCGAGCCGCGGGGGCACGCCCGTGTGCGGTGCAAGGTCTGGGTAGAGCAGTCGTCCGACGTTCTCCTGTCGGAGTGGCGGGTCGAGCTGCTGGAGGCGGTCGAGGAGACCGGGTCGCTCGCGGCCGCCGCCGCGAAGCTGGACGTGCCCTACCGAACGGCGTGGCAGAAGCTGAAGCGGACGGAGGAGGCGCTCGACGTCCGCCTGCTGGAGACGGAGTCGGGCGGATCCGACGGCGGAGGGAGCCGTCTGACGGCGGAGGCGCGCGACCTCGTCCGGCGCTTCCGGCGCGTCACGGCGGGTGTCTCGGAGCTCGTGGAGGAACGGTTTAAGGCCGAGTTCGACGAATCACCGTGAAGATGGCACCGCCGGCGAGTAACCTGCGCG
>CADCWG010000260.1 GCA_902806335.1 uncultured Thermomicrobiales bacterium | reverse complement strand
AATAGCGCGGCGGGACTGGAAGTAGGAGCGGACGCGGTTGCGGAGGGCGATCGCCTTGCCGACGTAGATGACCGTGCCCCGGGCGTCCTTCATCAGGTAGACGCCCGGCTCGGTGGCGAGGGCGCTGAGCCGGTCGGCGAAATCGGGCTGGGCGGGAGCGTCGGTCGTCATAACCGAAGTATAGCGGGGGGGCCGATGCGGTCGGTGGTCTGCGGTCGGCGGTCAGCGGTCAGTCGTCAGCTATCAGCCGTCAACTATCAGGAGGAGACAGGCGGCGGGTGGAACGATCGCATGGGTTGGCGGGTCGGCCGGCAGTGGCTCCCCAGGTCGAGCAGTACCGATATGTTGGGTCGCCCTGCCCGTCTAAGCGGCTACACATTTCGCGGGTCGGGGACAGTGCCGATGCTCGGGGTCCGGGGTGATGACCGCTCGCGTGTGGCGCGAAAGCACGGGGTGCGGGAGGCCCGACGGCTTGCGGTCTGGCATGGACGCCCGATGGGGGAGTGTCTGACCGACGGGTGGGGTGGATCGCAACGACTGCCGCGCGGGGGCAGGGTCGCCGTGAGATGCTTGGCCGCGGTCGTTCACGGGGAGAGGGGGGGATGGCGCGTCGGCGGCGGGGCAATCGACGAGCCGGTCCCCGCCGCGCTCGGTCGGGCTGGCTCGGGCTCCTCTGGGCCGTGGCGATCGGCTGTGCGGCGGCGGTGGTCACCGGGGGCCTGCCCGGGGTGCCTTCGCCGCTTGTCTGGACGGGGGCGCTCGCCGTGCCACTGGCCGTGGTCGCGGTCCGCGGGTGGCGGCGGCGCCGGCGCCGGCGCGTGGTGCGGACCCTCGACGGCCTGATCGCGCTGACGCCGACGCAGTTCGAGGAGACCGCCGCCGTCGCGCTGCGGCGCGCCGGGTTCCGGAGTGTGCGACGCGTGGGCGGGTCCGGGGACCGGGGCGCCGACCTCCTGGCGCGCGACGCGGCGGGACGGCCGGTGGTGGTGCAGTGCAAGCGGTACGCGCGGGACCGGAGCGTCGGGTCGCTGGCGATCCAGACCCTGCTCGGTACCCAGCGGATCTTCGGCGCCGAGCGGGCGCTGTTCGTGACCACGGCCGGCTTCACGGCGCCCGCGGTCGGCCTCGCCGCCGAGCACGGCGTCGAGCTGATCGACGGGCCGGCGCTCGTCCGGCTGCTCGCCCGGGAGCACGCCGATCCCGCGCCGACCGATCCCACCGTCGCCGCCTGACGCGCCCGTCGTCCAGACCCCGCCCGGTCGGTGCACCGCCCACGCCCTCGCGCCCAGCGGACGAGGACCGGCGCGTGAGTGACCCGGCGTTCCTGCGACGGACAGCAGGGGCCAGCGAGAGCCCTCCCGGGGGACGCTGGGGGTGTACGTACAGTTCTTCCGGTGCTATGCTGCGGCCCGAGGCGCCCCGTGTGGGGCCGAATCGGGGCGGGCTCACACCGCCGCGGGCCCGCATTGGGAGGGACGATGGGCTGCGCGGTTCGGGGACTCGTCGCCGCGGTAGTCCTGATCGGGCTGGTGGCCGCCGGGACGGCCGGGGTCTCCGGCACAGACGCGGTGGCCGCCGGCGCGGACGCGGCCCTCGTCGCGGTCGGGGAGACGGCCCAGGCCGGAGCCGAGTGGGGATGGAGCCAGGTCGCGGCGGTGCCCTGGTCCGCCGCCCCACGGGCGGTCGGTCGGCTGGCCAGGGGACTGGGAGCGGCGATCGGCGACGCGGCCACCGCGCTCTCACGGACCGAGAGCGGCGAGCCGCTGGGCGCGGGCCGGCTGGCGGTCTACGCCGCCGGCTGGGTGATCGTCCTCGCGGTGGTCGCCTGGATCGCCGTCCGGCGTGCCTGGCGATGGGCCCGGGAAGCGTGGCAGGACGCGATGGCGCGCCGGGCGGGGGCCCGGCGCGACACGGCGCGCCGAGGGCGGTTCGCGGCGGGTCGCTGACCCTCTCCCCGTCCCTATCCCCGGCAGGCGTCAAGGCGCAGGGGTTCCGACGGGCCGACCTGGCACGCCGTCGGGACGGCACGGACACCAACTCGACCGAGCAGCGGCCTTCCCCCGATCCCGATCGCTGGTGGGTGGCGGAGGGCGGTCTCGGGCCCAGGCCGGGAGCCACAACCGAACGTCGACGTGTCCGCGCGGTGGAAGGGCGGCTCGGCCCGCTCGGATCGGAGGCTCAGGGTCGGCTCGTCGGGGTTCTCCGGAGCCGTGACCGTGGGGAGGAGCGTCGCGAGTCGCCGCGGTCTGTGACATAGGGCGTGGATCCCGGGCTCTCTCCACGGTCCAGTAGCGTTCCCGCCCTCGTGCCACGACCCGCACGGCTCTGTCCGGCGGGTGGCCGCCGTCAGCCGGGGCCGGGCAACACCGAGCCCCGTTTCGTCCGTACCGTTGGCCTGACCGGATCAAGGTCTAGCGAGGTTGGACGGCATCGGAGGGGACGTCCATCGGGCGCGGGTGGCACTTTCCGGGTCGCTCCGGTTCCGCCCCCGGAGCGGGCGCGGACCGGACGGGGCCCGCGATGTGCTTGGGGGGAACGGCACACGGACATGGCGGCCCTCGCCAGGATCCGATGCGCAGAACGGAGGGAACGCATGGGTTGTCTGGGAAACCTCGTCCGCCGGATCGTCCAGGGCTGGGTGATCGCGCGGGTGCTTCGTCTCCTGCGGGGTCGTCGCGGCGGGGGCACCGCGTAGCACCATCAGGGTCAATCCGACTCCATCCGGACCGTCGGCCCGAGCGGCGATGTCGCCTGGCCTCCCATCGTGTGGCCGGTCCTATCCCGGGACGGGACGTGCGCCTCCGGTGGGCCAGCGTCGAGCCCCGGCACAGCGCCCGGACGGGCCGGCCGCGATCGGATTTCCCGCCTTAGGGAACGGGGCTATCGGGTGGCGGTATCGGCGGGGGCCGGTGGTCGGGGTGTCCCGGGACAAGCCCCAAGCTCAGGGCGGCAGCCGGCTCAAGCCGGCTGCGTGCCCTTCTGGGGGAGCGTCGGCGACCGCGCGGTTTGCATGACGCTCGGGGCCGGCGCCGGCATCGCCGGCCGCCTGACCGGGCGGACCGGGCCTCGTGACAGCCAACCCCTGGCTGACCGCCGATCGGGGCGGTACGCCGATCGGGCGGGGCGGATGCTGGCCCCGGGGCACCGGCGTCTCAGGCGCCGCTGTCAACGCGACTCGCGTCGGGGGCGCCGCCGAGCAGGTCCGCCCAGAGCAGGCGAGCGACCCACCCGCGCGCCGGCCGCCACCCCTCGGCCAGGTGATCGAGGCCCTTGAGGTCGAGGGTCGGGTCGCCATAGGCTCCCCGGGCGGCGCGGAGCAGGGCCACGTCACCGCTCGGGTGGGCGTCGTCGGCACCGACGCCCCAGATCAGGGTCGAGGCGGCGGTCCACGGCCCGACGAGTGGCAGCGACCGCAGCGCCGCCGCCGCCGCGCCCGGGTCGGCGAGCGCGTCCCCGCTCGGCAACCCGCCGTCGAGGGCGACCTGGCCGGCCGCCACCAGGGCCCGGGCGCGGCGAGTCGTCACGCCGGACGTCCGGACGCGGTCAGGGTCGGCGGACGCGAGGTCGACGGGCCGGGGCAACGGCCAGAACTGGCGGTCCCCGAACGTCACCGGAGAGGCAAAGAGCGCGGCGAGCCGGGTCCCGGTGACCGCGGCCGACGCGACCGAGATGCTCTGGCCGACGATCGACGTGACCAGGCCGTCCCAGACTGAGCCGTAGGCGAACGGTCGCAGGCCGGGGAACCGCGCGTGCAGGCGGAGCAGCACCGGGTCGCGCAGGGGAGGGCAGACGCGACCGAGGCCGAGCACGGCCGCTGCCCAGGCAGCGTCGGCCGTCGGATCGGCGTCCCCGGATAGGAGGAGCGGCCCGCCGGCACCGTCCGGTTGGCGGACGGCGCGGCGGACGACGGCGTCCCCCTCCCAGCCGACCCAGAGCATGGCGCCGTCACGCCAGTCGATGTTCGGCCAGCGCCCGCCGGCCCAGGCCACCGGCCCGCAGGTGTCCGCCAGCGAGAAGCCGCCGGGCGCCCCCACCGTCCGTTCGGACTCCTCCCCCAGAGCTGTCACCGGTCGCACCGCTCGCACGCTCCTCGACGGCCGCCGGCCAACGCCTCCGATCGGCGGCTGTTGTCCCCCTGCCCGGGAAAGACGACCCGCCGCCGGCTATCCGGCCCGGCCGGACTGGGGAGCGTGGCCACCTCAGGGCGATCGGCGCCAGGGAGCCAGGTGGCGCCGTGGCCGACCCGGCGGGGCGACGAGGGCCGCCGTCAGGCGGGGCCAGATTCGGACCGTGACGGCGAACCAGAGCGTCGCCCAGGCGATCCCCGCCAGGATGTCGACCACCCAGTGCTGCGCCAGGTAGACGACGCTGAACCAGAGCGCGGCGTTGTAGGGCAGGAAGACGAGACCCCACCACCCCCCGTAGCGGACCGCGAAGAGCAGCACCAGCCACGGAAACGCGGCGTGGAGCGAGGGCAGCGCCGCGACGGGGTTGGGGCTGGCGCGGTTCCAGATCCGCAGGCTGGTCAGGTTGGTGTACTCCCCGGGCACCAGGGCCGCGAGCGCCTGGTCGGCGGGGAGGGCGAGGCCCGAGGTCAGCCCCCACCGCTCGGCGAGCCAGGGCGGCGCGGCCGGGAAGAGCACGAAGGCGACGAAGGCGGCGTAGGTCATGGTCAGGAACGCCAGCGAGAACTGCCAGAAGCGATCCCGCCGCCGCAGCCAGAGCAGGAACGCGAAGACGAGCGGCAACACGAAGTGCAGCGCGTAGACCACCACGGCCATCCTGTCGTACCAGTGGACGACCCCTGGCTCGTAGAACCGGTCCTGGAGCCAGGCGACGGGGAGCGCGCCGCCGAAGAGCCACCGGTCGGCGTCGATCAGCGGGGTGACCAGGATGTGGCCGAACCGGTCCGGGTCATAGGGACCCGCCTCGGCGGCGTCGCCGCCGACGATCACGCCGGCGACGCCGCGGAGGACCTCGTAGCCGAAGATGAGGAGCACGAAGGGCACCCAGTCGCGCAGGAAGCCCCGCCAGCGCCCGAGCAGGACCGCCCCGACGGCGAGCAGGACGAGCCAGCGGTCGGGGGTGAAGTAGGCGCCGCGCCACGCGTAGAGGACGACGGCGACGGCCAGGTAGGCGACGAAGATTCCCAGCGTGAGGAGCGAGAAGGGCCGGCCGAGGTCGGACGAACTCGCGGAGGGCGAAGCCGACGGGCCTCCCGGCGGCGCGGCATCACGGCCGCCCGTCGCGGCGACGATCGGGGCAGGGGAGGAAGGCATCTGGCAACGCTAGTCGGGCGCCCGGCGGGACGTCAAGCGACGCCGCGACCACGACCACCTGGCCTCCTCCGACCCCGACCACGCAGCGACGCGGGCAGGGCCGACCTCCCTGCCGGCGCCCCCGCGGCGCGGCTCGGTACTTCTCGGCCCGTATGTCGGCAGCCGGCGACCAATCGGAGCATCGCCTGGTCCTCGTCAGGGCGTCAGTCCGGCGGCGGTGGCGGCGTGTCGGTGACCCGCATCTCGGCGACGGGGCGGCCGTCGTCCCAGCGCCCCATGGCGCGCTGGGCGGCGGTGTCGCCGAGGCCGACCGCACAGGCCACCTCGGCCCCCCCCTCCCCATCGCCGCCGAACGCGCAGGCCATCAGGCCATCGAGGAGCTTCCAGGGGCCGTACCAGTCGAGGGCGTCGACCTCGCCGCTGAGCCCGCCGGACTGGGCGAAGTTGTGGTCCGCCTCGAGCTCCGGCTCGCCGTGGTCGTCGCTGACGGCGATGACATAATCGCGACGATCGGCCGGGATCGCGCCGAGGCCGGCCCAGATGATCCGCGCGGCGGTGTCGCCTACCAGATCGTCGTCCGCGGCGACGATGACCAGGGCGTACGTCTGGGGCGAGATGTCCCCCAGGGGGAGGAGGGGAGTGCCAAGCCGGTCGCCGGCGTCCCCGCAGCCGCCACAGCCGCCGGGGGCGACCGGCATCAGGACGTCGGGCACCGGCAGCCCCTCGTCGGCCGCGACGGCGGCGTAGTTCGCCGCCAGCACGCCGCCGAGCGAGTGGCCGACCGCGACGACCCGCGTCGGATCGACCAGGGTCGGCTGGTCCGCGGCCAGGACGTCGAGCCCAGCGCGGACACCCGCCAGGGCGTCCGCGAGGTAGGCCGCGGGATCCTGGCGGAAAAGGTTGTCGGTCTGGTAGTCGGGGTAGACGACGACCGCGCCGCGGAGCGCGACGTGGTCGATCCAGGCCCGGTAGACGTCGGGGTCGGTCGCGGTGAAGCCGTGGAAGAAGAGGACGAGCGGGAAGGTCCGCCCGGACGGGACGACGGCGTCGGCGTCGGCGGGGCGGAAGACCCAGGCGCCCGTCGGCGCGGAGCCGACCCGCTCCGCCAGGACCTGGGCATAGGGCGCGTTCCGGCCCCCCGGCCCGTCGGCCGGCTGCGCCGGCGGGCGCGGGGCGTCGCTCGCCGCCGCCTCGGGCGCGATCGGTGCCGTCACCAGCATTGCGAGGACCAGGAGAGCCGACAGGAGCATGGAGCAGGCGGCCGCTCGCGCCGCATGTGGCCGCCGCCGTCCGAATCGTTCCATCCGCCCCTCGCGCTGTCGTCCCCGCCGACCGGGACCGCGGCCGGCGCCACGTGCTCCCCACGGCAGCACGGCACGGGCCAGGGTCGGCCCGGCGGGGTCGTCTGTGCTCCCGTGCGGGATGCCGGCCGCCCCTGGTCCGGCAGCACTGCCCGGTCGGGCACGCCGCGAGGGCGCCCGCCGGGAGCGAAGGTGCGGGGCCTGGCGGGTCGGGCAGCGCGCTGGCATCCGCGCGTCCGGCGTGCGACGCTGGGCCGCGTGTCGAGGACGGGCGTCCGTGCCGCTCCCGCCGGTCGGTTCACGGCATGGTGTCGGTCCGGCTGGCCGGTCAGGCGGGATCCAGACGCGAACGGGGAAATCGGTGCCGACCACGACGACCGCACCACCGTCGCCGCCCGGCGGGGACAAGCGACCCCGCGCGGGCCAAACCGGTCCCGGAGACGGTCAGGCGGCGGTCAGGGCGGCCGATGCCGGCGCCACGCGGACCGCTGGCCCCACGACGGAGGGTGGCGCCGACCCGCTCGTCGCCGGGCTGGCCGCGACGGCGGCCGATCCCGTCGTCGACGCTCCGGCGACGGGGCCGCTCGCGGCCCCCGACGACGGTCCGGCCCCCGACGACGGGCCGGCTCTCGATGACGGGCCGGAGCGCGCAGGCGCCCTGGCGGCGTTCGAGTCGCGCCCGTTCCTGCTCTTCTGGTGCTCGATCGTCCTCTCGATGACCGGCCTCTGGGTCCGGATCACGGCCCAGGGGTATCTGGTCTACGACCTCACCGACGACGCGTTCCTGCTCGGGCTGGTCGGCTTCGCCAACGCCGCCCCGGTCCTGATCGCCGCCCCGATCGCCGGGGCGGTGCTCGACCGGGTCGACCGGCGGCGGGTCCTGCTGGCCGTCCAGGTGACCCTCGTGGTCACCGCCGCGGCGCTGGGCACCCTCGTCGCCACCGGCACGGTCGAGGTCTGGCACATCATGGCGATCGCCGCGGTGAATGGGCTGGCGTCGGGGTTCGACTGGCCGGCCAGGCTCTCGATGGTCCCGTCGCTGGTCAGCCGCCGCCAACTGCAGAGTGCGGTGGCGGTCAACGCCGCGGCCTTCAACGTCTCGCGGATCGTCGGCCCCGCCCTCGGCGGCTGGCTGATCGGCCTGATCGGCCTCGCGGCCTGCTTCTACCTCAACGCGGCGATGTACGTGCCCTTCGTGGTCGTGCTCGCTGGCCTGGCCGTCGACCGTGGGGTGCCGAGCGAGGGGACAAGCAAGGGGGCGTTCGGCGAGCTCCTCGAAGGGTATCGCTACATCTGGCGGACCCCGGCGATCCGCGGGCTGCTGTCGGTCGACATCGTGCCGCTGGCGTTCGGGCTGGTCTACTTCTCGCTGGCCCCGGCCGTCGCCCGCGACGTGCTCGGGCTCGGCAGCCGCGGTCTCGGGGTGCTGCTCGCCGCCAACGGGATCGGGTCCCTCGTCGGCGCCTCCCTGGTCGCCTTCATGGCGGGCATCCGCCGGCGGGGCCTGATCGTGATCGGGGGGGTGGGGCTGTTCGGCGTCTCGCTCATCGCCTTCGCCGCCTCGAGCAACGTCTACGCGTCGCTGGCGCTGATCCTCGCCCTCGGGGTGGTCGTGGCGGTCTACGCCACCCTGAACGACACGCTCGTCCAGACCCTGGTCGACGAGGCCTACCGCGGGCGGGTGCTGGCCGTGTACACGATGCTGTGGGGGCTGACCCCGATCGGCGCCCTCGAAGCCGGCTTCCTTGCGACCCGGATCGGCGTCCAGTGGGCGCTGGCGATCAACGGCCTGGTCGTCCTCGCCTACGTCCCGATCCTCTGGCGATTCACGCCTCTGCGCCGGATCGATTAGCGCTCGCCGACCCCCATAGATCACCTCCCATGCACTCGGCGGCACCGGCGTAACGGCCGCGACGGGCGGACGCAGCAGCGTGCCCGGAGCGCCGCCCGTTGGCATGCATCGTGTTAGCAGAACGTACCGACACTGCGCGGCCGATCACTCGGCACGGCAGCTGTTGCCCTGGCCCAGCGTCGGGCCGGGCCGGACGTCGCCGTGGGCCACCTAGATCGCACCGGGTGCCCGCTCCCTCTCGGAGAGCCAGGAGGATTGGCAATGGAGCCGAAGAAGTCCAACGACGCGATCGACGCCGCCATCCGAAGCCGGAGCAGCCGGCGCGATGTCCTGCGGCGGGCGGCCGCCCTGGGTGTGGCGGCGCCGGCGCTCGGCGCGATCGGCGCCACTCGGCGCCCCGGCCTCACGCGGGCCCAGGACGCCCCCGGCGCGTACACCCCGCAGGGCCCCAAGGTCGACCGGCTGGTGATGTGGACGCGCTCGACCCCCGACGCGCCGGACAACACCGAGTTCGCCAACCTCACGGCCGTCGCTCAGGCCTACACCGCGGCGGTCGGCACGCCGGTCGAGATCGTGACGGTGCCCGACGCCGACTTCAAGGCGAAGATGGGCATCTCCGCGCCCGGCGGCGGCGGTCCGGACCTCTTCGGCCCGATCGCCCACGACTGGCTCGGCGAGTTCGCGATCCAGAACATCACCCTCGAGATCCCGAAGGATCGGATCCCGGCGGTCGACGACGTCAACACGCTGGGGATCCAGGCCTGCTCGGTCGACGGCGTGCTGACGGCGATGCCGCTCTTCATCGAGTCGGTCGCGTTCATCTACAACAAGGACCTGGTGCCGACGCCGCCCACGACCTGGGAAGAGCTGGTCACCATGGCGACCGAGCTGACGACGGGCGACGTCTACGGCTTCGGCTTCCCGCTGCTCGACCAGTACTACGAGAGCAGCTTCCTCTACGGGATGGGCGGCTACGTCTTCCAGTACGAGAACGGCGACAACAACATCGAGGACATCGGCCTCAACAACCCGGCCGCGGTCGAGACCTACAAGTTCCTGCGGGACATCTACCACCAGCAGCAGCCGCCGATGCCTGAGGCGGCGATCGACCGGGTCAACATGCACAAGGTCCAGGAAGGCATGATGGAGCAGCGCCAGCTGGCGATGACCATCAGCGGTCCCTGGCGGGAAGCGCCGCTGACCAAGGCCGGCATCAACTACGGCGTCTCGGTGCTGCCGACGCTCCCGAACGGGCAGCCGATGCGCCCCTTCGTCGGCGTCCAGGCCTTCGCGGTGAACGCCTACAACGAGAACAGCGAGGCGGCGCTCGACTTCGTCCTCTACGCGACGAGCACGCCCTCCGTCCTCGAGCTCTACAAGGGCTTCGTGAAGACGCCGGTCCGGACCACGGCCCTCCAGGACCCGTCGGTCATGGCCAACCCGAACATCGCGACCTGGAACCAGCAGGCCGCGGCCGGCGTGCCGATGCCGAACATCGCCGCGATGACCAACGTCTGGACCCCGTGGCAAGACGCGGTCGACGCGATCATCCCCAACAACGCCCCCGACGACCAGATCCAGCCCGCGCTCGACGGGGCCGTCGAGGCGATCCAGGCGGCGATCGAGGAGTCGCAGGGCTAGACCACAGCGCGGCCAACAGGGACTGGGGGTGGGGCTCACGCCCCACCCCCATTTCCCATCGGGCCTTCCCGTGGTAGAGGCATGGGGTTGGCGCCCCCGGCGGGGCGGGATCGAGGAGGGAAGTCCGTGTCCGTCACCGGCGCATCCCCGACCGTCGGCCAGGCGCTGCCGCCGGTCGGCTCGACCGTTCGCCCGCGTCACTCCCGGAACAACCGGTCCGCCTACCTCTACCTCGCCCCGATCATCATCTCGGCCCTCGTCTTCACCATCGCGCCGTTCATCCTCACCTTGTACTACTCGTTCACCAACTGGGACCTGCGCTTCCGTCGGTTCAACTACAGCTGGGTCGGACTCGATAACTATCGGGACGTGTTTGCCACGGGCGGCGCGTTCTACCCCGTCCTGGGGTGGACCGTGGCGTTCATGGTCATCACCACGCTGGTCAACGTCGGCGTCGGCATGTTCCTCGCGCTGCTCCTCAACCACCCGGGCCTACGCGAGCGGAATGTCTACCGGACACTGCTGATCATCCCCTGGGCGCTCCCCTTTATCCTTCTGATCCAGGTCTGGGGCGGTATCTTCAACGACCAGGCGACCTCGCCGCTGAACGCGATCCTCACCGACATCGGGCTCAACCCGGTCGCCTGGACCAGCGAGGTGGCGCCGGCCCGGTTCGCGGTGCTGGCGGCGAACCTGTGGTTCTCCTATCCCTTCTTCATGACGGTCGGCCTGGCCGCGCTGCAGGCGATCCCCCGCGACCTCTACGAGGTGGCCGATCTCGACGGGGCCGGCTGGCTCTCCCGCTTCCGGGACATCACCTTTCCGTTCCTGCTGACGGCGGTGATGCCGCTGCTGATCACGCAGGCGGCCTTCCAGTTCAACAACGCCGGCATCATCATCCTGCTCACCAACGGCCGCCCGGGCACCACCACCTACGGGGCGACCGACACCCTGGCGAGCCTGGCCTACAAGACGATCTTCGAGAAGCAGGACCCCTCCCTCGCGGCGGCGTACGGCTTCGTCGTGTTCCTGATCATCGCCAGCTTCACCATCGTCAACGCGGTTGTCACCCGGTCGTTCGAGGAGGCGGCCTAGATGGCAACCAACACCGCGTCCGGCGTTCCCGTCCGGACCACGCCGGCCGTCGCGCCGCGCTCGGCGTCGTTCTTCGAGTCGGCCAAGAACCGCCAGCAGCTCGAGGTCTGGGCGATCCGGCTCGTGCTCTGGGCCTTCATCGTCGTTGCCCTGTTCCCGGTCGTCTACGTCCTGATGATCTCGTTCAAGGGCGGCAGCCCGAGCCTCTACAGCCGCTCCTTCATCCCCGACGTGCTGACCCTGGACAACTACTCCAACCTGCTCGAAGGGAACTTCCCGCGCTGGGTCGGCAACAGCCTTCTCCTCGGCATCTCCTGCGGGTTCATCACCGTCTTCTTCGCCACCCTGGCCGGATACGCCTTCTCCCGGCTCCGCTTCCGCGGCCGACGCTACGGCATCCTCCTCCTCCTGATCATCCAGATGCTGCCCGGCACGCTGAACGTGGTCGCCTACTACCGGATGCTCGACGAGGTCAGCCTGCTCAACACGCGGATCGGGCTGATCGCGATCTTCGGCTTCGGCGGCAGCGCGCTCGGCGTCTGGCTGATGAAGAACTTCATCGACAGCGTGCCCAAGGACCTGGACGAGGCCGCCTACCTGGACGGCGCGAGCAACCTGCGGGCGTTCTGGACCATCATCTTCCCGCTGGTCCAGCCGATGCTCGTCGCCCAGTTCATCTTTGGCTTCATCGGCGTCTACAACGAGTACCTGATCACCACGATCCTGCTCTCCGACCCGGACAAGTACCCGCTCGGCGTCGGGGTGCGGACCTTCTCGACCCAGTTCAACACCCAGTGGACGCTGTTCTGCGCGGCGGCGGTGCTCGGCTCGCTGCCGATCCTGATCGTCTTCTTCCTCGCCCAGCGCCTGCTCGTCGAGGGCCTCACCCGCGGCGCCATCAAGGGCTAGGCGGCCCCGGCGTTCTCGGCCGGGCAGAAGCGCTGTTCCCGTCCGCTCCGCCCCCGATCTCGGGGGCGGGCTCGGAGCCCGGGGCCGGGAGCGGGTTCGCCGTCTCCCGGCCCCCAGAGGAGGTCCCCTTGGCCGAGCCGGAGATCACCACGCCCGACTGGGTCAAGGACGCCGTCTTCTACCAGATCTTCCCCGACCGCTTCGCCCGGAGCCCGTCGCTCGACGCCGAGAAGCCGGGCCACCTCGAGCCATGGGACGCTGACCCGACCCCCTACGGGTACAAGGGCGGCGACCTGCTCGGCGTCGCCGAGAAGCTCGACTACCTCCAGGACCTCGGGATCACGGCCCTCTACTTCAACCCGATCTTCCAGTCGGCGAGCAACCACCGCTACCACACCCACGACTACTACCGCGTCGATCCCCTCCTCGGGGGGGACGCGGCCTTCGAGGCGATGCTCGCCGAGTGCAAGCGGCGGGGCCTGCGCGTCGTCCTCGACGGGGTCTTCAACCACGCCAGCCGCGGCTTCTTCCAGTTCAACGACGTGCTCGAGAACGGGGCCTCCTCCCCGTGGCTCGACTGGTGGACGATCCGCGAGCACCCCGCCAACGCCTACGACCACGGCCGGCCACCGGGCTACGCGGCCTGGGTCGGGCTCCACGCGCTGCCGGAGTTCAACACCGACAACCCACAGGTCCGTGAGTACCTGATGCGCGTCGGCGAGTACTGGCTGCGCAATGGGATCGACGGCTGGCGCCTTGACGTGCCGTTCGAGATCGCGACGCCGGGGTTCTGGGAGGAGTTCCGGCGCCGGACCAAGGCGATCGACCCCGAGGCGTACCTGGTCGGCGAGGTCTGGGGCGAGAGCCAGGAATGGCTCGGCGGCGGCCGCTTCGACGGCGTGATGAACTACGTCTTCACGGAGGCCGCTATCGCCTTCGCCGCCGGCGACCGCGTCCGCCGCGCGCTGGTCGAGGACCGCTCCTATGCGCCCTGGCCGGGGATCGACGGCACCGCGTACGCCGCGAAGATCGACCACCTGCTGGGGCTCTACCCGTGGCCGGTCCAGCAGACACAGCTCAACCTGCTCGACAGCCACGACACCGCCCGCCTGCTGACGATCGCCGGCGGGGACGCGGCGAGCGTCCGCCTCGCGGCGCTGCTGATGTTCACCTTCCCCGGCGCGCCGTGCGTCTACTACGGCGACGAGATCGGCCTCCCCGGGGCCCTGCCGGACCACTGGACCCGCAGGACGTTCCCCTGGGACCACCCCGAGCGCTGGGATCGGGACCTGCACGCCGCCTACAAGGCGATGATCGCCCTCCGCCGAGCGGAGCCGGCGCTGCGACGTGGGGCATACCACCGGCTCCACGCCGACCGCGACACCTACGCCTTCGCCCGCTCCCTGGATGGCGACGCCGTCGTCGTCGCCGTCAACGTCGCCACCGAGCCGCGCACGGTCGAGGCACGGCTCGCTGACCTGGGACAGACCGTAGGGTCGGGGGAACCGTCCCTGCTCCACGCGAGCGGGGGCGAGGCGACGGTCAGCGTGACCGAGCACGGGCTCCGGCTCGCCCTGCCCGCGCGCGGCGGCGCCGTGGTCGCGCTGGGCCGTGGCGCCGCACGCTGAGGAGGCCCCCGATGCGCCGTCGCGCCAAGGTTCACCGCACGACCGTCGCCGCCCTTTCGCTCGCCGTGCTGGTCGCCGCCGGCGGCGGTGGGGTCAGGGCGCAGGGCCAACTCCCCCTGCCGTCCCCGCCCACTCCCGCCGCGACGGCCGGCTGGGTCGACGACGCGGTCTGCTACGAGGTCTTCGTCCGCTCCTTCGCCGACAGCGACGGCGACGGCGTCGGTGATCTGCGCGGGCTCACGGATCGCCTCGACTACATCAACGACGGCGACCCGGCGACGCGGACCGATCTCGGGGCGACCTGCCTTTGGCTGATGCCGATCTTCGAGTCGCCCAGCTATCACGGCTACGACACCGTCGACCACTACGCCGTCGACCGCGAGTACGGTTCCAACGAGGACTTCGTCGCCCTGATCGACGCCGCCCACGCGCGCGGGGTGCGGGTCCTGCTCGACCTGATGCTCAACCACACCTCGAGCGAGCACCCCTGGTTCCGCGAGGCGCTCGCCGATCCGGCCTCGCCGTACCGCGACTGGTACCGCTTCTCGACCGAGGACCCGGGCTACCGGGGTCCCTGGGGGCAGGAGGTCTGGCACCCCTCGCCGGTGGGCGGCGAGTACTTCTACGGGGTGTTCTACGAGGGGATGCCGGACCTGAACTACCGCAACCCCGCGGTCACCGCCGAGGCCGAGCGGATCTCGCGCTTCTGGCTGGAGGAGATGGGCGCCGACGGCTTCCGCCTCGACGCGATCAAGCACCTGATCGAGGACGACCGGGTCCAGGAGAACACCCCGGAGACCCAGCGGTGGCTGCGGGAGTACCGGGCGTTCCTGGGGCGGGTCGCGCCCGACGCGTTCACCGTCGGCGAGGTCTTCGGCGGCGGCACCGGCGTGCTGGCGTCCTACTACCCCGACGGGCTCGACAGCTTCTTCGCCTTCGAGGTCGGCCAGACCTTGCTCGCCGCCGCCAACTACGGCCTCGCCGCCGATTTCGTCGAGGCAGCCGAGGGGGCCTACACCAAGCTCCCCGACCAGCGCTGGGCCCCATTTCTGACGAACCACGACCAACCGCGGACGATGACCGAGCTCGGCGACGTGGCCGAGGCACGCCTCGCCGCGACGGCGCTGCTGACGCTGCCCGGTCTGCCCTTCGTCTACTACGGGGAGGAGATCGGCATGGGCGGCGACAAGCCCGACGAGCTGATCCGGACGCCGATGCAGTGGGCACCGGGCCCCGGCGGCGGCTTCACCGAAGGGCGGCCGTGGGAGCCGTTCCAGCCCGACCTCGACACGGTCAACGTGGCAGCCCAGGACGCCGACCCGGCATCGCTCCTCAACCGCTACCGCGCGCTGGTCGCGCTCCACGCGGAGGTGCCGGCCCTTGGCCACGGCGACTTCGCCGTGCTGGAGACAGGGTCGGCAGGCGTCGCCGCCTACGTCCGGCGGGCGGGCGACTCGGTGGTGCTGGTGGTGCTCAACTTCGGCAAGGCGCCGGCGACGGGCGTGGCCCTCGGCGGGGTGACGAGTCTGGCGGCCGGCGCCTACGGGGCAACGCCGCTGCTCGACCACGCGGCCGGCGCGCCCCTGACCGTGGCCGACGGCGGCACGATCGGCGGCTACGTCGCGCTGCCGTCCCTGGAGCCGAAGAGCGGCTACGTCTTCGCGCTCGCGTCGTGAAGGACGGGCATCCCCGGGCTCCGGCGCGGCCGGCTGCGGGCGACGTCACTGACGTCACCCAGGACTTCATCTTCGGCACCCTGGCCACGGACGACCTCCGGCTGGAGGCGCTGCGCGCCCTCGGCCGCGGCCTCGCCCACGGCAACCGGCTCGACCCGCTCGACCCCGAGCCGGACCGGCCGGTTCGGCTCACGGTCAGCGCCGGCACCGACGTGGACGCGGCCACCGTCACCGCCTGGTACACCGCCGACGGCGGCGAGCCGAATATCGACGGGCCCGGCGTTGCATTCGTCCCGGGCGACGCCGTCTGGGACACCCTGCTCTGGGGCTACCGCCAGGAGTGGCACGCGGAGTTGCCCGCGCAGCCGGCCGGCACGCTCGTGCGGTACCGGATCGGCGCCGGGACCGCGGCCGGGGCGCGGGTCTGGGCCGATCCCGACCCGGTCACCGGCGCCCCGGCGGCGTTCGCCTACCACGTCGACCGGGAGCGCGTCCCGGCGTGGGTCCGCGACGCGGTCATCTACCACGTCTTCGTCGACCGGTTCGAGCCGGGCGGGCGGCGGCCCTGGCACGACGCCCCGACGCTGATGGACATCTGGGGCGGCACGCTGCGAGGCGTCACGGAGCGGCTGCCCTACATCCAGGCGCTCGGCGTTACCTGCCTCTGGCTCTCGCCGGTCTTCCCCTCGCCCTCCCACCACGGGTACGACGCGACCGACTACGACCGCGTCGAGCCGCGCCTCGGCACCGACGCGGACCTCGACGCGCTCATCGCGGAGGCACACGCCCTCGGGATCAGGGTGCTGCTCGACTTCGTCGCCAACCACGTCTCGGACCGGCACCCGGCGTTCCAGCGGGCCGCGGCCGACCCCGCCGCGCCCGAGCGGGCGTGGTTCTCCTTTCTCCCGGACGACCCCGTCGGCTACCGGTCGTTCTTCGGCGTGCGGGAGATGCCCCAGCTCGACAGCGCCTCGGCGGGGGCCCGCGACTATCTGATCGGGGCCGCCCGGCGCTGGCTGGAGCGGGGGGTCGACGGCTTCCGGCTCGACTACGCGAGCGGCCCGTCGCACGGGTTCTGGGCGGAGTTCCGTGCCGCGACCCGGGCGATCGCGCCGGGATCGGTGACCCTGGGCGAGGTGGTCGAGACCGCCGAGCTCCAGCGCTCGTACTGGGGGCGACTCGACGGCACGCTCGACTTCCTGCTCCTCCAGCAGATGCGCGCCTTCTTCGCGTTCGAGACGATCGGCGCGGGCGCCTTCGATGCCTTCCTGCGGCGGCACCTGGCCTATTTCACCGGCGACCTTGTCCTGCCGTCGTTCCTCGACAACCACGACATGAACCGCTTCCTCTGGGTGGTCGGCGGGGACGTCCGGCGCTTGAAGCTGGCGGCGCTCTGCCAGTTCACCCTGCCCCAGCCGCCGATCGTCTACTACGGGACCGAGGTCGGTCTCAGCCAGCGGCACGACCTGGAGTATCCGGACGGCTCGCGGCGGATGGAGGAATCGCGCACGCCGATGCCGTGGGGGGGCGACCAGG
The DNA here is from genome assembly GCA_902806335.1 of uncultured Thermomicrobiales bacterium. Classification (GTDB taxonomy): domain Bacteria; phylum Chloroflexota; class Chloroflexia; order Thermomicrobiales; family UBA6265; genus CADCWG01. The sequence continues at coordinate 3,080 of CADCWG010000260.1, read as the reverse complement.
ACGGCGACCTGCTCGCGTTCTACACCGCCCTGATCGCCACCTGGCGAGCACACCCGGCCCTCTGGCGCGGCGAGCGGGCGACGCACGCCCTCGAAGAGGGCGGCCTGTACGCGGTGACGGTGGCGGCCAGCGACGAGCGCGGGCTGGTTGCGCTCAACCGCACCCCGAGCGAGCAGAGGGTTCCCGTGCCGGCCGGCCTCGCCCTGGCCGTCGCGACCGCGGCGGGTGTCGTCATCGAGGGGAACGACCTCCTCCTCCCGCCGCTCGGCGGCGCGCTCCTGCTTGACCCTGGCGACGGGGCGGCGACGACTGAAGTCGACGGTCGGTGAGCCTTCTGCTCAGCGCATGCTCGGCGCGTCGCCACCGGGCCGGCGGCCGGTGAGCCGGGAGTGGACGATCGACCGCCCGGCGCGGGTCGTCGTTGCGACGGGGGAGGACGCCGCGGGCGCCGCGGCGGCCGCGGTCGCCCGCCTGCTGCCCGACGTCGTGCCCTCCCCGGCGATCGTCGTCGACGGGATCGGACGGGGGCGGCTCCCCGACGCCCGCCACGACCCGGTCACCGCCGTCGTCGCCACGGTGGGCGACCGGGGAGCGGCCGTGAGCAGAGCCCAGGCGGCGTCGCGGCTCGGCCGGGCCGTCGGTCTGCTCCGGGGGGAGGCGGGCTGGATCCCTCGCGCGTCCCCGCCGGGCGGACGCGTCGGGACCGTGCTGGTCCCAGGGGGACTCGACGCGGCGGGAACGCTGGTCGGGGTCGGCCGCCTGGCTCCGGGGGTCGGGACCGGATCGCCCCCTCGGGACCTGCCGGGGCTGCGGGTCTGGGCGGGCCTGGCCCACCCCCGGCAGGCGGTCGCGGCCGGCCTCGCCGGCGATCGACTCGGCGTGCTGGGCGAGGTGGCGTACGCGGTCGTCGCCGGCGCCCAGGTCGTGCTCACGGTGCTTCTCGTCCGGCTCGCGGGCCGGCCGGTGGCGATCGGCGGGGCCGACCCCTTGGCCGTCGACCTCGCCGGGCTGGCGCTCGTCTCACGGGGAGAGGAGCCCGACGCGCTCGGTGCCTGGCAGCATCCGGCCGTGCAGCGGGCGGCGGCTTTGGGCCTGGGGGTTCCGGGTCCCCACGCGCTGCGCGTCGAGGTCGACCCGGCGGGGTGGCCCGCGCCGCCGGAGGCGCTCATCGCCCAGGTGCGCGCCCGCCTGGGGCTGCCGTAGCGGCGGCCCGCCGTCGTGGTCGAGATCCCAGGCACCGGCCCCGCCCAGGGACGGGCCGCCGTCAGGTGGCGTGCCCCCGTCGTGGGGGAGGTAGGCGGCTCCGCCCCGGTCGGGGCCGCCACGCCGAGTGTCGCCGGCGCTCGCGCGCCCTGGCGCGGCGGCCGACGACACCGATTGACGTTCGGCGTTGGTGGTCCGGCCGGTCCGCCGCGCCTATACTCGGGTCGCCACCATCCCGTCTCGCGGGTGTTTCTCGCGGCGTCCCTGCCGCGTCGGTCCGGCGCGCGGCCCAGCGGGGCGGAGCCGACCCGAGCGCCCGAGCCGGAACCCGAGCCCAAGCGCGACCCCAGATGGCCCCGACCGAGCCCAACCCCGGAGGCGAACGAGCGGCATGGATCACGTCTACCTGGCCCTGACCGAGCTTGCCCGCCTGGCGGCGTACCCGGCGCTGCTGGGGTTCGACCTCGAGGAACTGATCAAGACCGCCGGGTACCTCGGCCTCTTCGCGATCATCTTCGCCGAGACGGGGCTGCTGGTCGGCTTCTTCCTCCCCGGCGACAGCCTCCTCTTCACCGCCGGGTTCCTCGCCTCGCAGGACGTCTTCAACATCTGGCTCCTGGTGCCGATCTGCTTCGTGGCCGCGGTGACCGGCGACGCGGTCGGCTACGCGTTCGGGCACCGGGTCGGGCGGCGCCTCTTCACCCGCGAGCGCTCCCTCCTGTTCCGGCCGGAGCACCTGCTGCGCGCGGAGCAGTTCTTCCAGCGGCAGGGCGGGAAGGCCGTCATCCTCGCCCGGTTCCTGCCGGTAGTGCGGACCTTCGTACCGGTGATCGCCGGGGTCGGGGCGATGCCCTACTCGCGGTTCGTGGTCTTCAACGTGATCGGCGCCGTGCTCTGGGCCGTCGGTCTGCCGGTCGCCGGCTTCTTCCTCGGCAGCGCCATCCCGAGCGTCGACCGCTACCTTCTGCCGATCATCGTGCTGATCATCGTCGCCTCCATCGCGCCATCGGCCATCCACATCTGGCGGGAGAACGGCGACGAGATCAAGGCGCTGGTCCGCCGCCAGATCGCCCAGCGCCGGGGCCGGCAGCAGGCGGAGGCGACGGCCGCCCCCAAGGAGCGCGTCGTCCCCTCCGTCGACGCCGAGTAGCACGGTCCCCCGACTCGATCTCACGGCGACGCCCGCGGCCGGTCGGCCGCGGGCGTCGCCGGTTCCGCGCACCGGACGCCCGTCGGGCACGGCCGGTGCGTCCAGAACGCGCAGGAGCGACGCGCGAGTCGGGGGGATGGCGGGGTGGGGGAGGAAGGCACCGGGCGGGGTCGGGCGGAGCCATTCGACATCGATCGTGCGCTGAAGGCGGTAGCGGCGGCCGTCGCACCCTACCCGCCGGCGGCGATGTTCGCGCTGGCCGACCAGGGGTGGCGGACGCCCTTCCAGCAGCTTGCCTCCTGCATGATCTCGATCCGGACCTACGACGAGGTCAGCCTGCCGCTCAGCCAGCGGCTCTTCGCGGCGGCGCCGACGCCGGCGGCGGTCGCCGAGCTGGGAGCGCCGGCGGTGGCGCGCCTGATCGCCGGCAGCACCTTCGCGGAGCGGAAGGCCGAGCAGATCGTGGCGATGGCGCGGCGGGTCGTCGCCGAGCACGGTGGGGAGTTGCCCTGCGACGAGGCCACGATGCGGTCGTTCGACGGCGTCGGCGTGAAGTGCGCCAACCTGGCGCTGGGGATCGCCTGCGTGCGTGAGGGTCTCCCCGTTCGCTTCGCGGGCGGAGCGGCAGGCGCCGGGGACCGCGTCCCCGCGGGACGGGCGATCGCCGTCGACGTCCACGTCCACCGGGTGACCAACCGGTGGGGCTACGTCAGCGCGCCGACGCCGG
>CADCWG010000259.1 GCA_902806335.1 uncultured Thermomicrobiales bacterium | reverse complement strand
GCAGGGCCGGCAGTAGCCGCGGGGTCGGCAGGGCCGGCATCCGTCGACCGAGGGCCAGCGCCGCCGTGGCCGCCCGCCCGCGCTCCCGGGGCCCGATAGGCGGCCCGTCCTGCGGCGCCAGCGCCGCCCGGCCGGCCCGCCACTGCGTTGCCTCGCGCCGGTACTCGGCCTGCCGGTGGCTCGCGTGCGCTTCCAGGAAGTACGGGTGGTTCGACACGGCGGTACCCCTTCTCAGCGACTGGTCCGGCGGCAGTGGCCGCCCGACAGTCCGTCTGGGACGCCACCCCGATCCTTGCGGCGTGGGACCATGATCCGTCGCCGCGCGGAGCCGCACATCGTCCGAAAGGCGTATTCAGCGGGCACCCGCACCCCGAGTGGGCCCGAGCCGAAAGGATTAGGCCGCGTCCAGGGGCGCGCCGGCCGAGCCGCCGAGCCCCTGCGGGCACCGCTGCCGGCTCGCCAGCGCGGGGTCGGCGTAGACCCGATCCCTGTCGCTTCCAACCAGCACCCTGGCGGGGATAAAGCCCGTGGCCGGGGCCTGCTCCTACCGGCCCGCCCGACGTCCTGGGCCGGGAGCGCCAACGGCGCCCGCCCCGGGAGCATCGGCGGCAACCGACCGAGCCGGTTGCCAACGCGTCAGGGCCGGGGCCTGTCTCCGCAGTCCCTCTGGGTGGGCGCCTCGACGCCGCCATGACCTACGGGTGGCAGACGACACTCCCGGGCGGAAGTCCCCACCCGGGGCGGTCGGGGTGGCGTCGGTCAGGACGCTCGCGGCGCCCGGGCTACCCTCGGGGTAGGGCTGGCATGGCCGTGTCGCCGCGGCGGCGGGACCGCGAGGGGCGGGACGGCGAGGGGCGGGGCCTGGGTCGGCCTCGCCCCCACCGCTGGCGGCGCGACGTCCTAGGCGACGGCGGCGAAGATGGCGGCGAAGACGGCGAAGATCACCGCGATCCCGAGGAAGAAGCCGAGCGCCGAGAGCAGCGAGATGAACGCCGCCCCGCAGGCCTCACCGAGGTCGAAGTTCTGCGGGTCGCGGCGGTGGGCGACGTAGATCGCGCTCGCCCCGCCGCCGACGATCGGGATCAGGGCGATCAGCGCGGCGACCAGGAAGGTGCGGAACCCGTGTCGGGTCTCCACCTGGTGGGCGTAGGACGGCTGGACCATCGGCGACTGGGCGGCGTCGAACGCGGTGTTCACGGCTGGGGTCCTCTCCATCGGTCACTCGTCAGCTGGCCGGTGTGGTCGTTGCCACTGCCCAGACTCTAGGGGACCCCATCGCCACTGGAATCCACAGAAATGCGTAAACGGGATGCTTAGCCGTCGGGCAGGCGATACGTGCCCCGGGGGCCGGTTGCCTAGGCACTTTGCAGAACAACGGGCGACGTCCGTCGACGGCCAGTCAGCGGGGCCGCCCGGATGGCGGGCGATCGGTAGGCCGTGATGACTCGACCCTCGTTCGGCCCACCCAGCGGCCCTGTTCTCCAGGGTGCGTGGGCTTCGGCGACGGACGGTTGCTCGGCAACGGCTGTCCCGCGGGCACCCCATGGCCCCTTGGTGCCAGGGGGCGCTGGGTCCGCACGCCCGGGACTGTGGGCGCCCGAGCAGCCCCGCGCGGCACCCCGGACGACCGCTCGGGTGCCGCGGCGTCGCCCGGCCTGTACTCCCGGGACTCGCCGTGGCGCAGGAAGCCGAGCCTGGCGTAAACCCCCCGACCGCCGGACGACGCCGGGAGCGTTGCCGTCAGATCGTGCGGGTCGGGGGCATCCGGGCGCTCCCGCGGCGTTCTCCCAGGGACAGGACGCCCTCGTGGCCACGCGCGCCCCTTGCCCGCACCCCCTACACTCGGCCGGCGGCCGTGGTGGCGTCGGCTGCCGGGTGGGGAGTGGGGGGCGACAAGGTGACCGGTGGCCTGCGGCGAACGGCGTGGTTGGTCGTGGTCCTCTTGGCGGCGCTGCTCCTCCCGGACAACGCCGGCTCGCAGGGGCCAGACACGCTCCCGTATCTCGCCTCCCACCAACTGGGCGACGGCTGGGAGACCGTGCGGTCCTACTATCCCGACGAGGAGGAGCGCGGCGAGTGGTTCCCGTGGGCCGAGGAGATCCGGTTCTTCTGGTTCAGCGGGCCGCGGGGGGCGCGCGTGCTCCTCACGATGGCCCGCCCAGCGGCCGGGACGGCCGCCGCCGTGGCAGCGGCCGACTACCTCGAACGCCGCATCGAGGACGTGGACGACGGCACCGATCGGCCGGTGGGCGATTACCCCCGCCAGCCTCCTCCGCGGGGCTGCGATACCGCGATGCGGACCGAGGGGGTCGATCGCATCGACCTCTATCCGGTGGGGGCGACGGCGTGCGTCGCGGGCGGCGGGGAGGTCCTGGTCGCGCTGGTGTCCGGCCGCATCACGACCCGCACGGCGGGTGACTCGGACCAGGTCGACGGGGCCCAGGCATCCGACCTGGTGATCGCCGCGGCGCTCGGTGGGGCCTCGGTGGCGGACATTGCCGGCACCCCGTCCCCGGCGACCCCGGCCGGTTGATCGTCCCCATTGCGCCGTGGGTCATCGGCGGACGTGCTACCGCGGTGCGCGCGGGAGGGGCCGATCCCGACGCGCCGACCTGGGGCTCGGGCTTCTCGTCGCGCCAGGTCAGGCGGTCCCCGGCCGATGGGGGCGGCGCTTGTACAACTCCTCCTGCCAACTGAGGCCGCGTAGACCGAGGGCCGCCCCTTCTTGCCGGCCCCGGCCCGCACCGGTCGACGCCGTGCCGACGGCCGCCGGACCCAGCGGCAATCTGCTCCGCCTCGGCTAACCTCCCGCGCACCTTGGGTGACGGTCCGTCCACCCACCGGCGCTCTCCGCTAGCCGCGGAGCCGCCCCTCCGCCCGGATCTCCCGCGCCGCCGGCACCGGGTCGGGGTCGTCGAACGCCCACCCGGGAGGCACTACGTCTGCCCCGGCCGTCGTCCAGGTGACCTCCCAGACGATGCCGTTGTTGTCGGCGAACAGGAACTGGCGCATCGGCCCCTCGTGGAGCCAATCGGTCACCTCGACCCCCGCCGCGACCAGCCGCGCCCGCAGCGCCTCCAGCGCGGCCTCGTCCGCCACCGACAGGGCCAGGTGCTGGAAGGCGCCGGGCAGGAAGCCGAAGGCCCGGCTCCAGCCGGCCGGGGCGGCCGTCGCCTCGTGCTCGGGTTGCTCGAAGAAGCC
>CADCWG010000258.1 GCA_902806335.1 uncultured Thermomicrobiales bacterium | reverse complement strand
CTGGCCCGCCGGTCGCCTGAGCCGCCCGGACGGCAAGCGTGCGGGCAGGGCCGACGCCACCGGACGGCGGCGCGGCCCTGCCCCCGCGAGCCCGGAGCGGGTCGCGGCCGCCAGGTCGGGTCGGCGGGGGGCGCGGCCCTGGGTTCAGTGGCCGATCCCGGGCGGCCGGACTGGTGTCACGCCTGGGTCGCCCACACGGATCGCGGGGCCTTCAGCGGGTCCTTGGGACATGATCGTTGCCGTCTTCGCCTGTACGGTGTCGCCTCGCCCAGTCTGCCACCGCGCTCGTGATTCGAACGCGCGTCACCCAGGTTCCCTAGGTAAAACCTCCTAGTCCTTGCAGCACTATGCGCGCGGAAACGCGCAGATGTGCCGATGCGCCCGGTCGCGGCATAGCGCACGGTGGACCCGTACCTTGCCGCCCGGCGTGACTGGCGGCGTGGACGACGGCCAGGAGCCGGATCCGAGGGGCGAGGTCACGGACGCGGCTGGTCCGCTCGGGCAGCCCAGCCGGCGTCCAGCCCTCGACCTGACCACCGACGGGAGGCTGCCGTGGACCGACGAGGGGTGCGCCAGCCGGCAACGACAGGGGGACGCTCACTCCGCTGGGCGCTCGCCGGGTGCCTCCTGCTCACCACGGCCGGTGCCCTGCTGGGGCTTGGCGCGGTGCTGACCGACGCCCGCGTCGGGACCCTGCCGGGGACGCCGGCGGACGGCCGGGTCGCGCTCGTCCGCGACTTCTACGCCGCGGTCAACGAAGCCGTCCGCACCGGCGACGCCGTCTCCCTGGGTGGGATCGTCTCCCCGGACTTCGCCTGGTGCGATCCCTGCCCCGGCCAGCCGCCCACCCTCGAGGGTCTCCGGCGCCAGCTCGCCGAGCTCCACCGGACGGCGCCCGGCGCCCGGCTCGCCGTGGACTGGGTGGTCGCCGGCCCCGACGGCACGGTGACGGCCGGGGTGCATGCGTCCGGCTATCCCCTGGCGGACGGCGCGCCGCCGTGGGGCCCCGTCGACACCTTCCACCTCGCCGGTGGCCTGCTTGCCGGGCGGCGCGGCGGTCCCGACACTGCGCCCCTGATGGACACGCTGTTCGCGACTGACCTCGCCGCCCTCCCGCCGACGGTGATGGGCGTGGCGCTGGCACGGCTCGACTTCCCCGTGGGTGCCTGGCTTGAGGGCCTCGTCGGCGCCGGGCCGACGGTGGTGGTCGTCGAGGCCGGCACGCTGGCGGTCCGCGTCGGCGGGAGCGGACGCTTCTTGGTCGGCGGCGGCGACGGCGTCCAGGCGGCGGCGCCCGACCGGGTCCTCGGCCGGGGCGAGGCCGTGACGGTCCCGGCCGGCACCCGGTACGGCCTGCGCCAGGCGGGGTCCGAGCCGGCGGCGGCGCTCGGGGCGACGTTCTACTTCGCCGCCCGGCCGTTCGTCCCGTCCGACGGTGGCGTGCAGGCGCCGGCCGGGGCGGCGGTGCGCCTGTTGGCCAACGGCATCGTGGGGGGATGGCCGACCGGGCCGGTCCGCGTCGCCCTGGGGCGGGCGGCCCTCGGTCCTGGCGGGGCCGTGGTCCCGGCGGCGGGCGAGGAGGCACTCGTCGCCGTCGAGGCTGGGATCCTCGGCATCGGGGAGGGACCGCCCGTCCCGGCCGGCAGCGGGGCGCTGCGGCCGGCGGGGGTACCGGGAGAGCTGCGCAACGCCGGCGGCGGGCTGCTCGTCGTCCTCGTCCTCACCGTCGCGCCGGCCGGGGCTTGACGCGCCCGTTTCCCTGGTCCTGCAGGGGGCTGCCAGGCGAGCGATCGGGGCCGGTGGGTCACCCACCTGCCAGGTCCCCGGACGAGGTCGGGCGGCGGCAGGGTGGCGGACCTCGGGGGACGCCACCGGATGGCGCGGCGAGCGGCCGCGAGCCGCGGAAGCCGCGCCACGCCGTGCTTGGCGGGCGAGTGCCGAGACGGGCATGGGGCCGTGACCGTCGAATCCGCCAGGGCACAGCGGCCGTGGCGTTGTAACAACGACCTCTCTCCTGGTAGACGGATTGCCCGAGGCGTGGATTGGCGTCACGCCGACCTTGGGGCGCCTCGGAGACGCGCTTCCCGCGGCTCGGCGGGTCGGCACCGAGCCCCGCCATGCCCGCCAGACCTTCCCTGACCGGCCGCCACAACCTGCGCCGGCCCCGCGCGTCGGGTCGGACGCGGACGGGAGGCGATGGCCATCGCGGTCTAGCGGTGACGCGCGGATGTCGGCCTCGTTACCCTGGCCGGGCTCGTCCGGGTCGGCGAGGCGCGCCTCGCCCTCCAGCGCGCGTTCGACGGCGGCGGTGCCTCCCCGGGTGGGGGCCGACTCGTCGGCCCAGCCCCGATCCCCGGCCTCACCCTCATGGCGCCGAGGCGGTGCCGACTCGTGGCGTCCGCGGCGTTAGCAACGAGCCACCGGGCGAGGGGCTCGAGGCCCACGTGCGCGACCGGCGGACCCCCTCGGGTGCCGCTGGCTCAGGTGCCGCTGGTAGGATGGGCACCGGTTCGCCGGGAGATTCGCGCGAGGCGCTGGGGGTGGGCATGGACCACGATCGCCGGATGCGGGATCAGCTGGTCGCCCTGCTGCGGGGCGGCGGCGCGCACATGGGCTTCACCGAGGCGGTGGCCGACTTCCCGGAGGCGATGATCAACGCCCGGCCCCCGAACGTCGCCTACACCTTCTGGCACCTGATCGAGCACCTTCGGCTCACCCAGGCCGACATCCTCGAGTACGTGACGAGCCCCGCGTACCGGGAACGGGCCTGGCCGCGGGACTACTGGCCGGCGGCGGACGCCCGGGCGACCGTGCGCGAGTGGGACGAGAGCGTCGCGGCGTTCCAGCGCGACCTGGACGCGATCGTCGCGATCGTGTCCGACCCGAGGACCGACCTCTTCGGCACGGTCCCAAGCAGCCGGGAGCACACCGTCCTGCGGGAGGCGCTGCTGGTGGCCGACCACAATGCGTACCACATCGGCGAGTTGGGCGTGCTTCGGCAGGTGGCCGACGCCTGGGGCGGCAGGGACGGGTAGAGCCCGGTTCGGCCTCCCTCTGGCGCGAGGCACGCACTCGCCGCCGCCCGAGTGCCGCTGCGTTCCCCCGCCGACGACGCCCGATGCAACGGCCCGGGTCGGTCGCGGCCGCCTCGGCCGGCCCCCGCCGCCGGCGCGCGGGAGCCGATGCGGCGCGCCGCGCCCGTCAGGGCTCGT
>CADCWG010000257.1 GCA_902806335.1 uncultured Thermomicrobiales bacterium | reverse complement strand
CACCGACGCAGGGGGAGGGGGACGTGGGTGGGGCGGGGCGGGTTGCCGGGTACCGCGGAGGACGGGCGGAGGAGGACGGGGATGGGAACGGACGCTGGGACGGCGACGCTGACCGGGTCGCGGATGGCGGAGACGATGGCGCGGCAGCCGGACGAGCTGCGGCGGCTGCTCGGGGAGGGGTGGGGACACGCGGAGGTGGCGGCGGATCGGCTGGGCGGCGCCCGGCGGGTCGTGCTGACGGGGATCGGCACGAGCTACCACGCGGCGCTGGTCGGAGCGTGGCTGCTGCGGGCGGCGGGGGTCGATGCCCGGGCGGTGCTGGCGTCGGACCTGGCCCACTACCCGACCGCCGTGGTGCCACCGCTCGGCCCGGGCGACGCCGTCGTGGTGCTCGCCCACACCGGGGTAAAGCGCGACCCCGGTCTGGCGCTGGCCCAGGCGGCGGACGCAGGGGCGACGGTGGTCTCGGTCGGCAGCCTCTCGGCGGAGCACCCTGGCTCGGGTCTCGTGCTGCGGACGGTGGCGCGCGAGACCTCGGCGGCCTACACGGCGTCGCACCTGGCGGCGATGACCGTGCTGGCCCAGGTCGCGGCCGTGCTCGGGGAGCGCAACGGGGCGGCGAGGAGCGCCGGGATCCGCGCCGGGCTCGGGGTCCTGCCGGACGCCGTCGCGGCCGCGCTCGGTCGCGCCGACGCGGTCACCCCGGTCGCGCGGTCGGCCGTCGGGGCGCGGGTCTACGCCACGGGGGCCGGGCCGAACGCGGCGACCGTGCTCGAATTGGTGATCAAGGCGCGGGAGGCGGCCCACGCCTGGGTGGACGCGCTGCCGCTGGAGCAGTTCCTCCACGGGCCGATGGTCGCGGTCAACCGGGGCGACCTGGCGGTGCTGGTCCACGTCCCCGGCGCCGCGGCCGAGCGGACGGCCGAGGTGGGGCGGGTGCTGGCGGCGATGGGGGCGCGGCTGTGGGTGGTCGGGACGACGATCCCCGACCTGCCCGCCGAGACGGACGCGACGACCTTCGCGCTGCCCGAGGCGGCGGACCTGCCCGAGGAGCTCTCGCCGCTGCTCGCCGTGGTCCCGATGCAGCTGTTCGCGCTGCGGATGGCCGAGGCCCGCGGCGTCGACCCGGACACCTTCCGGCGCGACGACCCCGTCTACCGCGACTCCTTCGGCCTGATCAAGCTCTGATACGGGATCTGGCTGTTGGGTGGTATGGGGGGCGGTGCATGGGCCCGCCTCGGGCAAGCCCCGAGGTCGTGGGCTCAGGCGGGATCCGGGTGGTCAGCGGGGGCGTCGCCCGGCGAGCCCGCGGCCGTCGTCAGCCGGCTTTATCCCTGAGCCCGGGTCTTGCCCGGGCGGGACAAGCCGCCGGCGCGCCGCCCTACCACCAACCAAACGACGGATTCCGTCTCAGGCACCGAGCCGGCCTTATACGGAATCCGGGTGACCCCCCGGGCTTTGGCCGGCCGGTCCGCGGCCGGCTTGAGCCGGCTTCGTTCCTGGGCCCGGGGCTTGCCCCGGGCGAGCCCGGCCAGCGTTCGCCCCCGATACAACCACCGTGCAACCGGATGCCGTATTAGTCGTCCGCGGGCTCGCCGGGCGACGCCCTGGCAATCGCCTGGCTTCCGGGTGAGGCGGCCGGCGGGTTCGCCAGGTCGTCGGTCGACGCGCGCCGGTGCTCGCCCTCGGCCGCGACGACGCGGGCGTCCGGCCGACCGTCGGTCCGAGACCCGACTGTCGGTCCGAGACCCGGCCGGACGCCGAGGTCCAATCGGACGGTGGGAGGATCCGGCGCCGGGCAGGCGGGGCCGCGGCCTGGCGCGCGGTGGCCGTCCCGGCGGGCGCGCCGGGCCGTACCCGTGGGCAGGGGCTGCCCCGACGGGCGGCGGTGAGTCTCAGGGGCCTCACCGCCCCGGGGTCGGCCGGGCCGGGGGGGGCGGCGGGCGTCTGCTATAGTCGGCTGATCCGGGGTACGCGGAGCGGTGACGAACGGGGGGGCGGCCCGAGGTCGCGCGGAGGGGCGGGGCGGATGAAGATCGCGCTCGTGTCCCCCTACAACTTCCATCACCCGGGCGGCGTCTCCGAACACATCGGGCACCTGCAGACGGAGTTCCGGCGCCTCGGGCACGAGGTCGTCGTGATCGCGCCCCGAGCGACCCAGGGCGGGATCGAGGTCGGCGACGGCTTCTACGGCGTCGGCCGGGCGGTGACGATCCCCGCCGGCGGGGCGCGGGCGCGGCTGACCTTCGACGTCACGCTCTACGCCGACGTCAAGGCGCTGATGCGGCGCGAGCGGTTCGACGTGGTCCACCTCCACGAGCCGCTGATGCCGGTTCTCCCCTACATGGTCCTCCTCAACTCGACCTCCGTGAACGTGGCGACCTTCCACGCGTTCCGGAACGTCAATCACTGGTACACCGTCTTCAAGCCGTACATGTCGTTCGTGCTCGGGCGCCTGGACGGGCGGATCGCCGTCTCGGAGCCGGCCCGGGAGTTCGTGCGGCAGTACTTCGAGGGCCCCTACGACGTGATCCCGAACGGGATCGACGTCGACAACTACGGGCCGGGGGTGGTGCCGTTCCCGTGGGCGGGCGACGGCACCCCGCGCGTCCTCTTCGTCGGCCGCTTCGACGAGGCGCGCAAGGGCTTCAGCTACCTGCTACGGGCGATGGCGCTGGTGCAGCAGCAGTTCCCCGCGGCGCGGCTGGTGGTGGTGGGGACGGGCCGGCCGGATCGCTACATCGACCTGGCGGCGCGACGCGGGGTGACGAACGTGGAGTACGTCGGCTTCGTCGACGCGGCGACCAAGGCGCGCTACTTCGCCAGCTGCGAGGTCGCCTGCGTGCCGTCGATCCGCAACGAGAGCTTCGGCTTCGTGCTGCTGGAGGCGATGGCCGCGGGGGCGCCGGTGGTCGCGACGGACATCCCCGGCTACGCGAGCGTGCTGACGCCCGGACGGGAAGGGCTGATGGTCCCTCCCCAGGACCCGGCGGCGCTGGCGCTGGCGCTGGTCCGCCTGCTGGCCGACCGCGGTCTGCGCGAGCGCCTCGGGGCGAGCGGCCGGGTGACGGCCCAGCGCTATGCCTGGCCGGTGGTCGCCGAGCAGGTGCTGGGGGTCTACGAGCGGGCGGCGAGCGCGGCGGGCGGCGCCCGCTGGCGCCGCGACCTCGCCGCGACGTGATGGATGACCGGGCGGTCCCCTGGCGCGCGCCGCGGCGACCCGCGGCGCACCACG
>CADCWG010000256.1 GCA_902806335.1 uncultured Thermomicrobiales bacterium | reverse complement strand
AGGTGGCGGCCGTCGAGCGCGGGGCGGGGGTGACGGTCGTGCCGCTGGACGGCGGGCAGCGGTGGGTCGTCGGGGCCGAGGAACTGGAGGCGGCACACGAGCTGTTCGCGGGCGGGGAGCCGGCCGACCGCCTGGCCGCGGTCCGGCTGCGGGCGGCGGGGGTCGGGGCCCGTCACCCGGAGATCGTCGCCGGCCTGCTCCGCGCCCTCCGGGGCGAGGGCTAGCGCTTGGGTTCGAGGCTCCGACCCGTCGCCGCGCGCTCCCTGCCGGAACGGGTCCTTGCTGGGGGACGCGACGGGGGTCGGTTGCGCGAGATAGACGCCGTGGCGCCGCCCCTCGTCCCCTTCCTCTACCCCGAGCGGGTGCTCCGCTCCCGGCGACGCCCTGGGGCTGGGCGGTACGCTTCGGGGGCAAAGGGGCCGCTGATCCCCCGGGAGCGCTGGCCGGAGGTGGCGGCGCGGGCGGAGCGGGAGGGGCTGCGGGCGGTGGCACGGGAGCTCGGCGTCTCCCACGAGACGGTGCGGACGGTCCTGCGCGAGCAGACCGCCGTTGCTGCGCGGTGAGTCAATCCTCGCAGCTCCGCCGCCTCCGCAGGGGTTGCGGTGCCGCTACGCCGTGCGGGGTCGCCCCCAAGCGGCGGCGACTTGCCGGAGGATCCCCAGCTCGCCGACGTGGTAGGCGTTGTGGTCCGCCACCAGCAGCGCCTCCCGCAGGACGGTGTGCTCACCGCTGCTCGGGACCGCGCCGAAGAGGTCGGTCCCCACGTCGGACACGACGGCGACGAGCGCCTCCAGGTCCCGTCGGAACGCCGCGACGCTCTCGAGCCACTCACGCATGGTTGCCCGCGCATCCTTCGCCGGCCAGTACGCCTCCGGCCAGGCCCGTTCCCGGTACTCGGGGCTCGTCACGTACTCGAGGATGTCGGCTTGGGTGAGCCGCAGGTGCTCGAGCAGGTGCCAGAAGGTGTACCCGACGTTCGGGGGGCGGGCGTTGATCAGCGCCTCCGGGAAGTCGGCCACCGCCGCCGCAAAGCCCATGTGCGCGCTCCCGCCGCGCAGCAAGAGGACCAGCTGATCCCGCAGCCGGCGATCACGGTCCACGGCCACCCCCATGCCTAGCCCGAGTCCCAGGGCGAACCGGCGCCCATCCTACCAGCAGCACCCAGGGGGCGACGGGGCTTGCCGGGGTGGCGCCCGACCGCGCCGTCACGCGAGGTAGGGGATGGTCATCGGGCCCTCGGGCAGCACCGCGATCGGCACGTCCCCGCGCGCGTCCAGCTCGGCGGCGACGCGGCCGCCGAGGTCGTCCACCGGTTCGAGGTGCGCGCGCCGAACCTCGGCGGCGTCGAGCTCGCTCTTCAGCCCCACGCGCGCCCGCAGCGCGACGATGGCGAGGAGCTGCGCCTCCCACTGGTCGTAGACCGAGAACCCGGGCGCGGTGATGGCGTCGAGCAGCGCCCGCGGGGTCGGGTGGTCGAACAGGAGCCGCCGGAAGTTGCCGTGGCTGGGGAAGCCGTCGTTGCAGCGCGCAGCGGTCAGGATGAGCCCGTCCCGCTCCACCACCTGCATCGCCGCGTGCATCCCCTTGACCGCCTGGTAGAGGTTCTGGTCGAGCGGGTAGCCGGCGTTGGTGGTGACCACGATGGGGAAGGGGTGCTCGCAGGCCGCCATGGTGGTCCGCTTGGCGAAGGCGCAGCCCGCCGCGTGCGCCGCGTCGACGTCGCCGCAGAAGTAGCCGGTGATCTGCCGCTTGCGGTTCACCGTCACGTTCACCAGGAAATCGACGGGCAAGAGCGCGCCGTTCCACCGGATCTGCTCCTGGGTGGGGTTGCCGTCGAGCACGCCCCAGGTGCTCTTGGGGTGACCGATGGCGGCGGCCCGGTGGTAGTGCATGATCGACGCGATGTCGGCGACGGCCGGGAAGACCCCCTTGTAGCCGCCGGAGAAGCCGGCCATGAAATGCGGCTCGATGAGGCCCAGCACGATGCGGCGGTCGGCCTCGACGTAGTCGCGCGCCATCGCGACCGGCAGCCCGTCGTGGGTGTAACCCGCCGACGCCAGCGTGCCGGCGTCGTGCGCGTCGTGGTTTACCACCCGGTAGCGGGCCAGCACCCCCGCGCCGACCATGGCGCGCAGCTCGTCCGGCGTGTTCGCTCGGTGCGAGCCGGTGCCGTTGATGACGACGACGTTCTTCGCCGGGACGTGCGCGAGCTCGGCGAGGACCCGGGGCAGCAGGCGGTCGGTCGGCAGCGGCCGCGTGACGTCGGGGATCACGACCGCCACCCGCTCGTGCGCGGCGACGCGCTCCCGGAGTGGCTTGCCGCCGATCGGGGCGCGTACCGCCGCGGTGAAGGCCGCGGACTCGTCGGCCAGCCCCTCGACGAAGGCGGGCTCGATCACCCGCACCCGCGCCGACGGGATCTCAACGTCGATGCCGTCGCGTCCGTACTGCAGGTGAACCTTCATGCGCGCCCCGTGATCGGTCGTGGCGCCTCGGGCGCCTGCCAACCCTCCGGCGGACGGACCCGGGTGGCTTCGCCCAGCCAAACCCGGCGCGGCTCCACCGGCGCACCTTGCACCGCTGCCCGCGTGGCGCGACCCGCCCGCCCTCCGAGCCCAGCGACGATGGTACACCGGCGTGCCGGCCCCCGCGACGACGTGGGGGCTCGTCCGCCAGGTCGGCGATGCCGGCAGGCCACGGGCGGAGTCGCAGTCGGGCCACCCCCGTAGATTGCGGCCCCTGGCCCGGCCTCACCGCACGGGCGACCGCGCCGAGGTCGAAGGGGGCGGGACGAGCGGCGCCGTCCTCGCGGCCTCGTTCCTGGCCGTGGTCGGCCTGGCCCTCGTCCACCTCCTGTCGGGTCGCCTCGGGTTTGCCCGCGAGGCCGCGCGCGCCGGCTGGCTCTCGTTCGCGGGCGGCACGTCGGTCGCCTACGTCTTCGTCCACCTCCTGCCCGAGCTAGAGGAGCACCAGGAGGTGATCGCCAAGGCGCTGGGCGAGCGCTTCGCCGTTCTCGAACACCAGGTCTACCTGGTCGCGTTGCTCGGGCTCGCCGTCTACTACGGCCTGGCCCGCCTGGCCGACGCGTCACGCGAGGCGCAGCGGGAGGCGGGTCGCCGGGACGGAGACGACGCTGGCGGTCTTCTGGCTCGACATGGCCGGGTTCGCCCTCTACAACGCCGTGATCGGCTACCTGCTGCTGCACCGGGTCGGCCCCGTCGGGATGCGAACGGCCCTG
>CADCWG010000255.1 GCA_902806335.1 uncultured Thermomicrobiales bacterium | reverse complement strand
AGTTCGTCGGGCCCGACAGCCTGATCTTCACCGCGGCCGCCACCGGGCCGGACGGGGTCCTCTACACCGGGACCGCCGCAGGGGACATCTTCCGGCACTCCGTCGCCGAGAACGGGTCGATCGAGACCGAGGACCTGGATCCGCCGTCCTCGCCCGGAAACGCTGCCAGGGGCCTCACGTTCCTGAACGGGCGCATCTACCTCATGGCCGACCCCCGCTGCCAGGAGGACAACTGTGAACCGGCGCGCCTGATCGAGATCGACCCGGCCGCCGCACCGGGCGAGCAGCGGCGCGAGACCCCGATTCCCGCGTTCGACCACCCGGCGATGCTCGGGGTCGCCGCCGGCCCGGACGGCCACCTCTGGATCACGGACGGAGCTCGCCCGCGGACGATCCGCCGCTTCACGCCGGCGGGCGCGGAGGCGGACACGCCGCTGACCCTTCCCCCAGGCGCGAGCGCCGGGTTGTCGTCCGGGCTCGGCGACAGCATGCTGGCCAGGACGGACGAGGGCGCTCTGGCGCGCATCCGCCCCGACGGCACGGTGACGGAGTGGTGCCCGCTCGATCCGGCCCTCGTCGAGCAGGGGGCGGGGCACTACTACCTCAGGGACGTCGTCGCCGGTCCGGGGGGCGACATCTGGTTCTCCGCACGCGGCGAGATCGGGCGCCTGACACTCGACACGCCAGCCCTGACGGGGTGCGCCCCCGCCATCACGGACACCTCGGTCGAGATCGACGACGTCGAACGATCGGATCAGGTCGCCCGGCTCCACGCCGGCGTCCTCCGCGGCGGCGGACGGCTTCCCGACGCCACCCGACCCGCCGACCCTGAGATCCCCGGGCACGGCGTGCGCTTCGAGCTCGGCACCACGACGGAGTACGGGCGCACCATTCCGGCACCCGCCCCCTTCGGCGTCGCGTCCTATGGCGTCGCTCTCGACGACCTCGAGCCTGGCCAGACCTACCACTTCCGGGCGGTCGTGACGACGCGGTTCGGCACCGCGTACGGCCCCGACACCACCTTCACGATGCCGCCGCCGCCCTCGGTGCAGATCACCGGGGAGCGCGTCGAGGGCGGGTACCCGGTGATCGACGTGACCGTCGACCCCGGCGGGTCGCTGACCGACGTGGAGATCGAATACGGGCCGGCAGCGGATCGCGGTTACTCGCGCTCCTTCCCTCAGGTCGGGGCCGACAGCGGCCCCCAGAAGCTGACGCTGCGGATGGACGGCGGGGCCTACGACCTCCGCGCGCACCGCGAATTCCACTACCGCGTCGTGGCGACGAACAGCCGCGGGACGACGGCGAGCGAGGCGCGGATGATCCCGGTCCCGCCGTTCCAGCCGCCGCCGCCGGACAACCCGCCGCCGAACAACGGCAACCAGCCGCCGAACACCGGCAACCCGCCATCGCCGCAGCCCTCCGGGAGCGGGTCGGGTCCCGTGACGCCGGTCTCGCCCGTGGTGACGCCCGGTGGAACGGATTCCATCGCGCCGCCCGCCGACGTCGTCGGGCCCGCGATCCGCTTTCCCGCCTCGGCCAAGACCATCATCGCCACCCGCTCCGGCAGCCTCCGCTTCCCGATCGGCCCGGTGGCGGAGGACACGACCGGCGTCCTCGCGCTCAAGACGGCGGGGAAGATCCGGGTTCGTAGCCGCCGGCGCGTCGTCTTCCTGGGGAGCAACTCCTTCCAGGCACTCAAGGGGCAGACCGCCGGGGTCCGCATCTCCCTCTCGAAGGCGAACCGGTCGATCCTCCGTAAGGCCGGCAGGCTCCGGGTTCAGGCGAACGTGACGCTGCGCGACGCTCGCGGCAACGCGACGGTGAAGACGTTCGTCTTCACGCTCCGTCTGCCGAAGCAAGGCGGGCGCGCATGACCCGCACGGCCTCCGGGCTCTCGTCCATGAGCAGGTAGCGCCGCCCGAGCTTCGCCGCGACCGCGCCGAGGGTCCCGGATCCCGCGAAGGGGTCGAGGCAGAGGTCCCCAGGCCGGGTCGAGGCCTGCACGAAGCGGCGGATCAGGCCTTCGGGCTTCTGCGTCGGGTAGCCCGTCTTCTCCCGGCCGGTGGGGGAGACGATCGTGTGCCAGATGACGTCCGTCCCGCGCTTGCCGCGCGCCGCCTTCTCGGCGGAGACCAGGCCGGGCGCCATGTAGGGCTCGCGGTCGACGGCCTCGCCGTCGAAGAAGTAGCGCTCCGGGTCGCGGACGTAGACGAGGATCGTGTCGTGCTTGGCCGGCCACCTGCGGCGGCTCTTGGCGCCGTAGTCGTAGGCCCAGATGAGCTCGTTGAGGAAGCACTCGCGGCCGAAGAGCGTGTCGAGCGCGACCTTGACGTAGTGCGCCTCGCGGTAGTCGAGGTGGAGGTAGAGCGTGCCCTCCGGGCTCAGGACGCGGCGCAGCTCGGCCAGGCGGGGCGCGAGCCAGCCGAGGTAGTCGTCGAAGGCGTCCGCGTAGGCCGAGGTCCCGACGGTCTCGGTGGCGTAGCGGCGGCCGCCGAAGCCCGTCCGGTCGCCCTCGCCGTCCGTGGCCGCGCGCGTGGAGAGCGTCCGCCGTCGCTGCGTCCTGCCGGTGTTGAACGGCGGGTCGGCGTAGACGAGCCCGACGCTCGCGTCCTCGACGCCGCGCAGGAGGTCGAGGCAATCGCCCTCGAGGATCACGCCTGGGAGTCGCGCCACTCCAGCAGCTCGCGCAGCGGGGCGAAGTCGTACTTCGTCCCGTCCCCGCCGATGCCCATGATGAAGTGGGTCACGCCGGCGTCGCGCAGCGGCTCGGCGGCCTCGACCTCGCCGCGGTTGACGCCCCAGGTCCGCTCGATCTCCTCCGGGTCGCGCCCGACCGCCTCGCAGTGGCCGCGCAGGATCTCGTCCTTGCGGCGGTAGGTGTCGGCGTCGCCGAACGCGTGCCACATGTTCGCGTGCTCGGCGACGAGCTTGAGCGTGACCTTCTCGCCGCCGCCGCCGATCAGGATCGGCAGCGGGCCGAGCGCCGGCGGGTTGAGCTTGCCGAGCCGGTCGCGGATGCGGGGGAGGGCGTGGCGCAGCGCGCGCAGGCGGTCCGGCGCGGTGCCGAACTCGTAGCCGTACTCGTCGTAGTCGCGCTGGAACCAGCCCGCGCCGATCCCGAGGATCGCCCGGCCGCCGGAGGCGTGGTCGAGCGTGCGGTGGGCGTCGGCGAGGTACTCGGGGTTGCGGTAGGAGTTGCAGGTGACGAGCGCGCCGATCTGCGCCCGCTCCGTGACCGC
>CADCWG010000254.1 GCA_902806335.1 uncultured Thermomicrobiales bacterium | reverse complement strand
ATGTCGTAGCCGCCGACGAGGAGGCCGCGCGCCAGCTCCTGCCAGCCGCTGAGCACGGCGACCGTCATCCCGTGGCGACGTTGGAGCTCCCGGGCGGCCGCCTCGATCGGCCCCGGGTTGCCGTCGTGGGCGGAGACGACCAGCAGCCGCGTCACGCCGTGCCGGAGCATCGACTCGGCGATGTCGACCACCGTCGCCGAGAGCGTCTCCGGCCGGAGGGAGAGCGTCCAGGGCCAGGCCAGCAGGTGCGGTGAGACGCCGACGGCGACCGGCGGGAGGACGAGGGCCGTCCCCAGACCCTCGGCGAGGCGGACCGCGATCGCCTCGGCGGTCAGCGTGTCGGTGGCGTAGGGCAGGTGCGCGCCGTGGAACTCGGTCGCCCCGACCGGCAGGATCGCGGTGTCCCAGTCGCCCGCCTCGACCTCGGCCGACGTCAGATCCGAGAGCCGAACGCTCGTCGACCGCTGCCTACCATCCGCCGTCGACGCCACGCCATCACCCCCGCTCACCGTCGTTCTCCTCCGCGCAGTCGGCCGGCTCGTCCTACTGGGGGCCGTTCGCGGCGACCCAGGCCAGGTAGTCGCGCATCCCGTCGTCGATGCCGGTCGTCGGCGCCCAGCCGATGTCCGCCCGCAGCCGGGCGTTGCTCGGCACCGGACCCGGCGGCCCGCCACCGACGCGGTAGTTCGCCTCGGCCGGCGGGACCTGGCGGTACGTCAGCCCCGGAAGGTAGCGGGCGAAGGCGGCGAGCACGTCGCCGATGCCATAGAGGCGGCCCCCCGTGATCGAATACGTGTCGTGGGGGAGCGGACCGGGGTGATCGAGCAGCCGGTGGACGCCCTCGGCAATCTCCGCGACGGGCGTCCAGTCCAGGTACGGGCCGTCCAGCGAGTCGACCAGGATCGGCTGGCCACCGGCGTGGAGCCGGAGCATCTCGCGCAGTTCGGTGGCGCCGACGTAGCCCGGTGTCGCCCGCTCCATCGGGCCGTAGGCGTTGGCCGGGCGGACCGAGACGGCGTCGAGGGCGAAGAGGTCCGCGTAGCGGCGGGTGATGCGCTCGCCGGCGTCCTTGCAGACGCCGTAGAGGCCGACCGCCCGCGGGGGCGTCTCCTCGTCGAGGACCGTCGCGCCCGGTTGGTCGCCCCAGACCGCGCCCGACGAGACGAACACGAAGCGGCGCAAGCCGGGCAGCGAGCGGGCGACCTCGAGGGCGTTGACCGTGCCGCCGAGGTTGACCGCGATGATCCGCGCCGGCTCGCGGGCCTCGCGGTCGCGCCGCGGGGTGATCGCCGCCGCGTGGACGATGCGGTCAACGCCACGGCGCTCGGCGACCTCGCGGAAGCGATCCAGGTCGGTAACGTCGCCCGCCTCGAACACCACGCGGTCGGCGAGGTCGCCCAGAAAGTCCCGGAGTAGGTCATCCGGCGGCATCAGATCGTAGGAGACGACCGAATCGCCGGCCGCCGCGAGGCGCCGCACGAGATGGCACGGCACCCAGCCGTTGCCGCCGGTCACGAGCGTCGTCATCGGCGCGGGGCCCTGCCTCCCGGTGTCCCGGTGGGGTTCGGCATCAGGCATCCTCGTCCGGGTGGGTGCGGACGAAGGCCGCGGCGTCCTCGACCTCGGTCAGGGCATCGAGGTTGACCTTGAGGTGGAGCGTGCCCTCCTCGATGCGGTCGATCGCCCTAGCGGGCACGTTGCGGTCGTTGCCGTTCGCCTCGGTGACCTGGAGGAAGTGGCTGTAGGCGGCGCGCACGGTGCCGACCGTGTGCCCGTCGGCGGTCACTACCGGGGTTCCGGCCGGGTAGCGGTCGTGGAGGTCGGCCATCGGGCAACTCCTGATCCTGATCTCGAATGAGGCTCGGCGGGACGAGGTCCGGCGGCGGGACGATACCACCGGGCGGCGGGCTCGTCGCTCCCTCGCCACCGCACCCGGCGCTGCCCGCGCGCCACAGCGTGCCGGTCGCACCCAAGGGTAGCGATCTCTGCCTGTGGTCCGGGTGGGCGGCGGGAGCCTTCTGGCAGCGACCCGGCTCTTGGCCGAGCGCGACCCCGCCGCGGCGAGGGTGGGGGTGGTCTGGGGCGTCGATCCTCGCGCCCGGACCGTGGCCAACGACGGCCGTGTCCATCGCCACACGGAACGGGCTGAGCACGACGTCCTCTATCCCGCGACGTCACACCCCAAGCTTTCGCAATCCGGTGGCGGATCTGGTCGCCCAAGCAGGCTCCACGCTCGGCTCGCATGGAATCGCGCCGTCCGGTGCTATCCTCGGGCGTCACGGGGCGGCCGGTCGGTGGGCGGGCGGAGGCGACGGTGTCGGACGGGCAGGCGGTGGGGGGGACGAAGGCCTGGGGTGGACGGTTCGCCGCGCCCCCGGACGCCCGACTGGAAGCGTTCAATGCGTCCGTCGCCTTCGATGTCCGGATGGTGCGGGAGGACATCCGTGGCTCGGTCGCCCACGTCCGGATGCTTGGACGGCAGGGGATCGTCGGGGCGGACGAGGCGGCCGCGATCGAGGCTGGGCTCTGGCGGGTCTGGGACGAGGTCGAGGCCGGCACGTTCGGGCTGACCGTCGCGGACGAGGACGTCCACACCGGCGTCGAGCGCCGGCTGCGGGACCTCGTCGGGTCGGTCACGGGCAAGCTGCACACTGGGCGCAGCCGCAACGACCAGGTCGCGACCGACCTCCGCCTGTGGACGAAGGGAGCCCTGCTCGCGCTGATCGCCGGCGTGCTCGACCTCTCGGAAGCTCTCCTCGACGTCGCGGCGGCGCACCCCACGGTGGCGATGCCCGGCTACACCCACCTCCAGCGGGCGCAGCCGGTCCTGCTCGCCCACCACCTGCTCGCCTACGTCGCGATGCTGGGCCGGGACGCCGACCGGCTGCGCGACGCCTACCGGCGGGCCGACGTCTCGCCGCTCGGCTCGGGGGCGCTCGCCGGGGTGACCTACCCGATCGACCGCGACGCGACCGCGGCCGACCTCGGCTTCGCCGACGTCTCCGCGAACAGCCTCGACGCCGTCGGCGACCGGGACTTCGTGCTCGACGCGCTCCACGCCTGCGCGCTGGTCGCGATCCACGTCTCGCGGCTGAGCGAGGAGCTGATCCTCTGGTCGTCGGCCGAGTTCCGCTACGTGACCATCGACGACGCCTTCGCGACCGGCAGCTCGATCATGCCGCAGAAGAAGAACCCCGACGTCGCCGAGCTCGGTCGCGGCAAGGCGGGCCGCGTCGTCGGCCACCTGGTGGCGATGCTGACCGTCGCCAAGGGATTGCCGCTGGCGTACAACAAGGACCTCCAGGAGGACAAGGAGGGGCTCTTCGACGCCGTCGACACGACCCTCGCCGTGCTCGACGTCTTCCCGCCGATGCTGCGCACGCTCCGCTTCGACGCCCCCCGGATGGCCGCGGCGGCGGTCGCCGACTTCTCGCTGGCGACCGACGCGGCCGACCTGCTGGCGCGCGAGGGGGTGCCGTTCCGGGAAGCGCACGAGGTCGTCGGTCGCCTAGTCGGTCGCTGCGCCGCCGAGGGGCGGACCTTCGCCGACCTGTCGGACGCGGAGTGGGCGGAGATCCACCCGGTCTTCGGTCACCGCCGGCCGCCGCTCGACGCGATGGAGAGCATCGCCGCCCGCGATGTGCCGGGTGGGACCGCCCCCGGCCGCGTCCTGGCCGCCCACGCCGCCGCGTCCGCCGACGTGGCCACGGCCCGATCCTGGCTGGAAGAGCGCGAGGCGGCACTCGCCGCGGTGCTGCGGCGCCCGCCCGCGAACAAGGTCGGCGGGTGACGACGACCGACCGCCGCCGCGCCGGCGGGACCGATGGGACCGGTGGGGCCGACCGGGTCGGCGCCGAGCGCGTCGAAGTCCGCTCGGTCGAGTCGTCGGCCGACCTGGACGCGGTGCTGGCGCTGCGGCGGAGCGTCTTCGGCGAGGAGCAGGGGCTCGCCGGCACGGCCGTCGCCGACGCGGACGACGCCCGGAGCCTGATCGCGCTGGCGGTGATCGCGGGGTCGGGCGGGGAGCGGCCCGTCGGGACCGGCCGGCTGACGCTCGGACCGTTCGGTGCCCAGATTACCTGGGTGGCGACGTTGGCCGAGGACCGTCGCCGCGGGGTCGGCGGGGCCGTGATGCGGTTCCTGCTCGCCGCGGCGGACACGGCCGGTGTCCCCGCGGTGTCGCTCAACGCCCAGGACCACGCGCTCGCCTTCTACCGCAGGCTCGGCTTCGTCCCTTACAACAACCCCTTCGAGGTCAAGGGCATCGTCCACCAGGCGATGACGCGTCGGAGGCCCGTGAGCCCGCTCGACCTCCCCGCTGGCTGACGGACCACACCTGTCACTCGTGCCTCGTCTTGGCCACGGTGCCCCAGACGTCCGGACGCACGGTATAGGTCCTGCGTCGCACAGCTGTCTTTGAGGCGAGCCTGCCTCGGATTCCTTTCCCGTGCCCGTCTCCAGCCCGCCGATCGACGCGCCGTCGGTATGACGCCGATGGCCACCGTTGGTGGCTGGCACGTTGTCGTCGCCCGTTGCCACGCCGCTGCCGAGGGCCGCCGAACGGCCTTCCTCCCACGCCGAAGGAACTGCTTGTGGTCACCGCCACCGAGGTCGTCGACGTCCCAGGGACGTCGCCCGTTGCCGATCCGATCGACCCCGCCACCGAGCAACTCGTCGCGACCCTGGTCGACGAACTCGAGACGACCGCCCGCGTGCCCCGGGCCACCTACCGGGTCCAGCTGAACGCCGCCTTTACCTTCCGCGACGCCCGGCGGATCGTGCCCTACCTGGCAGAGCTGGGGGTCAGCGACCTCTACGCCTCGCCCTTCTTCCGGGCTCGCCCGGGCAGCGAGCACGGCTACGACGTCGTCGACTACGCCAGCCTCAACCCGGAGATCGGCCGCGAGGCGGACTACGACGCGCTCGTCGACGTACTGCGCCAGCACCAGATGGGCCAGGTCGCCGACTTCGTGCCCAACCACATGGGGATTGGCCGGGGGACAAACGCCTGGTGGACGGACGTGCTCGAGAACGGGCGCTGTTCACCCTATGGCACGTTCTTCGACATCGACTGGGACCCGGTCAAGCCCGACCTCCGCGATCGGATCCTGCTGCCCTTCCTCGGTGACCAGTACGGGGTGGTGTTGGAGCGGGGCGAGATCCGCCTCGTGTTCCACCCCGCCGAGGGCACCTTCACGGTCGACTACTACGAGAACGTGCTGCCGGTCGCGCCCCCGACCTACCCGCTGGTGCTGGCCCGCAAGGTCGATGATCTCGCCGCGACGCTGGCGTCCGACGACATCAACCTGCTCGAGTTCCAGAGCATCCTGACGGCCCTTGAGCGCCTGCCCAGCCAGAGCGAGACCGACCCCGAGCGGATCGCCGAGCGGCAGCGGGAGCAGATCGTCGCCAAGCGGCGGCTGGCGACCCTGGTGCGGCGGGCGGCCCCGATCCGAGAGGCGGTCGAGGCGGCGGTGGCCGAGGTCAACGGCACGCCGGGCGATGCGCGCTCCTACGACGCGCTCGACGCGCTGCTCGAAGCGCAGACCTACCGGCTGGCCTTCTGGCGGGTGGCCGCGGAAGAGATCAACTACCGGCGCTTCTTCGCGATCAACGAACTGGCGGCGATCCGCGAGGAGGAGCCGGCGGTCTTCGCCGCCGCCCACGGGCGGCTCCTGGGACTGCTCGCCGAGGGCCAGGTCTCCGGGGTGCGGATCGACCACATCGACGGGCTCCTTGACCCGTTCGGGTACCTGCGGCAGCTGCAGCGCGCCCTCCTTGTCGAGCGGTGCCGGCGTCAACTCGCCGAGCTGGACCAGCAGACCGAAGCCGAGGCCGGGTCGGTTGTCGGCCACGCCGCCGCGGATGGTAATAACGAACAAACCGTAACCCAACGGTCAGCGTTGTCCTGGGATCACCTGCGACCGCTCGTTGAGGACCGCCTGGACAAGGCCATGGCCTCCGACCCGGCGCGCCTGGCACGCCCGCTCTACCTGCTCGTCGAGAAGATCCTCGAGCACGGCGAGGACCTTCCGGCCGAGTGGACGGTCCACGGCACGACGGGCTACGAGTTCGCCAACGCGGCGACGGGGCTCTTCGTCGACGGGACGAACCGGAAGGCGTTCGACGAGCTCTACACGCGGATCGTCGGCGACAGGGTCGACTTCGGAGCGATGGTCTACGCCTGCAAGCAGCTGATCATGCGGGTGGCGCTCGCGAGCGAGGTCGCGGTGCTGGCGTCGGCGCTCGACCGGATCGGCGAGCAGAACCGGCGCTCGCGCGACTTCACGCTCAACAACCTGCGGGACGCGCTGCGCGAGGTGATCGCGTGCTTCCCGGTTTACCGAACCTACGTCTCCTGCGACGACCCGGCGGTCGCCGCGCGCGACCGGCGGGTCGTCGAGGCCGCCGTCGCGGCCGCCAAGCGCCGCAGCCCCGCGACGGACCGATCGGTCTTCGACTTCGTGCGCGACGTGCTGTTGCTGCAGACCGGGGATGCCGACGAGGCGCAGCGGGCCGAGCAGTGCCGGTTCGCGATGAAGTTCCAGCAGCTCTCGGGCCCGGTGATGGCCAAGGGGCTGGAGGACACCGCCTTCTACCGCTACAACCGGCTGGCCGCGCTCAACGAGGTCGGTGGCGACCCGACGCAGTTCGGGGTGGCGCCGCAGGGGTTCCACCGGCAGAACGACGAGCGCCTGCGGCAGTGGCCGGACGCGCTGCTCTCCTCGTCGACCCACGACACCAAGCGCAGCGAGGACGTCCGCGCACGGATCGCGGTCCTGACGGAGATCCCCCGCGAGTGGCGGGTGGCGGTCAACCGCTGGACGCGGCTCAACCGCCGCCACAAGACCAGGGTCGAGGGGGTCGCCGCGCCCGATCGCAACGACGAGTACCTCTTCTACCAGACGCTGCTCGGGGCGTGGCCGTTCGAGCACGAACGCGCCGCCGACCCGGAGGGGTGGGCAACGTTCGTGGGGCGGATGGAGGCCTACATGCTCAAGGCCGCCCGTGAGGCCCAGGTCCACACGAGCTGGGTGAACCCGACGGACTACGACGAGGCCGTCGCGGGGTTCGTGCGCCGGACGCTCGACCAGACGACGGGGGCGGCCTTCCTCGCCGACGCGGACGCGCTGCGGCGGAAGGTGGCGCACCACGGCGCGCTGAACGGCCTCGGCCAGCAGTTGCTCAAGCTGACCTCACCGGGCGTGCCCGACCTCTACCAGGGCACCGAGCTCTGGGACCTCAGCCTGGTCGACCCGGACAACCGGCGGCCGGTCGACTACGCCCACCGGACGCGGCTGCTGCGGGACCTGCGCCGTCGGGAGCCCGGCCGGCTGGCCGAGGAGCTCGTGGCCGGGATGGACGACGGCCGGATCAAGCTCCACGTCACGCACCGGACGCTGGCGCTGCGGGCGGAGCGTGAGGATCTGTTCCGCCGGGGAGCCTACCTGCCGCTCGAGGCGGAGGGGGCGCTGCGCGACCACGTCTGCGCCTTCGCGCGGCGGCTCGACGCCGACGGCGGCACTCCCGGCGCGGGCACGCCCCAGGAGGCGATCGTGGTCGTGCCGCGGCTGACCCACACGCTGACGCGTGGCGAGGCGATCCCGCCGACGGGGGCGTCGGTCTGGGGCGAGACGGGGCTCGTCGTGCCCGGGATCGCGCCGGGGCAGACCTACCGCGACCGCTTCACCGGCGCGACCGTTGCGGCCACCGACGGCGGCCACGGCGACCGCGCGGCCGAGTTGCCCCTGGCGGCGGTGCTGGCGACCTTCCCGGTGGCGCTCCTGGAGCGGGTAGACGCCGAGGGCTAGGAGGGACGGCGCGGGACGACGCGGGACGGCGCACGGCACGGCGCCACTCCGTGCGTGCCATCTCCGTGACCGGTGCCCGTGCGGCCCGAGCGTCGGACCCGCCCCCATCGGGGAGTCCGGGGCAAGACCCGGGTACGAGGGCTGCCCTGCTGGCCCGGGACAGCACGGCCGTCGCACGGTGCCGAGCGCGCCGGCTCCCCGAGAACCGGGCGTAGCGGGACCACGCCGGCGACGCCGGACGACCGATCGCATCGATCCCACCGACACGACCGACACCGAGGAGCAGCAAAGCCCATGGCCACCACCCACCCCATCACGGTGCCGACGCACGACCTCGAGGGGCGCCTGCCGTTCGGCGCGGAGGCCGTCGACGGGGGAGTCCGATTCCGGGTCTGGGCCCCGAACGCCGCGCGAGGTGTCGAGGTCCAGATCGAGGCGACGGGCGCCGATGGGCCGACCCGCCACCCGCTCACGGCCGAGGGCGAAGGCGTCTGGAGCGCGACGGTGCCGGGCCTCGGCGTGGGGGCGCGCTACCGGCTCGTGCTCGACGGCGAAGACGCCTTCCCCGACCCCTACGCGCGGTCGCAGCCGGAGGGCGTGCACGGGCCGTCGGAGGTGATCGACCCGTCGACGTTCGCGTGGAGCGACCGCGACTGGGCGGGGCTGTCGCCCGACGGCCTGGTCATCTACGAGGTCCACGTCGGGACCTTTACCCCCGAGGGGACGTTCGCGGCGCTGGAGCGGGAGCTGCCGGAGCTGAAGCGGCTGGGGGTCAACGCGATCGAGCTGATGCCGGTCGCGCAGTCGCCGGGCGAGCGGAACTGGGGCTACGACGGGGTGGCCCTCTACGCGCCCAGCCACGCCTACGGGCGCCCGGACGACCTGCGCCGCCTGGTCGACGCGGCGCACGGCGTGGGATTGGGGGTGCTGCTCGACGTGGTCTACAACCACCTCGGGCCCGACGGCAACTACCTGCGCGTCTACGCCACCGACTACTTCACCGATCGCCACAAGACGCTCTGGGGCGACGCCCTCAACTACGACGGGCCGACCAGCCGCTTCGTCCGCGCCTACGCGGCCGAGAACGCCTGCCACTGGGTGCGCGAGTACCACGTCGACGGGCTGCGGCTCGACGCTACCGACGCGATCGTGGACGACAGCCCGACCCACGTGATTGCCGAGCTGACCGCCCGTGCCCGGCAGGAGGCCGCGCCGCGGTCGATCGTCGTCTTCGCCGAGGACGCCCGGAACGAGGTGACACGCTTCCGCCCGGTCGAGCGCGGCGGGGAGGGCCTCGACGGGGCGTGGGCCGACGACTTCCACCACGAGGTCCGGGTCCATCTCTCGGGTGAGCGCGACGGCTACTACGCCGACTTCGCCGGGACCACCGCCGAGATCGCCAGGGCGGTCAACGAGGGGTTCGTCTTCCAGGGTCAGCCCTCGCCGAGCCACGACGGCAAGCCGCGCGGGTCGCGGGTGACCGACGAGCCGGCGCGGGCCTTCGTCTTCTGCCTCCAGAACCACGACCAGATCGGCAACCGGGCGTTCGGCGACCGACTCCACCACACGCTCGACACGCCGCGCTACCACGCCGCGTCGGCGCTGCTGCTGCTCGCGCCGGAGACGCCGCTGCTCTTCATGGGCCAGGAGTTCAGGGCGTCGGCGCCGTTCCTCTACTTCACCGACCACGAGCCGGAGCTGGGCAAGCTCGTCACCGAGGGGCGGCGGCGGGAGTTCGGCTCGTTCGCCCGCTACGCCGACCCCGCGGTCCGCGACGCGATCCCCGACCCGCAGGCGGGATCGACCTTTCTCGACTCGAAGCTGACGCTGAGCGAGCGCGAGACCCACGCCGACACCTACGCGCTCTACCGGGAGCTGCTGCGGCTGCGGCGGGAGGACCCGGTGCTGCGGGTGCAGGACCGGTCCAGGACGCGGGCGACGCCGCTCGGCGACGACCTGCTGGCGGTCCACCGCTGGGACGGCGCGGCGCACCGGCTGCTGCTGGTCAACTTCGGCGACGCGTCGACGATCTCCCTCGCCGACGTGCCGGGCGGCGACGCGCTGCCGAGCACGGGGGACGTGCTGCTCTCGACCGCCGAGGTTCGCTTTGGCGGCGACGGGGATGCCTCCGAGGTCGCCGGTTCAGGTCCCGGGCGGACGGTCACCGTGCCGGCGCGGACGGCGGTCTTGCTTTGGTTCGATCCCGCGGGGGCGTTGGCCGGGTAACCGCGGATTCGGCGATGCCACTCCCGGTGCGGAGCCGCGGGGTCCAGGTCGTCGCGGGGATGGAGGGGTGCTCCTGCCGAGAGTGACTGAAACGGTACGGCCGCCAGGGAGACAGGATCGAAGTCGGCGATCTCGCCGTCCGTGAGTGCCGACGGAGAAGAACCCTTGATGGCGGCGGATACCCTTCGTTTGCCTGGCGTCGCCGACCCGGCCAGGGCGTCGCGGCCGATCACTGACTACGGCCTCCTGGCCGACTGCAACTCGGCGGCCCTGGTCGACCGAGAGGGCTCGATCGACTGGCTCTGCCTGCCCCGCTACGACAGCCCGGCCGTCTTCGCGCGCCTCCTCGACCCCGATGCCGGGCACTGGTCGATCCGGCCGGTCGGACCGTTCCGGACCGAGCGGCGCTACCTACCGGGCACCCTCGTCCTCGAGACCACCTTCGTCACCGACACGGGCACCGTCCGTCTGCTGGACGCGATGGTGTTCGGAGAAGGTCAGCGGGGCCACGACCTCGGGCTGGATGCGCCGCACGAGGTCCTGCGCCTGGTCGAGGGCGACACCGGCAGCGTCGATCTCACGATGGAGCTCGCACCGCGCCCCGAGTACGGATTGGTCCGCCCGCTCTTCCGGCGGACGGACGGCGGCGGACGGACCTTCGGTGGGCCGAACCAGATCGTCGTCCGGGCCGGGGTGTCGGTCCAGATCGCCGAAGCGACGATGCGGGCGTCGTTCCGCGTGGGGGCGGGCGAGCGGGTCGGCTTTGCCCTGCGGTGGGCGCCGGTCGAGCGTCTCGGGCCCGACGCCTGTCCGCCCGAGCGCGTCGCGTCACGGATCGCCGACACGGTCGCCGGGTGGCGCTCGTGGGAGGAGGCGCACGACATCTACGTGGGGGCGAACCGTGACGTGGTTCGGCTCGGCTCCCGGGTGCTGAAGGGGCTGACGTATCGGCCGACCGGGGCGATCGTGGCGGCCCCGACGACCTCGCTGCCCGAGACTCTTGGCGGCGAGCGCAATTGGGACTACCGGTTCGCCTGGGTTCGGGACGCGAGCCTGGCGATGGACGCGCTCTACATCGGCGCCTGCTCCGACGAGGTCGAGAACTTCGTCTCCTTTCTCACCAGCTCGTCCGGGGGCCACGTCCACCAGGACGAGCCGCTCCAGATCATGTACGGCGTCGGCGGAGAGCGTGACCTCACGGAGCGTGTCCTGCCCCACCTGCGGGGCTGGCGCGGCTCCACGCCGGTGCGGGTCGGCAACGGTGCCTGGAACCAGACCCAGCTCGACGTCTACGGCCACCTGCTCAACGCGCTGCATCGGTACCGGGAGCAGTTGGGGGATCTGCACCCCGAGATCCGGCACTTCGTCGCCGATCTGGCCGACGCCGCCGCGGGTCGCTGGCCCGAGCGCGACGCGGGGATGTGGGAGATGCGCGGCGAGCCACGGCACCACCTCTCCTCGAAGTTGCTCTGCTGGGTCGCGCTCGACCGCGCGGTGGACCTCGCCCCGCGACTCGGTGAGGAGGCACGGGTAGCGTTCTGGGCCGCCGAGCGCGACCGGTTACGGGACGCCATCCTCGCCCGCGGTTGGAGTGAGCGGCGCCAGGCCTTCGCCCAGGCGTTCGACTCCGACGACCTGGACGCGGCCGCGCTGCTGATGCCGCTGGTCGGTTTTCTGCCGGCAGACGACCCGCGGGTCCGCGCGACGATGCAGGCCGTCGCGCGGGACCTGACACGCGGTGGTCTCGTCCTGCGCTACGAGACCGCGGCCGGCCCCAACGCGGACGGGCTGGCCGACGAGGAGGGCACGTTCGTCCTGTGCTCCTGCTGGCTGGTCTCCTGCCTGGCACGAAGCGGTCAACTCGACCGCGCACAGGCGCTGTTCGACCGACTCGTCGGCTTCACGAACGACCTTGGACTGCTCGCCGAGGAGATCGACGCGGCGACGGGCGAACTGCTGGGCAACTTTCCCCAGGCGTTCAGCCACATGGGGCTGATCACGGCGGCCTGGGAGCTGGACCAGGCGCGGGCCGGCGCTGTCTGACGCGAGGTCGCGCGGGACCTTGGCGGCTCCGACGATCGGGTGGCAGACGGGCTTGCCCGAGGCCCCTTCTCGGGGTCACAGCGCAACCGCCGCCATCGCGATCCGCTGCTGCCATCGCTCGCCCTGGGCCCGTGCTCGGCGGCAGCGCCGGTCACCGGCGGGCTCTGGCCAGCGAGTGCCGGCGATCACCCGGCGCCGTGGGCGGGTAGCGCCTCGCGCATGGAGGGGATCGGGGAGCGGAGCAGCCAAAGCGGGGCGAGCAGGCAGCCCAGCCCCGCCAGGACAAGCACGGCCCGAGGACCAAGCGCGTCCCCGACCAGCCCGCCGACCACGAGGCCGCCCAACGTCGCCGTCCACTCGACGACCCGGGCGGTCGCGTTGACGCGGCCCTGGATGGCCGGCGGCGCGCTCGCCTGGAGCAGGGTCGTCCGGCCGATCTCGTAGACGGTCGCGGCGCCGTCGCCGGCGAGTTGCTGGGCGGCGAGCAGGGGCAGCACGACGGCGAGTGGCCCGGCGGCGAGCGGCAGGAAGAGGATGGCCGCCCCGGCGACCAGCAGGCTGCCGACCAGGACCCGGCCGAATCCCCAGCGCCGGCTCGCCCGGTTCGCGACCAGGGCACCCGCCAGCGCGCTCGCGCCGCCGAGCCCGAAGAGCACCCCGATCAGGGCCGGGGCGATGTCAAGCTCGCGGCCGACAAAGAGGATGATCACCGCGCCGACCATGCCCCGGAAGAACTCCCAGGTGCCCGTGGTCGCGGTGAGCGCCCGCAGCACCGGGTCCCGAAAGACGGCCCGCCACCCGTCCCGCGCTTCCCGCCAGACACCTGGCGCCGGGTTGGCCCCGTCGACCGACGGGGTGGGGTGGGGCTCGGGGGTGCGGATACGGGAGAGCGCGGCGGCCGAGGCGAGGAACGAGCCGACGTCGAGGAGGATCGCGACCGGCGCGGTCAGCGCCTGGACCAGGAGGCCGGCGAGGCCGAACCCAGCGACCTCCGCGACCGACGCGCTCGCCTGGAGCTTGCTGTTGCCCTCCACCAGATCCTCGCGCCGGACGAGCGACGGGAGGTAGGCGCGGTAGGCGACGTCGAAGGTGACGCTGAGGGCGCTGGTGAGCAGGGCGACGACCAGGAGGTGCTCGACCCGGAGCGCGTCGAGGGCGGCGGCGAGCGGGATCGTGACCAGGACCGCCGCCCGGGCGACATCGGTGACGATCAGGACCGGCCGGCGGCGGAGCCGGTCGGTCCAGACCCCGGCGACGGGCGCGACGACGAGCCCGGGCGCGAGCCCGGCCGCGCCGAGCAGGGCGACCTGGAGCGGAGAGGCGTCGAGCGTGAGGACCGCCACGAGCGGGATCGCGAAGCCGGAGATGTAGGACCCGAAGACGGAGACGGTCTGCCCGACCCAGAGCCGCCGGAAGTCGTCGTGGAGCCAGAGGCCAGTGAGCCGCAGCCGAGCCGTCACGGTCGCTCCCACCCCTGCTCGCCCGCCGTCACGTCAGGCCGGTCGTGCGCTCGTGGGCACAGTCGCCGGCGCCGGCGCCGGCGCCGGCGCTGTACTCCAGGAGACCGGAGGGGACATGCCACCCAACCGATCCGGGGGCGGGCGCCAGCGCCGCGCCGTGCGGACCGACCCCGGGACATCAGAACGCGCTCGCGAGTCTCGCGAGCGGCTGGAGGGACTTCACCGGCGACCGCGTGCGGCCCCAGGCCGAACCGGTCTCATCGGTTCTGGGGAGATCCAGGCACTATGAGTCGCCCGCCTCCGCGACCCCCGCAGGTGGGGCCGCGATGACGTCCCCCGTGGGCACCTCGATCGGGGGCCCGACCACCGTGACCCCGTAGTGGCGCCCGATCGCGGCGATGGCGTCCGGGTCGGGTGGTCCCTGCAGGGACGCGAAGTAGGCGGCCTGCTCGGCGAACATGCCTTCGAGCCCCGTGGGGACGATCATCCCCACCACGCGCACCGGCTCGGCTGTCAGGTTGGCAAAGGTGTGCGGGACCCCGCGGGGAAGCCACGCCACCCCGCCCGCCGGCACCTCGAACCGCGCATCTCCCAGCACGACCGTGAGCACCCCCTCGACGACGTAGCTCGCCTCGTCCTCACGGGAGTGCACGTGCAACGACGGCCCAGACGACATCGGCGGCATGTGGGCGTCGCCGATCGCCAGCAGGCCTCCAGTGTCCGCGCCGACGACGCGCGTCCGCCACGGCCCCCCGCCCGGGCCACGCGACTCCTCGGGTCCGAGAACGAACGGCACGGTGCCCCCGTCGACTGCTCCGTCCATGGCGGTCTCCTCGGTCCGCTGCACGATGTCGCGGTGGTGTTGGCGGCAGCGATGCCACCCGGTGACATGGGGGATGGGCCCGACCCCCAACCTAGCCGCCGTGCGACCTCCCGGCAAGACCCGGACGTGGGCCTCGGGTCCCGTCGGGTCGGCCGGATGCGATTTCAGGGCTCGGGCGGACTGTTATGGGATTCGGGTAATCACCGAGGCTTGGCCTTGCCGGTCTCCAGCAGGGGCTAGCCGGCTCGGTGCCTGATACCGATTCCGGCTGTCAATGGTGGTATCGGGAGCGCCGGGACGGCCGGCCCGCCCCGGGCAAGCCCCGAGCTCAGCGGCTCAGCGGCTCAGCGGCTCAGAGACGAAGTCGGACGAAGCCGGCTGCGACCCCGCCGAGCGGAGCGTTCGCGTTCTCCGGGATTCGGAATGAGCCGGTGCCTTCGGGGCTTGCCCCGGCCGCGCCCGGTCGCTGGCGCGCCCCGACACCCCCGCCGAATAGCCGATCTCCGTATGAGTCCCGAGCTGAGGGGAGACCGGTGATCGCTCGCCCGCGTCTCGCGGGTGGACCCCGTGCCGCCGACCTCGCCGATCCGGTGAGGGGCACGAGCGCGCGGGGCGGTACCGTGGCGCAGACAGACAGTTCGGGTGGGCGACGAGACGACGGGGCAGGGCATGGCGCGGGTCCGGCCCCATGCTAGTGGTCTGTCACGCCGCGTCCACAAGGTTACGCGTCCCCGCTGGGCGACACCTGCACCGTTCGGCTGCCCGCGGGGGCACGGCAGGCCGGGCCCCCATTGGCGAGGCACGGTTGACGGGCCACGACGTCGGACACCCGGGCTAGATCGGTTCCCCCCGGTGATCGGCAAACGCATGCACCGCGGCGACCTGACCCGCGGTCTCGATCGAGCCGGGCCGAACCGTCCGCACCCGTCGGATGGCCTCGTCGGCGCCCGCGCCGCGGTGGACGAGCCAGCAGGCGAGCAGGGTGCCGGTGCGCCCCAGGCCGCCGCCGCAGTGGACGGCCACGCGCCGCCCGGCGGCGGTCGCCGCCTCGATGGCCTCGACACCCCGGGCGATCTGCTCGGGCGACGGGGCGGTGAAGTCGGCGACCGGCAGGTGGACTTCCGTCAGGCCGTGGCGGGCGAGGCGGTCCGCGCGGTGCGGGCGCCGGTGGAGGTTGATCAGCACCGAGACGCCCTGAGCGGCGAGCGCCGCGAGCGCCCCGTCTCGGCGCGGGTAGGCGCAGCCGAGCAGGCGGTCCGCGTCCAGCCAGGCGCCGCGGTCCACGAGCAGACCGGCGCTACGGAGGATCGTTCTCGGGGCGATCGTGGCGCGGTTGGCCCACATCGTCCTGCCTCGTCGATGCCGCCGGGCCATCGGGCACGACGGTGTCCTGTCGCGACGCGAGCGGGGCGGGGGCAATCGCCCACGCCCCGCCCCGCCGACCCCGAACACCCCTCGTGGTCGATCGCGCCTCGTCTGAGAGGGGACGAATCCCGGGCGGGACGGCGCCTTGGCCGCCCGGTTGCCGGTGGGGGCACGGCCTGCCGTGCCCCCACCGGGGAGATCCTGGTGGTGGGCCGCTAGTCCGCCGCGGCGGCCTCCTGCCTGGGGGCGCCCTGGATCGCGCGCCAGACCTTCTCGGGGATGAACGGGGTATCGAGGTGGGTGACGTCCCACGGCTCGAGGGCGTCGATCACGGCGTTGGCGATCGCCGGGGTCGAGCCGATCGTGGCCGCCTCGCCGATGCCCTTGGAGCCGAGCGGGTTGAGCGGCGTCCGCGTCTCGGTGTGGTGGGTCTCGAACTCGGGGAACGCGACCGCCCGCGGCATCGCGTAGTCGTTGAGCGTGCCGGTGATCAGCTCCCCGCTCGCGTCGTAGTGCAGCTCTTCGAAGAGGGCCTGGCCGATCCCCTGGGCGAGGCCGCCGTGGACCTGGCCGGTGACCAGCAGCGGCGAGACGATGAAGCCGCAGTCGTCGACCGAGACGTAGCGCTCGATCTTCACCTCGCCGGTCTCGGGGAAGACCTCGACCACGGCGATGTGGGTGCCGAACGGGAAGGTCTTGTCGTCGGGGCGGAAGAACTCGGTCGCTTCCAGGCCGACCTCGAGGTCGGCCGCGTCGCCGCTGTAGGAGACCTTGGCGATCTCGGCCAGGGTGACGCCCCGGTCGGGCACGCCGCGGACCCGGAACGTGCCATCGACGAGTTCGATGTCCTCAACCGCCGCCTCCAGCATGTGGGCGGCGACGCGCGAGGCCTTCTCGCGGACCGTGGCGATCGCCAGCATCAGGGCCGCGCCGCCGACGGCGAGGCCGCGGCTGCCCATCGTGCCGTTGCCCTGGGGCGTGTTGCCGGTGTCACCGTGGTGGACCACGACCTGGTCGAAGTCGGCCCCGAGGTGCTGGGCGGCGAGCTGGGAGAAGGTCGTCTCCTGGCCCTGGCCGTGGGGAGAGATGCCGGTGAAGATCGTCACCGCGCCGCCCGGCTCGACCCGCAGGGTGGCCGACTCGTAGGGACCGAAGCCGCAGATCTCGACGTAGGACGCGACGCCGATGCCGAGGTAGCGGCCCTGCGCACGGAGCTCGGCCTGGCGCCGTCGCAGCTCCTCGTAGCCGATCAGCTCGGTCGCCTTGGCGAGCGGCTTCTCGTAGTCCCCGGTGTCGTAGCGCTCGCCGGAGTGCGTCCTGTAGGGGAACTGCTCCGGCTGGAGGAAGTTGCGGCGGCGGACCTCGACCGGGTCGAACCCGCCGGCGTCGGCGAGGAGGTCGATCGCCCGCTCGACGTAGTAGGCGGCCTCGGGCCGGCCGGCGCCGCGGTACGCGCCGTTGGCCATCGTGTTGGTGTAGACGCCGGTGACGTGGTAGTCGAGGGCGGGGATGTCGTAGCAGCCCGTCGACATCACCCAGGTCGCCCAGGCCAGGTCGAGCGCCTTGGGGTAGGCGCCGGAGTCGAGCACCACGTCGCCTCGGAGGGCGAGGATCTTGCCGGTCTCGTCGGCGGCGATCGCGATGTCGGCCCACTGGTTGCGGCCGTGGTTGGTGACCAGGAAGTTCTCGCTGCGGGTCTCGATCCACTTGACCGGCCGCCCGAGTCTCATCGCGACGGCGGGGACGATCAGGTCCTCGGGGTAGGTGCCGATCTTGGCGCCGAAGCCGCCGCCGACCTCGGGGGCGATGCAGCGGACCTGGTTCTGACTGAGACCGAGCGCCTCGGCGATGTCGTTCCGGTTCCAGTGGGGCGCCTGGGTCGACGTCCAGACCGTCAGCCCGCGGGTGATCGGGTCGGGGGCGGCGAGCACGCCGCGGGGCTCCATCGGGAGCGGGGCGAGGCGCTGGGCGCGGATGCGGGCCTTCGCCGTGATCGCCGCGCCCGCGAAGGCAGCGTCGACGTCCCCGATCGTCGCGCCCTCGCGGGTCGAGATGTTGTTGGGGACCTCCTCGTAGAGGAGCGGGGCGCCGTCGGCCATCGCCGCGTAGGGGTCGGTGACGGCCTCCAGCGGCTCGTAGTCGACCTCGACCAGGTCGACCGCGTCCTCGGCGACGGCGGCCGACTCGGCGACGACGGCGGCGACAGCGTGGCCGACGAAGCGGACCGTGTCGATCGCCAGCGGGTGGACGACGGGGGTCGGGATCTCGCCGCTCTCGGGCTCGTTGGCGTGCTCGCCGGTCTCGCTCTCGCCGCCGGGCGAGTTGGAGACCGTCTCGCCGCCCTCGCCGCGGGGGGCGACCTGGTTCTTGAGGAGCCGCTCGAGGTCGGCGCCGGTGACGACGGCGACCACGCCGGGGGTGGCGAGGGCGGCGGTGGCGTCGATGCCGTTGATCCTGGCGTGGGCGTAGGGGCTGCGGACCAGCGCCAGGGAGAGCAACCCGGGCAGCTTGACGTCGTCGACGTAGGTCGAGCTGCCGGTGATGAGGCGGGGGTCCTCCTTGCGGCGGACCGAGGCCCCGGCGTACTTGCTGAGCACCATGCTGCGTGCTGCCTCCGCTGCTGCGCGTCCCGGGAAAGGCCTGGATGGCCGTTCGGTGGTCGTCAACTATCCGTATCGCGGGGCGGGGCGTCAACGGCGGCGAGGACGCGATGCGACGGCGGTGGCGAGACCTCGGGACACTGATGCCCCCATCCCCCGGTGGTCGGGGCTGGGGCGCCGCCGCGCCGCCCGCAGGCGCGGCGACGAACCGGACCGTGGGCCGGCGTCCGAGGGGGGCATCGCGCCGGCCGGTCCGCCGGTGGGCGCCAGACGGCTACCCCGCGCCATCGGCCAGCCGTGAGGGGCTCCGCAGCAGGCGGACGTTGGCCGCGGGGGAGATCGCTTAGGTCGGACGCGCCGGGATCGGGTGCGGACCGTGGACGGCGTCGTTGGTCGTTGCGGGCCGCTACCGTCCCACGGGAGCGGCCAGGACGAGGGCGCTCGCCCGGTGGGCCGCACAACCACCGTCGACCGTCCTGGTCGTCCCCGACGGGCCGGTCGCACGCGGAATTGCCCGGCGGGTCGCGCCGCCGTTCGCGCCCCGTCCTCGCACGCCATCCGGCCGGGCCGGACGCCGCGCCTCTGCCGTCCCCTCCCTGTGCGGGACAGACCAAAGGCGGCACCCTTCGTGCCGTGCGGGCAGACCCAGTCGTGGCGGTCCCGGCGGGTGCGACCGGGGCCGATAGCCTAGTCGTCGCCGACGGCGGGCTCACCGCTGGCGGGCATCTGGAGGACGCCGAGGTCGAGGAGTTGGCGGGCGAGGAAGGCGTTGTTGGCGGCGATCAGGCGGACGGCGTAGCTCGTCGCGGAGCGGGCGGCGGCGAAGCCGGGGCTGTCGAGCTCCGTCTCGGCGGAGGTGCCCCGGGCCTCGGCGGCCTCCTGGGCTTCTTCCAGCAGCAGTTCCTCGAGGTAGGCGGCCATCTGCTCCTGGGTCATGCCGAGGGCGTGCAGGGGGGCATCGCTGGCCATGGGGCGCCTTTCGTCGGTCGGGAGGAAGGGTCGGCGGGGCCGTTGGGCACGTCGTTTTGTTAGGCGCCGCGCCCAACGAGGCGGGCCGATCCTAGCACGGGGGCACCGCTGGACCGCCCCATGCCGTCCGACGACCGGCCCCGCGAGCGGGTCGAGCGCCGGCCTGGGCGGTGGCGCTTGCTATACTCGCCCCCAGCCCGCGAGTTCGTCACCGACGAGCGCCGAGCCGCGTCGAGCGGGCCCAGCGCGCACAACCTGTCATCCGCCCGTCGGACGGCCTGGCGCCGCCCATGGGTGAGGAGCGTGCGAGCCATGACCTACGTGATCGGCCAGCCGTGCATCGGGGTAAAGGACGCGTCGTGCGTCGAGGTCTGCCCGGTGGACTGCATCCACTCGGACGACAACGCCGAGCAGTACTTCATCAACCCCGACGAGTGCATCGACTGCGGCGTCTGCGCCGAGGTCTGCCCGGTGGAGGCGATCTTCTTCGAGGACGACCTGCCCGAGCAGTGGGCGGAGTTCAAGCCGAAGAATGCCGCGTACTACGCGCAGTAGCGGTCGCGGTTGGGACGGTGCGGTGAGGTGGCGCGGCGGCCCAACGGGGCCGCCGCGCCGCGTGTTCGGCCCAGGCATCCCGCGCGAGATGACGTCCTCGCCGGGGAGGGAAGCAGATCCGGCCGGGTCTCCCGCGAAAGCGGCCACGTCATGCATTTCGCGCCGACGACGGTGCTCCCGCCTCCCAACGGGTTTTGTCAGCGAACCCGCCCTTGGGTGGCGCCTCGTGACTTCTCGGTGGTCATCCTGGGGCTCGCGTCCGTTCGGCGCGAGCGGGTGCCCGAATCCTGGCTTGGCCGGGTGGCGTCGCGCGCCGATTCCGATGCGAGACACTCATTACGGTCGTGACGTGCGCATCTTCTGGGGGACCGCTCTGATGGTGATCTAGCACCCACCGACGGAACGACGGTGCGATAGGCGCCCGGGCGAGTTGGGATCGCCGGGACTGCCAGTTTCCGTGCCGGTCGACCGCGCGAGATGCTAGAGGAGCACCTCCCGTGACCACCCACGGCGATATCAGGTCGCGTCCCTCAGCCGGGGATCGCGACCTGGCGACGATGTACGACCTGGCCGCCTCCTCGCCCGAGGCCGCCCTCCACCTGGCCGACCTGCCCTGGCGCCTCTCCTCGCCCTCAGCGCGCACGCCTGACGACACGCGGTGCTGGGAAGCCCCGGACGGCACGCTGCTCGGTTGGGCGGTGCTGCAGTTCCCGTGGCACTGTCTCGACTACGCGGTGCGT
>CADCWG010000253.1 GCA_902806335.1 uncultured Thermomicrobiales bacterium | reverse complement strand
CGGTCCATCCGCCTCGCTAGCAACCGCCTGACCCGTCCCGGCGAGCGGCGCGCCCCACCCCGCCTGCCCGCCGGTTCCCGCCCCACCTCGTACTGCAGGAGCGTCTCAGCCACGGCTCCGTTCACGGCCGTTGACCGGTTGTTGACGGACCCGTTGACCCCCGTTGACCGGCTCGTCTACCCCTGCTCATTAGGCTGGACGGAGGTTCCCGACGTCTCCGACCAGCAAGTCGCAGCGGCGCGGCTGGGGACGATGACGAGTCGCGACGACGCGTCGCGGGCGTCGGGTCTCTAATAGCCATCGAGTACCCTCGGGCCGCTGATCCCCTTCGAGGGCGAGCGGTGCCGGTGCCGGTCGTCGAAGCCTCGTGGGGCAGCGGCTACCGCACCCGGTGGTGCGCACGGGAAGGACAGCTCGACGACCGGCGCGAGCCGGAGAAAAGGAACGGACCATGACGCCGGAGCAATTGGGCCGCGAACTGCGGCTGGGAACGGGCGGCTTTCTCGCCCAACGCCGCAAGATCCTGGGTCTCTCGCTGATCGCGTCCGGCGCGATGATGCCAATCTCGCTCTACCAGATGGGCGTTATCGGGCACCTGCCCGAACCTCCCCTTCCCTGGCTCGACGCCGACGCCGTCGACGGGTCGAGCGAGGCCTACGCCATCCTCGCGACGCCGGACGCGGTCCTCGGGCTGGGCAGCTACGCCCTCACCGCCTGGCTCGCGGCGGCCGGGGGCGAGGAGCGGGGCCGGACGCGGCCCTGGATTCCCCTTGCCCTCGCCGCCAAGGTGGGGCTCGACGCCCTGGTCGGCGCCAAGCTGACGGTGGACCAGTGGACGCGGCACCGGGCCTTTTGCTCCTGGTGCCTGCTTGCCGCGGGTGCCAGCGTCGCCACCGTGCCGCTCGCCGTGCCCGAGGCCCGCGCGGCCCTGCGCCGGCTACGCTCGTGACCACCACCGAAACCCCGACAATGCGCGCAACGGAAGGAGCCCCCGAACCATGGCGACCGGTCCGACCGCAACCCGACTCCTCCGGGGGGCCGCCGCCGGAGCCGCCGCCGGGGCCGTCGGCACGGCGGCGCTGAACGCCGTCACCTACGGCGACATGCTGGTGCGCGGCCGGCCGGCCAGTACCGTGCCGTCCAGGGCGGCCGGGATCCTCGCCGACCGCCTCGGGATCGCCCCGCTGCGCACCGAGCGCGACGACCAGGCGGCCGAGAACCGCCGCGGCGCGACCGGCGCGCTCCTGGGCTACGTGACCGGTATCGGCGTCGGCGTCGGCTACGCCGCCGTCCGCTCCCGGTTCGGCGCGGCCTCGCCACTCCGCGCCGGCGTCCTCCTCGGCCTGGCGGCCATGGCGGCCGGGGACGGGCCGATCGTGGCGACGGGAGCCTCGGACCCGAGGACCTGGTCCGCCGCCGACTGGCTCGCCGACCTCGTCCCCCACCTCGCCTACGGGCTTGCCGCCGCCGCCGCGTTCGAGGCCGCGGCGTAGATGCCCGTGCTCGTCGCCCGCGCCGCCTCCCACCTCCACGGAAGCGAGCCGCCGGTCCTCCTCACGCTGGCCGGGGGGCGCATCGGCGTCCCGAGCCTACGGGAGTACCTGCGAGCCGGGTTTGACGTCGCCCTCTGGCTGAATCTGGCGCCGTTCCCGGCGCGGTTGCTCGCGCGTCTCGGCGCCCGCCGGGCCGCCACACGAGCCCATCGCTGGTGGGCGCGCGGCACGGCGCGGGCGCTCGGACTGCGGATCGATCTGGACGGGCTCGACCGGATCGACCCGCGGGAGACCTACGTCGTCGCGCCGTTGCATGAGGGCTTCGCCGACGTGCTCGCCTTGCTCCAGCTGCCGCTCCCGCTCCGCTTCGTGGTGCGGGACGAACTCGTCGACTGGCGCCTGCTCGGTGGCGCCCTCCGCGACACCGGCCAGATCTCGATCCGGCCGGAATCCGGCGTCCGCGCGTACCGGCAGATCCTCCGGGGCGCACGGGAGGCCTTCGCGATGGGCGAGAGCCTGGTCGTCTTCCCCCAGGGCAGCATCCTCGGGATTGAGACCGACTTCCAGCCCGGCGCCTTCGCGGTCGCTCGCACCTGCCAGCGCCCGATCCTGCCGATCGCCCTTACCGGGAGCCACCGGGTCTGGGAACACCCCTTCGGCCCGCGGCTGCGCCGGAATCAACGGATGACCCTGCGCGTGCTGCCGCCGATCCCGGTGGAGGAGGTCCGGGCGCGC
Organism: uncultured Thermomicrobiales bacterium; assembly: GCA_902806335.1. Classification (GTDB taxonomy): domain Bacteria; phylum Chloroflexota; class Chloroflexia; order Thermomicrobiales; family UBA6265; genus CADCWG01. The sequence goes on along the minus strand of CADCWG010000253.1, from coordinate 18,579 downwards.
GGCGTCGCTGAGCTGCGGCGGGAGCTCCGCCGGCGGCTGAAGGCCGCGGCGCTGGACGGTGTGATGCAGCCCCCGCGGCGCTTCGTACCCCGGCGCGACGGCTACTGGGACGGCTATGCCTATGAGATCGACCCCGACTTCCCGGTGCTGGCGGCGGAGATCGCCGCGCACCGCGGGGCGGCACGGGGTAGCGGTGCATCCGGCGGAAAGTCCGGTTCACAGCCCCACGACGGTCGTCCAGCCGGGGGTCGTCTGCGGGGGACGTCGGCGACGTCCTCTTCGGCTGATCGATGAATCGGGTGGTGGGGAGGCGCGACAGGGAGCGGCATTCCGACCCGTCGGACACCCAGGATTGGCATCTCCCTCGAGGTAGTGCTGACGGGGCGCTCGCGGGTCGCGGCCGTGCTGGCACACTGGCGTTCCGAGCCGCTCGCCTCGCCAGCCTGACGTCAATGGAGGACTCCATGGCAAGCAGGTCGGGCCTATCGCATCTCGCTTCCCTGGTCGCGGGGGTCGCCACCACCGTCGCCGTGCTGGTCGGCCTCGGCGGCCTGCTGACCGTCGGCGGCGTCGACGTCGGCTTCTCGGTCCTCCCACCGGAGAGCGCCAGCGCGGACCTGGGTCTGGGGGTGACCCTGTGGGGCGGCCTCGCGGCCATCGTCGCGTTCGCCGCCGGTGGCTGGGTGGCGGCGCGGTTTGGAGCCGGCGACGAGACCCTGGGAGGGCCACGCCGTGGTCTCGCGGCCGGGACGGGGACCCTGCTGGTGCTGGCCGTGGCGCTCGGCTTGGCATGGGCCGCGTTCGGTGACGCCGCGGATCTCCGCAGCGCGGCGTTCGAGTTCGGCATCATCGACGCGTCCAACGCCGCCACGGGGAGGAACGCCAGCACCGCCATCGCGACCGCCCCCCAACCCGACGGCACCGGTGCGACGGTGGCCGACCGCTTCGCCGAAGCCGTGGCCGCGAGCGCCTGGTACGTGGTCGCCGTCCTCGCCCTAGTGCTCACCGCCGCGGCGCTGGGCGGCGCGGCCGGCGCCCCCATACGATCCGCCTCGGGGGAGCCCGCGGGCGCCCACGGAAGCGCGGCGACGCGCGGGGCGTCCTGATCGCTCCGCCGGGGTCGGTCAGGTGATGACCTCCACCGAGGACGCGACGATCACGGGGCCGCCTCCGAGCGCCGCGAGTCGCGGGTCGTCCAGGGGGACGCCAAGCTCCGCCGCCAGCACGCGGCGGTCGAATCGGCGCACCTCGCCGGTCACCAGCGCGGACGCCTCGTCGAACCACGCGGGGCGCGCCTCCCGGCGCACCACGAGCACCCCGACGTCCCGCACCCAGGCCGCGTGGGGGCCGTAGGTGCCTTCGACCTCCCCGCTCACCGTCACGCGCCGGCCGACGTACCGCTCCGGGTGGTCGTGGATGTCGCGCACGGTGACGCCGATCTCGGGGCCGGCCGACCCGCCGTACTCGGGGTCGCCCGCACCGACCGCCGGGGGCGGGTCGAGGCGGACGGAGCCCGCGACGAGGACCGATGAGCGGCCGTAGCCCGCGAGCGCCGCGTCGTCGAGGTCGACGCCGAGATCCGCCTCGAGCGACGGGATGTCGAACCGGCGGACCACCCCCGTGACCCGGGCGACGTCGCCCTCGGCGATCGGCGCCCCTGGCTGGTCGAGCAACCTGGACAGCTCGACGCTCCCGACGACCAGCGCCTTGTCGCCGACGATCGGGTCGTCGTTGCCGATCAGCATGGTGCGCGGGTCGATCAGTTCGGCGACCAGGGCGCTGACCGTCACGGTCGCGCCCCACATCGGCTCCGGGTGATCGACCAGCTCGCTCAGGGTCACGCCGAGTTCGGGGCCCGCCGATTGGTCCTCGTCGATGACCGCCTGGCTGACCCGCCAGACGTCCGGGAAGACCCAGACGGTCAGCAGAACCAGCACGACCATCTCGCCGACGATCCCGCCGGCCGCCCAGACCCGCCGCCGGTCTGGGCCCGGGCCGTGTACCCCGCGCGTTCCGGCCACCGCAGTACCTCCGCGACGCGTCCGTTGCCCGCGGGGCGTCTTGCCCCGGGAGGCCGCCGCTCTCCTACGCCGTCCCGGGGCTCTGCCACGCCGTCGGTCGTCCCCAGGGGCGGTCACGCCTCCGCGGCCTGACGCGGCAGGTCGCCGAGGGCCGAGGGCGTCGCGTCCGTCCGCTCGACGACGGCGATGGTGCCGTCCGTCTCGAGCACGACCGCCTCGATCGCATCCATCGACCCGATCCCCTGGCCGCGGACGGCCGATCGCACCTCTTCCTCGGTCACCCGCGCGCGACGCAGTTGGTCCCCGAGGAGTCGCCCCCGGTAGAAGAGGAGGGTCGGCTCCGCCTTGACGAGGTCGCTGACGCGCGAGGAGCGGACCGACAGCCAGGTCACCGCGAACTGGAGGCCGACGAGGAGGCTCAGGGCGAGCACCCCCTCGGCGAGCGCGACGTCCTTGGAGAGGAGCACGGTCGCCAGCGTCGAGCCGAGGGAGACGGTCACGACCAGGTCGAAGGCGTTCATCTTCGACAGCGTCCGGCTGCCCGAGACCCGGAGCACGGCTACCAGGGCTGCGTAGGAGAGCGTACCGACGATCAGGACCCGCCCGAGCCCCGCCCAGCTGTCGAAGAACACGACCCCTCCTCGGCCGATACCCGCGAGACCGGTTCCCGCCGGCGTCGTCAGCGACCGCCATCGTATGCCGCCGGTCGGGACCGGGAACGGCCTCCACGCCTCCGCCGCGGTCGGCGCGACCCTATGGCGGATGTCCGCCTCGTCCGACGGTCTGGTCCGGCGCCGCGGGTCGGGATGGTCGACGTTGGAGCGTCAGTCGGCTGCGCGGGCGGGCGACTGGGCCGGACGCGGACTGCGCCCGGCCCGGTCGGCTCGGGCAGGTACCCCGTGATCGGGGACGCCGGCGGTCAGGCGGCATCCCGGCTGACGGGGGCCAGGACGACCAACGCGTTCGTCTCGGCGTCTTGACGGCCGAGGATCGCCACACCGGCGAGGCCCGACCCGTTGACCTCTGGCAGCCCGAAGAGGAGATTCTGGCCGATCAGACGTCCGCCGACATCCCCGCAGGCGACGAGCCGGTCCGGGGTCTCGGCCGCCGCGACGGTAATCGCGTGCGGGGCAGCAAGGAGGGCGTCGAATGGCACCGCGATCCCGCTCGAGCTCTGCCAGGCCGGGACGGCGGTGGACGGCCCGGCCAGTTGCACGCGCTCGACGCCGACCGTGCCGGGAATGGCTATGCCCGGGTTCGGGTCGTCGTCGCCGAGTTCCCGCAGCGGGGCCACGACGGCGCCGAGTTGGGCACATGTGCCCTGGTGCAGGGTGACGAGGAAGCGGCGGGTGGCCGCCTCGCCCCACGCGGCCGGCGTGGCGCCCTGGCCGAGCGGGACCGCCCCGGACCGGGCCGCGGCCTCGCGAGCGACGACGGCGGCGCCAAGCGCCACCACGCCAGTCAGGACCGAGCGGCGGTCGAGGCGGGTTCGCCTGGCCGCCCGGTAGGTCTCGTCAGTGTCGCTGCCGTCGTTCCACATGGTTCCGTGGCCCTTCCCCCGCCCGGGTCGCGATCGGCGACCCGGCCAGGGCTTGATCGTCGGTCGGCTTGGGGTTGCCGGTGTCTACGCCGCCGGGGTGCCGGCGGCTGGCGTGCCCGGCATCGGGGTGCCCGGCCTCGGCGTAGTCTCGTCCGCGCCGGCGACTGGGACGAGCCCGCGGAACAGGTAGGCGTCGACGCTCGTCGTGGTATCGCCGACGATCGGGGCGCCATCGTCCTCGTCGAAGACGGCCACCCCGTAGGCGTCGGAGCCCTCGACAGGACGCATCACGACGACGAAGCGGCCGTCTTCCTCAGTCGCGACGATCTCGCCGCAGGCGAGCGGAGTGCCGGCGGCCGGGGGACCGCCCCAGGCGACGACGACGTGAGGCGTGGCGGTGAGGTCCTGGAGGTCGGTCTCGGCCTCGCCCACGCCGGCGAGGACCTGCGGGCCGGACGCGGGCCCCATGGCGGCAATCTCGGCGGCGTTGAGCTCGCCGTCGGCGTTGAGGTCCGTGGCCTCGTCGATCACGCCGTTGCCGTTGACGTCTTCGCCCGGCTCCAGCAGACCGTTGTTGTTGGTGTCTTCGCTGAAGAACTGGTCGCCCTCGATGTCCTCGTCGATGACCGTCTGGTTGTCCGCGGCCTCGGCCGTGCCGCCGGTCTCGTCGACCCCGCCGCTGAGGACGGGCTCGAGCGCGCCGAGGTCGTGCAGCGGGTCCGCGAACGGGCCGCCGCACGCGCCGCTGTGGATCGCGAACGAGTACGGGTCGGAGCTACGGTCCTCCTCCTGAGCGAGCGCGGGGGTGCCGATGAGGAGCGACGCCACGACCGAAGCCGCCAGGGCCGGGGTGCGGAGCGCGCGGCAGGCGGCCGCGACAGGCATGGTCATCATCTCGGTTGGTCCTTTCGTGTCTCGCGTCGTGCCGGCGCGGAGCCGGGCACCACGCTGACGTTGGGCGTCGGGGGAGATGCGGGCGGTCCCACTCGCCCCGGCAGCTGTTGGATTCCGAAGAGGCTCAGGTGATGGTCTCCTCGTCGTCGACAAGGCCGTCCCCGTTGGCGTCGATGCCCTCGTCGAGGACGCCGTCGGCGTCGAGGTCCTCCCCCGCGTCGAGGACACCGTCCCGGTCGAGGTCTTCGTTGACGTAGCCCGCCTCGTCGGCGTTGGGGACGCCGTCGCCATCGTGGTCGGCGGCCCTCGGGGCGGCCGCCGCGGTGGCTGTTCGCGATTCCCGTTGGGTCAGGAGGTTCACGAACATGTAGACGGTCACGCCGGTCGTGTTGTCCCCAAAGACGGGGATCGCCGGCGCGTCGTCGGTGTCCTGCTCGAACACGGCGTAGCCGTAGTAGCCCGACCTGTTCGCCGGCCGTAGGGAGACGACGATCTGGCCGTCCTCCTCGGTCCCAGTGAGTTCGCCGCAGGCGACGATGGTGCCGTACTCGTCGGCGTTGGCGTGGACGGCCACGACGTGGGGGGAATCGAACAGGTCGTCGAAGGTCGCGTCGACCGTAGACTCTGCCCGGTAGTAGGCCGGGGGCAGCTCCGTCGGCACCTCCTCGCCCGCGTCGATGATGTCGTCGCCGTTGGCGTCGATGCCGGTCTCGAGCACCCCATTGCCGTTCCGGTCCTCGCCGGGGTCGAGGACATCATCCCCGTCGAGATCCTCCTCGAGGTAGCGATCCTCGTCGGCGTTGATCACCCCGTCGTTGTCGAGGTCGTCGTCGATGGGGTCTTCGACGATGACGGGACCGGCGACGCGGCCGTGGATCGTCATGTCGCCCAGCTCGTAGGCGGGCTCGAGCTGCGGGTTGGCGCAGGTGCCGGCGTGGATATCGACCGGCGGCGTGATGACACGGGCCCGCAGCGTCGGAGCCGACTCCTGGGCCAACGCGGGAGTACCGCCCGCGAGCACGCCCGCCAGCAGCAGGGACAGGCCCAATCCCGCGAGGCGCGTCCCCCCGAGATGGTGTCGCTGTCGCATCGAATCTCCTCCTCGCTGAACTCGCGTCGTGCGGGGCCGACGTCGGCCACGGTGCGTCCCGCGCCACGGCGGGCGTCTGCGTCGTGGCGCGCCGGGCGCCCAGCCCGGGCCCGGTGTCCGACTGCACGCCGCCCGGTCGTGGACCGACCCAGTGCCAACCGCCGGTGCCCACGCTATCGAGCGCGCGTGAACACCTCGGTGAGCGCCGGTGAATCCGAGAGTGACAAACGGTGACGGTCTGTGAGCGCGCTCGCGAGACTCGAGGTGCTCAGTCGGGGCACTGGGACAGGATGCGGAGGAGCCGTACCCCACGGACGACGACGAGCAGGACCACGCCACCCCAGAGGTAGCCTCCCAGCACGTCCGACGGCCAGTGCGCCCCCGTGTAGATGCGCCCGAGACCGGTCGTGACCACGATGGCGGTGGCCGCCCCCTGGATGAGCAGGCGCAGCCTGGGCCGGCCGACCAGCTGGTGCGCGAGGAGGACGCAGCTGCCGTAGAGCAACACCACCCCCATCACGTGTCCGCTCGGGAACCCCGATCCGCTGGCCCGCTCGGTGACGCGGACGAGGTCGGGCGGCGGGCGGGGGCTCTCGACGACGTCCTTGATCAGTGGGTTCAGCGCCCGCCCAAGCAACGCGGCACCGAGCATCACCGGCGCGATGTAGTGCCGCCCGATCAGAAGGACGACGGTGATCGTCGCGGCGGCCGCCAGGAGCGTCGGTATCGACCCGACCCAGTCCGCGAACCGGGAGAGAGGGGCGGCAACCGACTCGGGAGACGCCTGGACCCACCGAGCCAAGAGGACGTCGCCCCTCAGCACTCCCTCACCCGCGGCGGCGACCGAGAGCAGCACGGCCCCCGCCGACAGCATGAGCGGGACCCCTGCGGCGCTGCGTGCGTTCGGGTTGTCCCGGTGCCTGTCCACCCTGAACCAACCGGGGACCGCAAGCTATCGGTAGTAGGGAAACCCCGGGTAGAGGTATCCCGGACCCCAGAACGGGGCGTAGCCGTAGTACCCGTAGACGTCGGTGTAGTAGTCCTGCTCGTAGGCCAGGTCGGGGTCGTAGGCGGGGGATCCGACGACCCGATCCCGGGTCTGGTCGACGTGGACGTGCTTGGCGTCGACCTTGGTCACCGCGTCGACCGGGACCAGGAATGTCCGCTCGCCGATGCCCAGAAACCCGCCAGCCTTGACCTGGAGGACGCGGACCCTCGACTCGGCGTCGTCGAGCATCAGGGCCGAGACCTCGCCGACCTCGTTGCCGTCGCGGTCGATGACGGCGTGGCCGCGAACGTCGTCACCGGTGTCGGCGAGCACCATCTCCGAGTCGTTGAGCTTGCGAAGCAGCGTGATCTGCTTGTTCGTCATGGTCTTTCCCTTCTCGTCGTGGTGGTCGGCCACCGCAAGACCGGTGAACAAGGCGCCGGTTCGCTGACGGTGTCGTCAGGCGCGGGGCTCTGCCGGTCCCCGTCAGTCGTCGCGGTCAGCCCAGCAGTGGTGACCTTGGGCCCGCGCCGCCCCGCGCCCAAGGCACCGACCCGGAAGGTGTCGGTGCCTCGGGGCTAACGAAGCGATTCGCTACTGGCCGACGATCAGCGTGCCTTCCATGCCGGCCTCACGCTGACCCGGCACGTTCGAGAAGTAGGTGTAGGTGCCCGCGGGCGCGTTGACGGTGATGCTTCGGGTCTCGTTCGGGGCGAGCGTCTCGTCGATCCCCAGTTCGGCGATCGTGAAGTTGGCGTCCGAGGTCGAGAGGTTCGCGAGCGTCACCTCGACGTCGGTGTCGGCGGCGATGCGGAACTCGTTCGGGTTGAACTCGCTGTTGCCGAGCTCAATCGTGACCTCGGTCGGGAGGTCGAACGCGGCCACGGTCGGGGTCGCGGTCGGCGGGACCGGGGTGGCTGTGGGCGGCACCGGCGTCGCCGTCGGAGGCGCCGGGGTGGCTGTCACCTGGATCACGACCGGCGGGACGGGGGTGGTGGTCACCTCGACGAGCGTCGGGGTCGGGGTCGACAGGCGCTCGCGCTGGCTCGCCAGCCCCTCGAACATGTAGACGGTCACGCCGGTGGTGTTCTCGCCGAAGACCGGGAAGTTGCCGGTGTCGCGCTCAAAGACCGCGTAGCCGTAGTAGCCCGAGCCGTTGACCGGGCGCAGGGAGATCACCACCTGGTCCTCGTCCGCGGCGTCGGCGGCCTGCGACAGCTCGCCGCAGGCGATGATGGTGTCGTACTCGTTGGCGTTCTTGTGGACGGCGACGATCTCCGGCGAACCGAAGAGGTCGTCGAAGGTGGCGTCGACCTCGGCCTCGGCCTTGTAGACCCGCGGGGTGGGGTCGACCGCGACCACGAAGGCCTCGCCCTCACCGACCATGCCGTCGCCGTTGGCGTCGATGCCCTGGTCGAGGACGCCGTTGCCGTCGAGGTCCTCGCCCTCGTCGAGCACACCGTTGGCGTTGGCGTCCTCCGCGAGGTACCCCTCTTCGTCCTGGTTCAGGATGCCGTCGCGGTCGGCGTCCTCGAGGCCGATCCCGCCGGCCGGTCGGGCGATCTCGTCGTCGGCGAGCAGACCGTCCGCGTTGGTATCAACCCCAACATCGACGATGCCGTTGCCGTTGAGGTCCTCGCCCTCGTCGAGCACGCCGTCGCCGTCCAGGTCCTCCGCGAGGTACCCCTCCTCGTAGACGTTGGCGATGCCGTCGTCGTCGAGGTCGTCGACGATCTCGTCGTACGACTGGCGCGTCAGGTCACCCAGTTCGTAGTCCGGCTCGAGCTGCGGGTTGGCGCAGGTGCCGTTGTGGAGGTCGACCGGCGGGGTGGTCACCCCGGCCACGGCCGCCGTCGCCGTCGGGTTCTGCGCCTGCGCCGCAGGCGATCCCGCCGCGACCAGCCCCAGGCTCAGCGTCCCGACGCCAGCACCGACGAGCCATCTCCTGATCACATCGAGTCTCATGCCGTCTCCCGTCTCCTCGGTCCATCGCGGGCGACCCCCGTGGCCGCCCGTGGCACCGTCCACCCTCAAGTGGGGGCACCGCTAACCCCCGCCGTGGGCGGGGGATCCCTCAACCGCGCCCGGCCCCGGTGGTCGGGTCCAGGCGGCGCGCCGCAGACCGGCCAGGATGGCGCCGGCGGCTTCGGGGTGGTGCTCGACCGCGCGCTCGGCGGGGTCATCGCACCAGGAGTAGAAGCCGCGCCCGTGCGGGGCCTCGGCCACGTAGACCCGGCACCGCTCGCCGTCCAGCGTGGCCCACCGACCGGAGAGCGTGACCTGGCCCTCGACGCCCAACCGGTGGAGCGCTTCCACGAGCCGCGTCATGCGCTTCTCCGTACCGACCGCCCGCCATCAGCGGCGCGCATCAGCAACCGTATTGGCGGGCCGTGAACGTCCGGGTGAGCGACGGTGACGTGTTCGGTGACGATCGGTGACGGTCGGTGAACGGCTCCCGGTGGGGAGCAACGGCGGTACGGCGCGAGGACGGCTTCAGACCCTGCGTCGGCGCCGCCGCAGTGAGGCGGCAACGGTCCGGGCCACGGACGCCGAGATGAGGTACGGCCAGGGCGAATAAGCGCATCGGGTGAGCGTCCGCCGTCGTCGCCCAGGGTCTGGGCGCGCGGCCGCGGGAGCGTGGGGCCGCCGCGCCGGCTAGAGGAAAAGGCGGCTGCCGGCCACGCTCGTGTGGCGGCTACGCCGCCCCGCGTCTGGACCCGAACCCCGGACTTGGGATGTGGGCCGCGCGCGCCGGCACCCTTGGCGGCCGGCGTGACGCTCTACACACCGTCACAAGGTCGGGAAGTACCGACCCGTCGGTAGCATCGAACGAGGACTCGCCGCACACGGTGGACACGACATGGCGCTGACGAACGAATGCGCACGAACCGGGGTCGCTGGTGGCGGGCGCTAGCCCTCGAGCGTCACAAGGGATCGGTGCACCGTCACCGCTCCCGAGCCACCGGCGGTCATTCTGGGGGGCGGCGACGGGCGTGGTCCTGACGCTTGTGTGGAGGGGACGCGTTCCTAGCGATCGCCGTTCGTCCCGCCGATCGGCGGCCCGCGCTCCCCACGCGACCGTTGCGACCTATCGGTTCACCCCCGTTCACCGATGACCACCAACGGGTTCACCAGCCGTCACCGCTGGGTTCACGTCTCGAACCTAAGCTCGTCCAAGGCGCCTCCCGGTGGGAGTCGCTCTGCGGAGGGCGACAACAGAACCCGTTCCCAACCGCCCACGGTTCACCGGCCACGGCTGCGATCTGCTATCGGTCAGAGGGCTTCTTCCGACGAGATCGCGTCTACCGACGGAGAGCTGAGGGCGCGGACGGTCCCCAATCCACAACGAGTTCCCGGTCCACGCTCGCGACCAGAGGGAGGAGGAATAGTCATGGCCACCACGACCGACAAGTACCAGGGCATCGAGCTCTTCGGGATCGACAACGAGCCCATCGGCACCGTCGCCGGCCTGTTGACGCTCGAGGATCGGCGGCAGTTCTACGTCGTCGACGCGGGCGGATTCTTGATGTTCGGCAAGACCCGGTACTACGTGCCGGCCGGGGAAGGCGTCGCGACCGGCAGCCGTCGCCTAGAGGTGGCGATGACCGCCGCCGACATGGAACAGCGAGGCTGGGACCAGACCCCCGTCGACGACGAGTAGGAGCCACCGGCGCCGACGGGGGAACGGGCCCGTTCGCCACGGTCCCGGCGAATCTCGGCAGGCGCGGAAACATCTCTCGTCACCGAGCCCCCCAGAGACAGCAACCGGTGGCAGCGAACACTGAAGGGAGCGAACCATTGGACACGAAGCAGATCGTGGGTTTGACAGTGCTGGCGATCTCCGAAGGTCGCCGCCTCGGCGCGATCGACCGCGTCTACCTCGATGCCGGAGCCGAGCACGTCGTCGCCTTCGCCGTGGATAGGAGTGGTGACCCGTCCTTCATCCGGCAGGCCAAGAATGCCATTACCGACGCTTTCGCCGGCCACGAGTCCTCGGCACCAACCGACCGCTGCGTGATCCACGCGAGCGACGTGCACGCCGTGGGCCCGGACGCCCTGACCATCGACGATGCGTCGAAGATGCGCGATGGGCAGGGCCTCGGCTCGGCCGGAGAGTTGCTGGAAATCGGCGACCTGACGAAGCGACGGGTCGTGACCGAGGGGGGGACCGCGATTGGCCAGGTCTCGTCCGTCGTCCTCGATCCCCGATCCCTCGCCGTGACGGCCTTCGTCGTCTCGTCGGGACGCTTCGAGAGCGACACCGAGGTTGCCAGCCACCAGGTCTCCACGGTCGGCCCGAAGTTGATCGTCGTCGCTGACGAGGTGGCCGTCTCAAGCGATGCCGCCGCCATGTCTTGCCGCCCGCGCGTGATCCGCGTCGAGGCTTTGGAGCGGCATGGCGCTTCGTCCTCCCCGTAGCGAGGGCTCACCAGGTCGCGCGATGTCGTGCTCGCGGGACCCGTTCGGCCCTCGCTCGGGGGCCCGTCAACGATGCAGGGGACGACACCGAGCGTCCCTGAAGCCGACGGAAGGGAGACCGTTATGTTTGATGTGATTGGAGGGATCCCGTGGACCATCCTGGTCGACTCAGGACCAACCGTGGACCTGCTGGACAACCTGATGAGCATCCTGGTCCATCTGGTCCACCTGGTGCTGCTCGTTGCTGTCGCGGCCCTAGTGGTTGTCAACCTCATCACCGACCGTCACTCGCCACGCGTAGCCCGGCGACCGGTCCCGATCGACCCGACTCGACGTCCAGACCGACGGGGCCGTCGATCGGGATCGACTTAGGGCAGGCGACGAGTTGGTGCCCAAGCGGCTCGCCATAGACGACCCAAGATCCCCGCCCCGGAGACCGGCGGCCGTAGGGAATCGTTAGGGCAGCGAGCGTAGGCAGGGAGAACGTGGCGTGACGCTGATTTCCGTGTGGATGGACGAGCCGTGAGGCGGGACGACACGGGGCCATCGGGCCCGGAAGCGTCACGGCGATGGACCCGGGGGACGCTGCGGCTGGCGATCGCGGCGGTGGCCCTCGCGGGGGTGGCCCTCGTCGTGGTCGACAACTTCGTGTTGATCGAGGTCGGCGTCATCGTCCGGCGGGCGGAGGTCCGGCTGGGGTGGGCGCTGGCCGCCGCCGTACTGGTCGGGTTCGTCCTCGGCGTCGCCTTCGCGAGCACCACACCGAGGGGCCCGCGCCGGTCGTCAGCGGACGAGCCGCAGCTCGTCGCGCCGGCTCCCCCCGAGGAGGCGCATGATCGCCAGGTTGTCGGTCGTCACCGCGTCGACGCCGAGTCGGACTAGCTCGTTCACCCGCTGCAGGTCGTTGACGGTCCAGGCCAGAACGTAGAGCCCCTGGGCGCCGAGCCAGGCCGCGGTCTCCAAGTCCACCAGCCCCTCCCGGATCGACACGCCGTCGACCAGCGCGGCCAACGCCGGGTCGGCCAGCAGGGCGTCCGCCGCGTCCCGGTCCCGGACGCTGAGGAAGCGGAAGGCGTCCGGCCACCGCTGGCGGAGAAACCGGAGCGACCCGACGTCGTCCGACGCGACGATGACCTGCCGCTCCGCCCCCCGCACGGCGAGGAAGTCGGCCACCAGGCCGAGGAAGGTCGGCGACGCCTGCTTGAGGTCGAGCTTGACGACGTCGGCGAGCGCCGCGACGGTCCAGATCTCCTCCAGCGTCGGCCCGCGGAACACCTGGGGGCCGACGAACGGGATCGGCGGCTGGTGGGCGGCGTAGAGTCGGCCGTCGAGGGCGACCACGTCGATCTCGACGATGTCGGCCCCGTACGCGAGCGCCTGGTTGGCGGCCCCGACCCGGTCCCCGGAGTTGTGGGCGACCACGAACACCCCGGCGTAGTCGTCCAGGCGATCGCCGGCCAGCTCCCGGTAGAACTGGAGCGGGGGCACGCCGCTGGTGTAGCCGGTGGTGGCGTCGTCGAAGAGGGCGAAGACCGCGATCAGCGCCACGCTGGCCGCGACCGTGACCCACGACAGGAGCACGACCAGCCGGTGGGCGACGAGCGAGAGCGTGTCCAACCGGCGGCGCGCCATGCGCTCGTCCTCCTCCGCGCCTGGATCTGGATCGTGGGGCCGGACCCTTCGCCGGCTCGCGCGGCGGGCGTCCTGCGACCAGGGCTGGGGACTAGCATAAGGGGTGCGCCTCGGACGCACCGACGCATCCTCGTGCGATCGCCGCTACCGGGCCGTTTCTGCCCGCGTCCCCGGACGGAGACCCGGCGTGACAGCACGATTACTGGGGCGTGGGGCGGCAACGCAGGTCGAGGGCACCACAGAGGTCCCAGAGCGGGCTCGAGCAACATCTAAGGAGGCGCGATGGCGCCCGAGAGCCAGCCACCGGGAGTGGACCGGGAAGCCCGGACGGCCGCCGTCCGCGGCGAGCGGTCCGAGCTGCTGGAACACCTGCAGGACATCCTGGAACCGACCATGGCCGCCCTCGGGTTGGTCTTCCTCGGCCTGCTCCTGGTCGACTACGCGTCGGTTGACCTCGGCGGCGGCGGCCGGGCGTGGCTCGACCGAGCCCTGCAGGTGATCTGGGCGCTCTTCCTGATCGACTTCGTCATCCGCTTCGCCGTAGCCCCGGGCAAGTGGGTGTTTCTCCGGCGCAACTGGCTCGCCGCGCTCTCGTTGGCACTGCCCTTCCTCCGCCCGCTGCGCGTCCTGCGGGCCGCGCGGGCCCTGCGGTCGCTGAGCCTCGTCCGCTTCCTCGGCGGCATCAACCGCGGCATGCGCGTCCTGCGCCAGGTCACGCGCGGTCGGCAGTTTGCCTACGTCGGCGTGCTGACGGTCCTGGTCGTCGTCGCCAGCGCGGTCGGGGTCCTCTTCTTCGACCGCGAGGTCGAGGACGCGCCGATCCGGTCGTTCGGGGACGCGATCTGGTGGTCGGCCGCGATGGTGACGACCATCAACAACGAGAAGTACGTCGTCAGCCCCGAGGCGCGGACGATCGCGGTGCTCGAGCGCGTCTACGCCGTCAGCGTCTTCGGGTTCATCACGGCGTCGATCGCCAGCTACCTGGTGGGCAACCAGCCGGGAACCGGCCGGGACGCCGACGACCGCGCCGCGCTGCTTGCCGAGGTCGCCGCGCTCCGACGCGACCTCGCCGCTGCCCGCCGAGACCGCATCCTGGCCGGGATCGAAGGTCCCAGGACGATCGGCCCAGTGGACGGAGCGGCCGAGGGACGAGGATGACGTTTACCGAGGCCGTGGAGTTGGTCGGCAGAGGGGTCGACGCGACCGGCGTCACCGTCATCGTCGTCGGCATGCTCTGGTCAACCGCGCTCTATGCCATGCGCTGGCGGGGCGGGACGCCTCTGGCGCACTACCGCCGGTACCGACAGGCCATCGGGCGGGCGATCCTGCTGGGTCTGGAGTTCCTGATCGCCGCCGACATCATCCGCACCGTGGCCATCGACCCCACGTTCCACTCCGTCGGCATACTGGCGGTCATCGTCGCCATCCGGACGTTCCTGAGCGTGGAGCTGGAGTTGGAGATCGACGGCCGCTGGCCGTGGGAACAGCGCGCTAGCAACGGTGAGCCCGACGAGGTTGGGGAGGGCGCGAAACAGGCATGACGGGTCAACCCGGGAGGATCATCCGGTACCCGATCCCCCACTCGGTCCCGATGTACCGCGGCCGCTCGGCGTCGTCGCCGAGCTTCTGGCGGAGCCGGCGCACGAACACCTTCAGGTAGCCCGGGTCGCCCGCCCACTCCGACCCCCACACCCGCTCCAGCAGCAGGTGGTGTGGGAGGACGGAGCCGGCGTGGCGGGCCAGCTCCTCGAGGAGCCGATACTCGGTCGACGTCAGACGAACGATGTCCGCGCCCAGGCGGACCTCGCGCGCCGCGAAGTCGATCGACAGGTCGCCGCTCACGAACCCGCCGCCCGACGCGGCCGACGGGGTCCCCGCGCGCCGGACGAGCGCACGCAGGCGCGCGAGCAGTTCCAGGTGGTCGAACGGCTTGGTGAGGTAGTCGTCGGCCCCGAGGTCGAGGGCGCGGATCTTGTCGACGGTGGCGTCGCGCACGGTCAGCATCAGGATCGGGACCTGGGACACCTCGCGGATCCGCCGGCAGACCTCGAAGCCGTCGGGCGGCGGCATCGCCACGTCCAGGATCACGAGGTCGGCCGGCTCCGCGGCGAAGCTTGCCAGCGCCTCCGCGCCGTCGGCGGCGAGCTCCACCTGGCACCCCGGCCAGGTCATCCGCGCCCCGAACGCGACGATCTCGGCGATCTCGGCGGCGTCGTCGGCGATGAGCACCCGCAGCGTCACGGCATTCCTCCCTCGGGTCGGCGCGGCAGCGTGACCACGAAGGCGGCCCCCTCCCCGGAGCGGCGCTCGGCCCAGAGGTGTCCGCCGTGCAGGTCGACGAGGCCACGCGCGATCGCCAGTCCGAGACCCGACCCCCGTCCCGCCCCTTCGAGCCGGTGAAAACGCTCGAAGATGGTCCCCAGGTCGTCGGCCGGTATCCCCGGCCCGTCGTCCGCGACGACCAATCGCACCTCGCGCGCGTCCGCGCGACCGGCGACCTCGATCCGCGTGCCACGCGGCGTGTGCTCGTGGGCATTCGCGAGCAGATTGACCACCGCCTGCCCGAGGCGCCGCGCGTCGCCATCGACGGGGAGCGGGGCCGGAAGGTCCACCTCCAACGTCTGGTTCTTGCTGCGGATCAGCGGGTGAACGGTGGCCATCGCATCGGTGACGACGGAGCGGAGGTCCAGCGGTGCCGGTTCGAGCCGCAGGGTCCTGGCCTCGAACTGGTTGTACGCGAGGAGGTCGTCGATGAGGACACCCAACCGCTCGGCACTGCGCCGCGTGCTCCCAAGTAAGTCCCGCTCGTCGTCCCGCAGCCGCGGCGCGGCGGCGGTCTCCAGCATCCCAAGGCCGGCCCGGACCGCGGTCAGCGGGGTGCGGAGATCGTGGGAGATCGAGGCGATAAAGTCGACCCTGAGCCGGTCCAGGTCCTCCAGCCGGGTCGCCTCGAGTCGACTCCTTCGGCCGGCGTCCTCTTCGGCGGTCATCCGCAGCATGAACAGGGCGGTGCCCCCCCCGACCATGGCCAGGACGACCATCCGTCCCGCCAGCTGGCGGATGCTGCCCGGGGACGGGGACCACTGCGGGAGGGTCGGGGCAACCAGCACGATCAGGACGACGACCGCCGCGGTGTAGAGCAGCGTCGGCCGGAGGGGCCAGCAGATCGCCGCGGTGACGACGGCGAGGTAGAACGCCACGAACAGCGGGCCGCCCGGCTCCGCGTCGAAGAAGTAGAGCAACCCGGCGACCGGCAGATCCAGCAACGGGACCCAGCCGAACCCGTGGAGCGCCGGCACCGCGGCCCGCAGCACCTCCACCAGCACGTTGTAGCCAGCGAACGCGACCACGAACGCCCAGATCTGGTGCCCGGTCTTCCCCTCGGTCGGCCACGCCAGCGTGATCAGGAGCATCGTGGCCAGGACCACCCAGCGGAGCCAGCGCAGCGCTTGCTCAAGCGCCCGCTCCGGCTCGCTGTTCGCCGCCGCCGCGGAGAGACGCGGCAAGGTCTGCCGCCAGCCGGAAAGACGCTGGCGTCCTCCGGTGACCGACCACCTCCGTTGCGGGGATGAGGTAGGCATGACCATCGCGGCCTCGCGAAGCTCCCGGGCTGGGTTGACCGCGCCGGGATACACAGTGAGCGTCGACACCGATGGTTAGCTGCGGCCCCCTTAGTAGAACACACGCGGGCGTTCCGCCGGTTGGGCACAACCTCGGCGGGGCGACCGGCACCGAGCGTGCGGACGATACCGATGGGCGCTCGCGGCTCATTACCGTTTCCGGTCGTCCCGATCACCATTGAGGACCTAAGGACCATCCGGCGCAACCGTACAGGGAGACCGCCATGGCGCCCACGACGGCGCGTCCTGCCGCTCCGGTCGACGCTCCTCCTGTTGGGGCACGACCGCCGCAGACCGTCTCTGCCCCGTGGTGGCGTGGCCCGGCGGCGGGGGCGGTCGTGCTCGCCCTGGCGTTTGCCTTGCTGGTGCTCGCCTACCTCCTGGCCCGGCCCCTGGCGCTGCTCCTGGCGGCGGTCGTGGTCGCCCAGGCGCTGGCGCCGCTCGTCGACCGACTGGAGCGGCGGCTGCCGCGCGGCGCCGCGGTTGCCCTCGTCTACGTCGTCCTGGTCGTCGGCGCCGCGCTCGCCGGCTGGCTGGCGGTGCCGACGCTGGTCCGGCAGGGCCAGCAGTTGGTCATCGCGGCGCCGGGGCTGATCGGTCGGGGGAGGGCCTGGTTCGCCGAGGTCGACCCGGTCGGGGCCGACCGGGTCGTGGCGGCGGTCCAGGCGGCGGTGGACCGATTCACCGGCGCCCTCGTCGGGCTGCCGCTGGCGGTCGTTTCGTCCACCCTCGAGATCGTCCTGGTCCTGTTCATGTCGGCCTACTGGCTGGCCGCCGCGCCGGCCCTGCGCCGGTTCGTGCTCGGGCTGGTGCCGCCGGACCGGCAGGGCCGCGCCGACGGGGTGCTGACGGCGGTCGGCGAGACGATGGGCGGCTACGTGCGGGCGACGCTCGCCAACGCGGTGATCGTCGGCGCGCTGGTCTACGGCGGTCTGCTCGTGATCGGCGTCGACTACCCGCTGGTGCTCGCGCTGATCGCTGCCGCGGGCGAGTTGGTGCCGGTGGTCGGCCCGATCCTGGCGAGCGTCCCGGCCCTGGCGATCGCGCTGACCGAGTCGCCCCGCCAGGCGGCGTTCGTTCTCGCCTTCTACCTCGTGATGCAGCAACTGGAAAGCAACCTGCTGCTCCCGGCGATGATGCGTCGGCAGGCGGACATCCCACCGCTGGTCTCGCTCTTCGCCCTGCTGGCGGGGTCGGCGGTCGGCGGCCTGCTCGGGGCGCTGGTGGCCATCCCGCTCGCCGGGGCGCTGCGGGTCGTCGTCGTCCGGGTGCTCGCCCCCGCCGAGCGGAGTTGGGCGGGCTCGCCCGGCGACGCTCCGGACGCGCCGAACGACCGATCGGATACGCCCGACGACGGACCCGGCAAGCGGGGCGATCTTCCCGACGGCACGGCCGCGGCCGAGCGCGGTGCGGACGGCCGGGCAAACGTGGGGGGCTTACCCGCCGCCGGGTGACCGTCGGCGCCGTACTCGACTCAACGGAGGGTGCGCCGCGTGGAGGTGTTCGGGATCCGGCTTGTCGGGGTGACCGCCGAGAACGGTCAGAAGCTGCTGCTGACGGCCGTCTTCGTCGGCATCGTCTGGGCGCTGCGGCGCGGATTGTCCGGGCTGGCACGGACCGTCCTCGGTCCCGGTCGCGACGAACGGGCGCGCTTCTGGGCACGCCAGGCCATCAACCTGAGCACGACCGTGCTCCTGATCCTGGGCGTCCTCTCGGTCTGGTTCGACGATCCGACGCGGGCGGCGACCGCCCTCGGGCTGGTCACCGCCGGTCTCGCCTTCGCGCTGCAGCGGGTGGTGACGGCGGTGGCGGGGTACTTCGTCATCCTGCGCGGCAGCAACTTCACCGTCGGGGACAGGATCACGATGGGCGGGGTACGCGGCGACGTGATCAACCTCGGCCTGATCCAGACCACGATCATGGAGATGGGGCAGCCGCCGGCGGCACAGGGGGCGGACCCGGCGGTCTGGGTCCGCAGCCGCCAGCACACCGGACGGGTGGTCACGGTCAGCAACGACAAGATCTTCGACGAGCCGATCTACAACTACACCCGCGAGTTCCCCTACATCTGGGAAGAGCTCTCCCTCCCCATCCCCTACGCCGCCGACCGCGACCGCGCCGAGAAGATCCTGCTGGCGGCCGCTCAGCGCCACTCGCGGGAGATCCAGGAGGCCAGCCGCGGCACCATCGCCGCCGTCGGGGAGCGGTACGCCGTCCGGTTGCCCGGGCCAGAGCCGAAGGTCTACTACCGGCTCACGGACAACTGGCTGGAGCTGACGGTCCGCTTCGTGACGGAGGCTAGGGGCGTACGCGATGTTAAGGATATGATGAGCCGTCAGATCCTCGCGGCGCTCGACGAGGCGGGGATCGGCCTC
>CADCWG010000252.1 GCA_902806335.1 uncultured Thermomicrobiales bacterium | reverse complement strand
AACCGGCCCGGCGCGACCCCGACCCGCGGCCGCAGGAGCGGCGGGGCCGCCGCGAGGAGGACACCGGCGGCGGCGTCCGGGGGGCCGAGGCGCCGCCCCAGGCCCCGCAGGTCGACGTAGCAGCGCCCCGGCGCGTCGGCCTCGACCAGCGGGCTGACCTCCTCCAGGCGGTCGAGCAGCCGCCCGAAGACCGCCGCCTCGTTGGCCGGGTCGGGGGAGACGATGACCAGGTCGGGGGCGAGGGCGGCCGCCTCGCGCAGGGTCATCCCGGGGCGGACCCCGCGGGCGGCCGCCTCCGGGGTGCGGTCGGCGATGAGCGGGCGGGCACCCGGCTCCGGGCCGAGCGCCAGCGGGGCGCCGTCGAGCTCCGGCCGGTCGAGCAGCGCGACCCGCAGCGCGAAGTGGGGGACGTGGACGCAGGCGATGGGCATGGCCGACCCTCCCGATCTGGCGGCGGCCAATGGTCCCGGCCGCCGGCGGCGGCCGCCCCGTGGGTCGGCCTGCCGTCGGCAACAACACTAGAACATATGTTCTATCCTGAGAAGGCCGACCGGCCGGTTGCCGGCGGGGCAACCGGCCGTCCGAGGGGCCCATGCCCTCCCCCGCCAGCCGCCAGGCCCCACCCCAAGCGACCCCGGGGGCGCTCGCCGCTGGGAGGGGCGTCGCGACCTGGTGGGCCCGCCAGGAGTCCTGCTCGTGGCGGAGCCGAGGGCGCACCAGTGTGTCGTGGGGAATCCGCCTGGCCGCGGCTCCGGCAGCGGTGCCGGAGCCGCGACTGCCCCCCCGCCGGGAGGGGCGGGAAGCCAATGTATACTCGGTGTCGATTGCGTCCTAGTTCCCGACTCGTTGGCGCCCCCGCGGGGCGGCGTTGGCCCGTCGGCGCTGAGACCCGGGAGCGATTGCCATGTTCCGCTGCAAGGTCTGCGGGTGGATCCACGAGGGCGCCGCGCCGCCCGACGCCTGCCCCTCCTGCGGGGCGCCGGCCGACCGCTTCCGTGCCATGACCGACGCCGAGATCGAGCTCGCCACCGGCGCGCTCGTCTCCCACGGCATCCCCGGCCAGGGCTTCGACATCGAGGTCGAGGACACCCGCCGAATCCGCCTCCTCGCCTTCGTCGACGCCTCCTTCCACGCCCCCTACGCCCAGCGCTCCGGCAAGCGCTACCCCATCTTCTCCGGCGACCCCCAGTGGTTCTCCGACAACATCCCCTGCATGTCGGCCTGCCCGGCCCACACCGACATCTCCCGCTACATCGCCTTCATCGCCGACGGCCGCTACGACGACTCCTTCGAGCTCAACCGCGAGCACAACGTCTTCCCCGGCTGCCTCGGTCGGATGTGCGCCCGCCCCTGCGAGGACGCCTGCCGCCGGAAAGAAGTCGACGCCCCGATCGGCATCTGCTACCTCAAGCGGGTCGCCGCCGACTACCGCGGGGACTCTCGCCGCGAGACCCCGCCGCCCCCGAACGGGCTGACCGTCGGGATCGTCGGCGCCGGCGTCAACGGCCTCACCGCCGCCCGCCAGCTCGCCCGCAAGGGCTACCAGGTCACGATCTACGAGCGCTTCCCCGTCCCCGGCGGCGTGATGTGGACCGGCGTCCCGGAGTGGCGCCTGCCGCGCGACGTGATCATGGAAGAGGTCGAGCTGATCACCGACCTCGGGATCGAGGTCAAGTACAACTGCGAGGTCGGCAAGGACGTCTCCTTCGAGGAGCTCTCCCAGCGCCACGACGCGGTGCTGATCTCGGCCGGCTGCCAGACGCCCCAGTCGCTGGGGATCCCCGGCGAGGACCTCGACGGCGTCGTCTCCGGGCTCAAGTTCCTCGAGGACGTCAGCCTCGGCCAGCAGGACGTGTGGGTCGGCCGCCGCTGCGTCACCGTCGGCGGCGGCTTCACCTCGATGGACTGCGTCCGGACCGTGCTCCGGATGGGCGCCGAGCGGTCGGTGATGACCTACCGCCGCAGCATCCAGGAGATCCCGGTCGAGGAGCTCGAGCTCCACGAGGCCGAGATCGAGGGCGTCGAGATCATGTACATGGTCTCGCCCACCCGCGTCGTCGGCGACGAGCACGGCAAGGTGGTCGGCCTCGAACTGATCCGCAACGAGCTCGGCGAGGCCGACGCCCAGGGCCGCCGCCGGCCCGAGCCGGTCGCCGGCTCCGAGTTCGTGATCGACTGCGACATGGTCCTCGCCGCGATCGGCCAGAAGCAGGACAACCGCTTCCTCGGCGACCTCCTGCCCAACCGCGACCGGCGCGGGGTGCCGCTGCTCGACCAGAACCTGCGCACCGAGCTGCCGAACGTCTGGGCGGCCGGCGACTACGTCGTCAACCCGACCAACTTCATCTCCTCCATCGGCGAGGGCCGCCGCGTCGCCGACCTGATCGACCAGGCGATGCGCGGGGCCCGGCCGAAGATCAAGGAGATGGAGATCACCCGCGTCCCGACCGAGTTCATCGCCACCCCGAACCCGCTCGTCGCTGAGGGCGTTGCCGAGTGGAGCCTGACGGCGATGAGCCGTCGGCTGATCTGGGGCGATGACTACGCCGGCGTCGCCCGCCAGGAGATGCCGACGCTGCCGGTGCCCCAGCGGGGGATCGGGACCGGCGACACGACGCTGGAAGCGGAGATCGGCTTCACCAAGCCGATCGGGTTCGAGGAGGCCAAGCGCTGCCTCCAGTGCCAGCTCAACATCTTCATCGACGGCAACCGCTGCATCCTCTGCAACGGCTGCGTCGACGCCTGCCCCCACGAGTGCATCGAGATGATCTCGCTCGACCGGATCGCCAGCATCGACAACGACCCCGAGCTCGCCAGCATGGCGCGCGCCGAGCTCGGGCCGAACGCGGCGGCGATGGTGATCGACGAGCGGTCGTGCATCCGCTGCGGCATCTGCGTCGACTGGTGCCCGACCGAGTGCCTGACGATGGACCACTTCCGCGTCACCCCCGCCGAGGCGCGCGAGAGCGTCGACCTGGCGATCGTCGCGGACGGGTAAGGCGACGGACGGCCGCGAGAGGGCAAGGACGCGTGCCGAGCCGGGGGACCTTCGGGTCCCCCGGCTCTCCCGTTTTCAAGGGCGCGACGCGGCGCGGTGGGTGCCTCGGTCGCCCCGTGGGGCGCCATACGAGTCCGCGTGATCACCGGAGGCTTCGCCCGGCGGGTCCACGGTCGGCCCGGTGCCCGAGCGCCCGACCTCGGGGCTGGCCCCAGGCGGGCCCGGCCGTCGGCGCCCCCCAAACCACCACCGGACAGACGGATTCCCTATCCGCGCGCCCGGGTCGGTCTGCGGACGAGGCCGATCCCGAGGGTGACGACGCCGACGGCGAGGACGGCCGCGCCGAGGAAGGTCAGCGCGATCAGGGCATTCGGGTCTTCGGCCGTCGGGGAGAGGACGGAGAGGAAGAAGCCGGCGGGCATCAGGATCGCGGCCGCGGGGATCGCGTGGCGGGCGACGCTCTTCCACGGCGGCGAGAGCACGGCGTCGTCGACCCAGCGGAGGGCGATCAGGGTGAGGAGCAGGAGGACCGCGGCGTGGGCGTGGCCGGCGCGCCAGAGGTCCTGGCGGAGCGGGTTCTCGGCATAGCCGGACCCGTCGTCGAGGAGCTGGCTGAGGAGCGAGACGCCCCCGAACATCGCGGTCGGCAGGACCAGGAGGATGACGCCCGCCATCCGGCGCGACTCCTCGGACATGGCCGGCGACGCGCCCGGTCGGACCGTCGACGCGTGCTCCTCCGGCGGTGCCGGGTGACCCATGCGATGCCTCCCCTCGCTACGTTTCGGCGGGACGGATGGGAGAACCGGACCGCGCGAGGGAGGGCATCGCCCGCCCGTCCGCCGCATCGCATCCACGGGGAAGGTCCGGCCGCGGCCGGCGTCCCAGGCGTCCCAGGCGTCCGCCCGACCGGCGAAGCACGCGCGTTCACGTCGCTGGCGCGACCGACGGCGGAGCGTCCGCTGCGGTTACCCCGCCCCACGGGGCGACCGGCGGTAGCGCCGTCGAACCCACCGCCGTTCGGAGGCGAGGAGCCCCTCTCAACCTCAGAGCCTCAAGCCGACGCGACGCCGCCTGTGGCCTGTGTGGAGCCGGGCCAGCGCCGTTCGGGCTGAGGCGTGCTCCATGGTCCGGACCTCGTCGACGGCGTCCCGTGCGCCGATCGATGCTTTCCACCTGACACAATGCCAGGTGGTATGCTGGCCAGCATAGACCTGACATTGTGTCATGTCAAGGCGCAGCACGGAGGAGGCGCAATGGTCGGGTTCCCCCTGAATGCCACGGCGGCCTCCCTGCTCGGGTTCCTGCACGAGGGACCGATGACGGGGTGGGACCTCGTCGCCCTCGCGCAGCGCCGGATCGGCAACTTCTGGTCGCTCACGCAGAGCCAGGTCTACCGGGAGCTGGCGGCGATGGCCGGCGCCGGGCTGGTCGAGGCCGGCGAGCGCGGTCGCCGGGACCGCCGGCCCTACGCGATCACGGCGGCGGGGCGGGACGCCTTCGCCGCCTGGATCGACCAGGAGCCGGGGTCGGAGACGATCCGCTTCCCGCTGCTGCTGACGGTGGCGTTCGGACGGCACCTGCCGCCTGACCGGCTGGCGATGTTCCTGGCGCGCCATCGGGCCGTTCACGCCGAGCGATTGGCCGGGTACGAGCGGCTCCAGGCGGAGGCAGCCGCCGCCGGGAACCACGCGGATCCCTTCGCGCTGGCGACGCTGGCGTTCGGTCTGGCGCACGAACGGGCGGTGCTGGGATGGTTCGACGGTCTACCGGTGGTGCTCGGCGCCGAGGCGACGCAGGCCGCGGACGACCCCGGTGTCGAGGGGTAGGCGGACGAGGAGCGTTCCCGATCCTCAGGCTGCTGTCTCGAGCATGGGGGTTCGGGAGATCGGGGGCGTCCGCGGCGGGTGACGGGGAGACGACCGCGTCCCACCCGGTCGTTGCCAGCGGCAGACGACACTCCCCGCGAGGGACTCAGCCCGGTCTCGTCCCGGCGGGAGGGGGCAGGCCGGGGTCGGGGGTGAGCTGGAGAAAGGCGCCCACCTTCAGGGCTCGGAGGACGGCCCGCACCGGGGCGGAGAGCACTGGCAGGGCCTCGTCGGGACCGACCAGGCGGGGCGCACCGAGCGAGACCGTTCGGCCGCTTCGCTCCAGGGTACAGGCGCCACGGGCGAGCACGTTGCGGTCCCAGTCCGCCTCTGGCCCGTAGGTGAGGGCGATCAGGTAGCCGTCCCCGTGGGCGAAGGCCACCACCGGGACCCGGTAGGCGATCCCGGAGCGGCGACCGGTGTGTCCGACGATGGCGAGGGGCGGAACGCGGCCGGCGAAGAGACGCGCGACCGGGTTCGCCAGGCGACGGTTCAGGCGGGCGAGCAGCCGCGCGCGCTTCGGGAGGGGCATCGCGGGCGCTCTCCTCGGGGGTGCGGGTCGGGGCGAGGGACGCCGGGATCGATCGAGGTACCCATCGGCCGAGTGGTCACCGCCCGCCCCGAGGTAGGCGCAGACGAGGCGGGGCGCCGTCTGCCACTACGGGCGCGCGGCGGTCGCCACGGGAGCCTGGGATGCCACCGGGAGACACGGCTGGTCGGCGACGAGGGCGAGGACGGCGGCGAGCGCCGCTGCCTCGCCGGCGGCGCGGGCCGCGGACTTGTGGGCCTCGTCGAGCAGCAGGTGCTCCCCCCGCCGCGGGTTGTCGTAGGCGGAGAGGATCGCCGCCCGGGCCATCCCGAAGTGCTCCGCGACGGCGAAGGCGCTCGCCGTCTCCATGTCGACGGCGATGTACCCCGCGTCGTGCCAGGCGTCGACCTCGGCCCGTCCCTCGGCGAGCAGCGCCGCCGTCGTCCAGACGGGCCCGACGTGGCGCGGGACCGGGGAGGGACGGGCGGTCAGGCGATCCACCAGCGCCGGCGTGGCCTCGACCACCGCCTGGCCGGGGAGATAACAGGCCGCGGCGCCGTCGCCGCAGCCGGCGGCCGTCGCGACGACCAGGTCCCCGGCGCCGACGTGGTCGCCGAGCGCGCCGCAGACGCCGGTCTGGACCAGCACGGGCGTGCCCAGCGCGCCGAAGACGTGGGCGATCTCCGAGGCCATCGCCGGGCCGTAGACGGAGGCGTAGCCGACCGGCACGCCACCGTAGCGGCCGACGAGCACGTCTTCGAAGAGCGCGTTGGGCGAGCCGACCTCGACCACGTCCTCGAAGAGGGCCGCATGGGCCGCGAAGTGCCGGCGTAGGTTGCGCGTGCCGCGCAGCACCAGCATGGCGGGGATCTGGTCCGGCGAGAGTCCGAGGGCCGCCAGCCAGTCTTCCCGGTTCAGATCCTTCAGCACCTCGCCTCCCGCTGCGATCTGTCTCCGCCGGACCGGTCCGTGGTCACTGTCCGCGCCAACCGCGTGCTGCGGGCCCCGCACCCGGCACAGGCCGCGGGCTCGCCGACCAAACGGCGTCCGTCGGGAGTTTGGAGCGATACCCTGCCGTCAGCGTCGGCGATCGCATCCCGCGGCCCGGGGCGGCCTAGCCGCCGGGCTGGTCGCGCCAGGAGTACACGGCCCGCCAGCCGAAGACGCGCTCCATCTTCCCGCAGTCGAAGGCCGACGCATGGTCGTCGTGGCCCGCCGCGACGAGGTCCGTCTCCCCGAGGTGCTCGGCGACCAGATCCCGGAGGCCCCGTTCCATGGCGGTGTCGGCGGCGGCGACGAGGAAGACCTCGTTACCCGTCGACTCCCCTTCCAGCGCCGCCCGGAAGGCGGTGCCGACGTCCCGCGCGTCGACGTAGCTCCAGAGGTTGAAGGCGCCCTGGGCCGGGTCGGCGCGTCGGGCGGCGAGCATCGCGTAGCCGTCGGCGGGGATGACGTTGCTCAACCGGAGGCCGACGTAGGGGGTCGCCGGGTAGCGGAGGGTCATCGAGTCGGCGATCACCTCCGAGAGGTACTTGCTGAGCGCGTAGGCGTTCGGCGCGTCGTGGCGCTCCGACTCGTCGAAGGGGACCCGGGAGGGCTTCGCGCCGTGGATGATGCCGGTCACCGTCTCGCTCGAGGCGTAGACCACCCGCCGCACCCCGACGTCGCCGGCGGCCTGGAGCACGTTGAACGCCGACAGCGTGTTGTTGCGAAAGACGTCGATCCGCGCCTGCCCCTCGGGCGACGGGTTGGCGGCGAGGTGGCACACTCCGTCCGGCCGAAACTGGAAGAGGACGTCGTAGACCTCCCCGAGGTCGGTTAGCTCGACATGGCAGAACGTGCCCGGCAGGTCGACCCCGGGCGGCGGCGGGGCGAGGTCGAGGTTGACCACCTCGTGCCCGTTGTCCGCCAGCGCCCGCACGACCTCACGGCCGGCCCGCCCGCTCCCGCCGGTGACGACCACCCGCATCTTCCCGTCCCTCCCCGTAGCGTCGACGATTCCAGTCCAATCCGTCGCCGGGGCCTGAGCACGGCTTGGGCCGCCGTGGCGCGATATCGCGGCGACGCCTACGGGCCGCCGTGCTCTGGGACCGGCTGACGACCCGGTCGCCAGTGACGCCGCTCGGGGTTAGGGCGCGGCCGACGGAGTTGGGGGCCGCGCTGGGGGACTAGGTGACAACGAGGCGACGGGGGACACACGACTCCTTGGGACACCTTCGCGCTACCCGACGGTCCCTCTGGCGACATGGGACGTGGGGGGGAATCGGTGAGAGCCCCCGAAAACGGCGGCGGCCCCGGGCTGGCTGGGCCCGGGGCCGCCACGTTGTCGGTCGCCCGGACTGGCTGGGTCCGGGCAACCGGGGTGTCTGGTCGAGGACTGGCTGGGTCCTCGGCCGCCCCGGGTGCCTCGTCCGACCGGCGGAGGGGTGCCGGACGGGGGCGAGGGGTCGGGGGAGGAAGAGAGCGTTTGGGGCGGCGGGGCGACGGCCGCGCGGCCGTCACCCCACCCTAGCAGTGCGTCAGGCGAGGTACTCGTTGAAGGCCCACCCGGTCGTCCCGTTGTAGGCGACCTTGCGGAACCCGTTCGAGAGCTCGTCCGTGACGCTGACGGTGGCGCCAGCCGGCATCACCAGCAGGATCTTGGCGCTGGTGCTCGGCTGAGCGCGGAGATTGAGGGAAGTGGTGGTCTTCGCGGTTCCCGGCTGCTGGCCGCCGCCAGACGTGCTCAGGTACTCGGCGAAGGCCCACCCGGAGACGCCGTTGTAGGTAACCTGGCGGAAGCCGTTGCTGCTCTGCGCGCCGAGGGTGACCGTGGCGCCGGCCGGCATCACCAGCAGGATCTTGGCGCTGGTGCTCGCGCTGGCCCGCAGGTTGAGGTCCGTGGTCGTCTTCGCGGTCCCGGTCGGCGGCGGCGGCGGGGTAGTGCCGCCGGTCGTGATGTACGCCGCGGACGACCAGCCGACCTTCCCTCCGTAGCCGACGCCACGGAAGCCGTCCTGGGTGCGGTCGTAGAGGTTGATCGTCGCCCCCGCCGGGATGACGAGGACCACGTCGTGGATCAGGGTGGGGCCGGTGCGCAGGTTGAGGTCGGACGTGGTCTTCCCGGTGCCGACGACCGGACCGAAGTCCATGCTGCCGCCGTTGGTGATGCTCAGCCCGCCGCTGACGACCCAGCCGAGCACGCCCTGGTAGGAGACCTTGCGGTAGCCGTTCGACACGTCCGAGCTGCCGGTCACGTAGCCGCCGGCGGGAACGACGGTGAGGACCCGGAACGAGGTACCGGGGCCCTCGCGGAGGTTGAGCGCCGCGTCCGCCCGGTACGGCGTCGCCAGGGCGGCGGTGAACTCGTCCTGGGCGCGGGCGCCGGTCCAGCCCGTCCCCACGGCGACGGCGGCGAGCGAGAGGGCGGCGACGAACGAGCGGCGGGTGACGGCCCCTTCCCGGGGACCGAAGGCGTGGCGGTCGAGGTTCTCAAGGACGGTCGGCATCGTGGTGACTCCTGGGGGCGAGTTCGCGGCCGGCGGTGCACACCCGCCGGCCTTGGTGACTACTCTAGGATTGGCCCCTGACCGTCACATCGGCAGGAATGCCTAACGGCCATACCTAATCCCCTCGGGCCTCGACTACGCATCGCCAGCATGCGCGCAGGCTCAAACCCACGCGTCCCAGCGGCGTCGCCGCGCCCGGCCACCGGAGAGGGGGACGCTGTCCGGACTTCCCCGCCGTCGACCGCAGTGGCCCGCGCCGCTGGTGCCTGGGTGGGCCGGCGCGCGGAGCGAGACCGGTCCGATCGCGAGGCGGTGGTCGGGCCGGTCGGGGCCGGGGCACCGCCGGGCCAGCCCGGCGATCGGGGTCCGGCGTGTGGACCCCATATGCGGGAACGCGCCGGGCGCCCGCGGCCAGGTGGCCGCGGGCGCCCGGCGCGTCCGCTGGGTTGGTCTCTCGGTACCGCGAAGGTGGTGGCGCTTGGCGGCGCGGGACCGCCGTCCTCAGGAAGCTAGGTTCCGACCAGGTAGGTGTTGAAGGCCCAGCCGGTCGTCCCGTTGTAGCTCACCTTCCGGAACCCGTTCTGGAGCTGGTCGGTCGGAACCACCTCGGCCCCGGCCGGCATCACCAGCAGGACCCGCGCGCTCGTGCTCGGCTCGGCGCGGAGGTTGAGCGCGGTGGTCGTCTTGGCCGTGCCCCGCTGCGGCGCGCCCGAGACGCTGAGGTAGGTGGCGAAGATGTAGCCGCTGGTGCCCCCGTAGACCACGGCGCGGAAGCCGTTGGTGACCTCAGTCCGGAGCGTGACGCCGGCGCCGGCGGGGACGACGCGGAGCACCTGGGCCGAGAGCGACGGCTGGGCCCGGAGGTTGACCGCGGCGGTGGTGGTCGCGGTCCCGACGCCCGACGAGGGCGGCGGGGTGCTGCCCGGAGAGCGCAGGTACTGGGTCGAGACCCAGCCGACGGTGCTGCGGTAGGCGACCCGTCGGAAGCCGTCCCGGGTCTCCTCGAAGAGGTCGACCGTCGCTCCCTGCGGGATGACCTGGAGGATGTCGTCCAGGGTCGACGGGCCAGCTCGGAGGTTGAGCGCCGCCGTGGTCACGGCCTGGCCGACGACATAGCCGGGGTCACCGCTGCCAGGGTCGTTGGCGGTGGAGAGGCCGCTGTCGATCGCCCAGCCGACGCTCCCGGCGTAGGTGACCTTGCGGTACCCGTTCGCGGTCTCCGTGCTGCCGGTAACCTGGGCTCCGGCCGGGATCACGAGGAGGATCCGATAGCCGGTCCCCGGCCCCGCGCGCAGGTTCAGGGCGACGCTCGCGCGATAGGGCGTGGTCAGGGCCAGGGGCGTGATGTCGTCCTGGGCCCCGGCGACCCCGCGGGTAAGACCGGCGGCGGCGATCGCGGCGCTCGCCGCGACGACGGTCCGCCGGGTCAGGGGCGTCTTGAGGGCGCCGATGCGTACCATTCGATCGGACTGGGTTTGGACCTGCTCGGCCATTGCGGTCGCTCCTGTGGTTATCGGCGCGGGCGGCGGTGCACCTCCGCCGTCCTTGCCCCCTAATCTAGGGAGCGGCGCCGCGACCGGCATTGGCCAAACCGCGTAACCCGGATACCTAACCTGCGCGTAGGTAGACCACCGCCCGCTGACACCGTGGGGACCGGCCACGTCCGCCGAGCCCCTGAGGACGGGCGCGACAGCGTCCGAGGCGCGGCTCGCGACCGACCCACGCCTCCCCAGGTCACCCGCTCGGGCGGGGCCGCGGCGGGGCCGCCCCACCAGCGCCTGGTTTGCGGCCCGGCCGGGCGAGGAGGGGGTTCGAGTTGACGTCCGTACCCCGTCTCACTATACTTCCGTAAGTAGCGGGGACCCCCGACGGCCGCCGTCGGTTCGCGGATCGCTACCAATCCCAGGAGCCGCGGAGGGCTCAGATCCGATGCTGACCATCTCCACCGAGGCCGCCAGCCAGCTGAAGAAGTTCCTCGACGAGCAGGGCACGCCCGAGCACGGGCTGCGCGTCTTCGTCGCGCCGGGGGGCTGCTCCGGCCTCCAGTACGGTATGACGGTCGACGAGGCCGCCGAGGACGGCGACGAGGTCATCGAGACCGACGGCGTCAAACTGATGGTCGACAACTTCAGCGCCATGTACCTCCAGGGGTCGGAGATCGACTTCGTCAGTTCGCTGATGGGCGGCGGCTTCACCGTCCGCAACCCGAACGCGGTCGCCTCCTGCGCCTGCGGCCACTCCTTCGACACCGGCGGCAACGCCGCCACGTCGCAGGGCTGCGGCTGCGGCTAGCGCGCCGAACGGCACCCCGCGCGGGGGAGTCCGGGGCAGGGCTGAATCGCGACCCCCCGGACGATCTCCGCTGGTAGTAACGGCTACTCCTCCCCCGGGCAACTGCCCGGGGGAGGTTTGTGAGTGACGTCACAGATCGCGGTGTGTGTCCAGTAAGCTGCTAAGATTCTGTGAGAAGGGTCAACCGAAACCCCGGTTGCTCCGTATTGGTTAAGGGAACGATGGCCGCGCCCGCGCGGCTTAGCACGTGGACCCTTTCTTGCGCCATGCACCACCGGCGGGACCAGGGAGGTCCTGGCGCTCCCGCGGCGAACCCGCCGCGCTGGTAGTGCAGGTTTCCCGCGGCTGCGGCCGCGTCCCGGTTCACCGCCGAGGAGGACCGTAAGCGATGAGCGACCCCCTGCAGACCTACGATGTCGCGAAGCTGGACGACCTTGTCGCCGACTCCGTCGCCCGCGACGAGAAGGTCGAGGTCCCCGAAGAGATCCAGACCCAGCTCGCCGGCGAGTCCGAGCCGGAGCCGGATCTGGAGCGGGATCTCGATGTCCTCCAGCGCCTCGACCCCAACTTCATCAACGATCCGGTCCGGCTCTACCTGCGGGAGATCGCCGAGACCCCCCTGCTCACCCACGCCCAGGAGATCGACCTGGCGCAGCGGGTCGAGGCGGGAGAACTCGCGGCCACCCAGCAGTTCGTCCGCGCCAACCTCCGCCTGGTGGTCTCGATCGCCAAGCGGTACGTCAACCGCGGGCTGACGCTGCTCGACCTGATCCAGGAGGGCAACATCGGCCTGATGCGCGCGGTCCAGAAGTACGACTGGCGCAAGGGTTTCCGCTTCAGCACCTACGCGACCTGGTGGATCCGCCAGGCGATCACCCGCGCGATCGCCGACCAGAGCCGCACCATCCGGCTCCCGGTCCACATGGGCGACTCGATCTCCCGCTACCGCAAGACCCTCAACCTCCTCGCCCAGGACCTCGGCCGCCAGCCGACCCCGGAAGAGGTCGCCGAGGCGATGGCGGTCCAGCCCGAGAAGATCCACCAGATCGTCCAGGCCGCCCAGCGGACGATCTCGCTCGAGACGCCGATCGGCAACGAGGACGACACCAGCCTTGGCGACCTGATCGCGGACGAGGTCTCGGAGACCCCGTACGAGGCCGCCAGCGAGTCGATGCTCAAGCGCGACGTGAACGCCGCACTCGACACCCTCTCGGCGCGCGAGAAGCTGGTCCTCCAGCTGCGCTTCGGGCTCGGCGCCGGCCACCAGCACACGCTGGCCGAGGTCGGCGAGCAGCTCCAGATCAGCCGCGAGCGCGTCCGCCAGATCGAGAACGAGGCGCTCCAGAAGCTGCGCCGCCTCGACGGCGACCGCCTCTTCGCCTACCACCAGGAACTCTAGCCGGCCATTATCCGGCGCGACCCACGAAGAGACCCGGAGACGGGGCGGCCCCGCGGCCGTCCCGTCGTCGTTTTCGAGGACGGACCGCTCGGGCGGGCGCGGGTCGGCGTGACTCCCCGCATCGCCGGCGTCGGCCCTGTAACCCGCCGTCCCCGTCGGACGTCTCCAGGGTGAGACCGGGCGTCCGGCGGGGGTGGTATGCCGCGAGCACGACACGGCCGGGAGGCTCAGGGCGGGATGCCACCGGACGCGCCGCGTCACAGCCCAGGGACGGCGGCGGAGGCCGCTGACGAGACTCTCGCCGCTGGCGACGGTGACGCGGACGACGCCGAGCTGGTCGCCCGCGCCAAGACCGACCGCGCCGCGTTCGCGCCGCTCTACGCCCGCTACCTGCCCGCGATCCTCGGCTACTGCCGGTCTCGCCTCCGCGATGCCACGGAGGCCGAGGACGCCGCCAGCCAGGTCTTCGCCAAGGCGATGGTCGCGCTGCCGACCTGCCGGGACGACGCCTTCCGGCCATGGCTCTTCGCGATCGCCCGCAACACCGTGGTCGACGCCGTCCGCCGCCGCCGTCCCGCCGATCCGATCGACGCGGCGGGCGAGATCCCTGACCACGGCCCCGGCCCGGAGACGTTCGCGGTCGAGGACGACGAGCGGCGTGCGGTACGGACTCTGCTGCTCCACCTCACTCCTGACCAGCGCCGCGTCGTCGAGTTGCGCCTGGCCGGGTTCACGGGTGCGGAGATCGCCGCCGCGCTCGGCCTCAGCGTCTCCGCGGTCAAGACGCACCAGTTTCGCGCCGTCCAGCGCCTCCGGAGGCACCTCACCACTGGACCAGACCCCGGACCGTCTGCCCCCGCCGCCACCCGGAGTCCGGCGGTCAGCAGCCCCGCTCCTGCCGTCCCGGACCGGGTGTCGGATCCCGACCCGGATCGCCCCCGAGCACCAGCGCCGGTCGGGGACGCGCTGACCCGAGGACCGACCCCAAGCCGTCACGACGAGCCCACCCCGTCCAAGGAGATGCCCGATGACTGCCCTTGATCCGAACCCCAACCCGGCCGCGGGCGCGGACCCGGACGTGCTCGCCGCGGACGAGTCGCAGCGCGACGTTGACCGGCTCGACCGCGCCTGGGATGCGTTCGTCTTCGACACCTGGGTGCGACCACCAACGCCGGACACGCCTGGCGACGAGTCGGGTGCGGCACCGGTCGAGGTTGTCGCCGCGCTCCACGGCAGGGCCGCAATCGAACCCGCCGTCGCCCGGCGCATCTGGAACCAATCGATGGCGATGGCCACCGCCGGCACCAAGCGCGGCCCTGTCGGGCGACGGAGATGGGAGAACGTTGGCGGCCGTCACCGCCTCGGACTGCTGCCGGGTGCCGGGGGCTGGGTCGGCGAGGCGCTCGCCGCGGCCGCGCTGATCGCCGTACTCCTCGGCGGAGTGCTCAACGGCTGGGCGTTCCCGGACGGCTCGCCCTTCGCCCCCGCGACCGCCTCGGCCGCGGCGGCACCGACTGGCGTCGTCGCGAGCCCGACCGCTCCCGCCGACTCCCCCGCCCCGACGCCAGGAGACCCGATCACCGTCGTCGGCTGGTCGGCCGTGGAGTCGCGCTTCGGCACCGCGACCGGTCTTCCCTACGCCGTTGACCGCGTCTCGGAGCGGGGCCGTCATCCGACGGCGACCCCCGTGACGATTCTCGACCCACGCGCGGAGCTCACCGTGGTCGATCTCCGGTGAACGTGCCATTGGTCCCGGGATCCGGTGCCGGCTGTGGCGGCGCATGGTATTTGGCGCGACCGGTGCGACGGCGCCCGGTCGGAGCCGCGTGGGACGGCGATGGCCGCGACGAGCGGACAGCATTGCCCAGAATCCGGGCGATCGTCGGCGCCTTCACCTGGTGGAGGCGCGGCCGGCTTCAGTCGGCTCGGTGCCCGAGCCTCGGGCGTTGGGGCAAGCACCGGGCGGGCGAAGCCGCCGGCGCTCGCCGGTACCAACGACAAAACTTCCCGGATTCCGTTGTGGAGGTGAGATCCTCCCGCGCGGAGTGGAACCGTCCCAGGACACCCGCCCGCGGAGCCGGCCGCCACGGACTGGCCGACCTGGGCGGCGACGCGGGGAGTCGACACCCGCGGTCGAGGACGATCCACTACGACGCGGCCGGTCGAATCTGAGGAGCCACCTACCACCGGTTGTTCCACCGTCAACGGGGAACCTACGGACTCACGTCCGGTCTCCGCGCTGTTCTCAGTGCGGCGGGAGCCACGGGCGAACGGCTGGACCGGCCTTTGTCGGTGACGACCGAGAGCCGGAGCCGGAGGCGCAGGACCGCCCAGGCGCGTCCAGGTCATCGAGACGAGGCACTTCGGATGACGGACGAAGCTCCCGCCCGCGGTACCCAAGAGCACGGAGCGCCCGGTGCGCTACACCAGTGGCGGAAAGACCTGCTTCCACTCCTTGATCCGCACGCGACTGAAGGCTCCCGTCGGCGTGTAAGGATCGTCGGCCATGATCGCCCGGACCTCGTCCTCGTCGGCGGCCTCGTAGATCAGGAGGGCGCCCGTGTCGTCCATCCAGGGACCGGAGGAATAGAGCCTGCCCTCGCTCTGCAACCGGCCCAGGTACTCGCGGTGGCTCGGCCGCACCGCCAGTCGCGCCTCCTCGATCGCCGGATCGAACTCCACCACCGCCGCGAACTTGGCCACCGAGCGCTCTCCCCGCTTCCTCACGCGTTGGGCCGCCGCTATGGCGTCCCCTGCCGTCCCGAGCTGGTCGCCGCCGCCTTGCCCGCCCCCGCCCGGTGCCGTAGTCTAGCGAAGTCCCCGCGCGTCCGTACTGCCCTAGACCATGGTCACGCCGTCGGCGCGTCTTGGCGCCGCGCGACCACACGGGGGTCCCCACGGTGCCCAGCGCCGCCGTCTCCAGCCACACGTCCCCCCAGTCCATGGAGGAGCCCCGCCCGGCCTCGGCCGGCACCGACGGGGACCGGGTCGTCCCCCTGCGCCGGCAGTACCTCCAGATCAAGAGCCGCTACCCCGACGCGCTCGTCTTCTTCCGGCTCGGCGACTTCTACGAGACCTTCGACGGGGACGCCGAGACGGTCGCCGGTGTTCTCGACATCACCCTCACGTCCCGGGAGATGGGCCGCGGGCAGCGGGTGCCGATGGCCGGCGTCCCCCACCACGCCGCCGAGGGACACGTCGCCCGCCTGATCGCCGCCGGGCACAAGGTTGCCATCTGCGAGCAAGTCGGCGACGTCGCCAGGGGTCGGGGGCTGGTCGACCGCGACGTGACCCGGGTCGTCACGCCGGGGACGGTCACCGAGCCGACGATGCTCGACGCCCGGAGCAACAACTTCATCGCCGCCGTGGTGGTCGAAGGGCGGCGGGTCGGGATTGCCCACGCCGACATCACCACGGGCGCGTTCGCCACGGCCGAACTCGCCGCCGAGTCGCCCGAGGAGGCGCTGCTCGCGGCCGGCCGTGAGCTGCTGCGCCTGGAGGCGGCCGAGCTGGTCCTCCCCGACGGGACGGTCGAGCAGGCGCCGCTGCCGCCGACGGCCTGGCTCCCGGAGGCGGTCGCCGCCACCCGAGGACAGACGCGGACCGAGGGCTGGCGGTGGCGGCACGACCGCGCCGACGACGCCCTGCGGCGCCACTTCGGCGTGGAATCGCTCGACGGGTTCGGGTGCGCCGGGAAGCCGCTGGCGGTCCGAGCGGCGGGCGGGCTCCTCCAGTACCTGGGCGAGACCCAGCGCACGGGCCTGGAACAGATCGCCTCGCTGCACACCTACGCCGTCGACAGCTTCATGACCCTCGACGCCCAGACCCGCCGCAACCTGGAGCTGGAGGCGAGCGCCCGCGGCGACAAGCGCCACGGCCTGATCGGCGTCCTCGACCAGACCCGAACCCCGATGGGCGCCCGCCTGCTCCGGCAGTGGGTCGGACAGCCGCTCCTCGACCTGGAAGCGCTGCGCGGGCGCCAGGACGGCGTCGCCCGGTTCCACGGCGACGCCCTGGCGCGGGCCGAGCTCCGACGCGCGCTGGGCGATGTCGGCGACGTCGAGCGCCTGGTGAACCGCGCCGTCCTCGGGCTCGCCTCGCCACGTGACCTGGCCACCCTCCGCGCGGCGTTGGCGGCCCTGCCGGGCATCCTCGCGGCGGCCGGGGAGACCCCGGGCGCCCCCGCCGTGCCCGAGGCGGCCTGCGAGGAGGTCCGTGCCCTGCTGGCGGCCAGCCTGCCGGACGAGCCACCACCGGCCCTCGGCAAGGGCACCGCGATCCGTCCCGGCTTCGCCGCCGAGCTCGACGGCCACGGCCTTCGCGCCCGGGAAGCGCGGGAGTGGATCGCCAACCTCGAG
This sequence comes from uncultured Thermomicrobiales bacterium, assembly GCA_902806335.1. Lineage (GTDB taxonomy): Bacteria > Chloroflexota > Chloroflexia > Thermomicrobiales > UBA6265 > CADCWG01. Next base: position 3,942 of record CADCWG010000252.1, on the reverse strand, counting down.
CGCGCGGAGCGTGAGCGGACCGGGATTCGCTCGCTCAAGGTCGGCTACAACAAGGTCTTCGGCTACTACCTGGAGGTGACCACGGCGGCGCTTGCCTCGGCCGAGCGAGAGCGCAGGGCGAGCGGTCATGGCAACGGCGTCGGTGACGTGCTGCCGGCCGACTACATCGCCAAGCAGAGCCTCGCCAACGGCACACGCTACTTCACCCCCCAGCTCAAGGAGTACGAGACCGTCGTCCTCACCGCCCAGGAGACGCTCGCCGAGATCGAGGCGGACGTCTTCCGGCGGGTGGCGGCGGCGGTCGCCGGGCAGGCCCCTCGCCTGCTCGCGGCCGCCCGCGCCATCGCCTTCCTGGACGTGGTCGCGGCCCTCGCCGAGGTCGCCGTCGAGCGCGGCTACGTCCGGCCGGAGCTAGACGACGGGAGCGAGATCGCGATCGACGCCGGTCGCCACCCGGTGCTGGAGACCGTGCTGCCGCGGGGCGAGTACGTGCCAAACGACGCCCACCTCGGCGTCGACTCGGCCCAGGTGGTGATCCTCACCGGGCCGAACATGGCCGGCAAGAGCAGCTGGCTCCGTCAGGTGGCGCTGATCTGCCTGCTCGCCCAGATCGGCTCCTACGTGCCGGCCGCGCGGGCCCGGGTCGGACTGGTGGACCGCATCTTCACCCGGATCGGCGCCCAGGACGACATCGCCACCGGCCAGAGCACGTTCATGGTCGAGATGCTCGAGACGGCCAACATCCTCCACCACGCGACCCGCCGCAGCCTCGTCGTCCTCGACGAGATCGGCCGCGGGACGAGCACCTACGACGGCCTGGCGATCGCGCGGGCCATCGTCGAGCACCTCCACAACGCGCCCCGGCTCGGCTGCAAGACCCTCTTCGCGACCCACTACCACGAGCTCACCGAGCTGGACCAGGTGCTGCCGCGGGTCCGCGCCTACCGGATGGACGTGCTCGAAGACGGTGACCGAGTGGTCTTCCTGCGCCAGGTCGTGCCGGGCGGCGCCGACCGCTCCTACGGCATCCACGTCGCCCAGCTCGCCGGCATCCCGCGCGCCATCGTGCGACGCGCCCAGGAGATCCTCGAGACGCTGGAGGCGACCCACCGCGATGGCGGCCCCGGCGCCGGCCCAGTGGCTGACAGTCCCAGCCCGGAGCGCGACCGGCGTGGGCGGAGGGCGGCGATGCGGCTCCCGGGACCGGACCCGGGCGGCGACCCGACCTTCCAGCTCACCTTCTTCGGCCAGCCGGACCCGGCCGTCGAGGCCCTCCGCGCCCTCGACGTCGAGGCGCTCTCGCCCCTCGACGCGCTGACCAAGCTCTTCGAGCTGCAGCGGCTCGCCCGCGGCAAGGGCTAGCGACCGAGCGGAGGAGCGGCTCGGACCTCGGGCCCCGCGCCGACTCCACCACGCACTCGGCCTTCACCCCGCGGGCGCACCCCCGCGGAAGCCGTCTCCCCAGTGACAGGAGACGGGCGCCCCCGGAAGCTCCGGGGGCGCCCGCAGGCCGCGATCCGTTGCACGCCGGTCGATCTCGGCCGCGCGGGAAGGTCGGCGCCCTGACCTCCGACGCCGCCTACCGGCGGCTCGCCGGGTCAGACAGGATCCGGGCGCCCGCCGCGCGAAGTCCCGGCGAGCGCGCGGCCGGCGTCCGCCGGCCCCGTGCTCGACCCTTTTACCGCGGGCTCGGCCTCGGGTGGTCCCGGCCGTCGGCACCCCCCGCACTACCCCCGAACAGACCGAGTCCGTGTCAGTCGACGATCACCACCTCTAGGAGCCCGCCGGCCGCGGGGACGTCGTCCGAGAACGCGACCGGGTACTCGCCGGGGAGGCCGACGCCAAGGTAGAGGAAGGGCTGGCCGCCGGTGTAGGTGAAGCCGAAGTAGCCGCCGGACGTCACCTCGACGGCCGAGACCCGCTCCCCGCGGTCTTCCTCACCGGTGTCGCTCGCGTAGAGCGCGACCTCGTACGCCCCCGCCGCCGGCTCGACGCACGCGCCCCCCGCGTCCTGGGCCACGTCGGCCGCCGCCACGCCGATCTCGAACCGTGTCCCCTGCGATGAGTCATCGCAGACCAGAATCTGGCCCGTGATCTCGGTCTCGGTATCCGGCGTGCCCGTCGGCGCCGACCCGCTGTCGTCCGCCGGCACGGACTTGTCGACGCCCGCCGGCCCCGGCTCCTCCACGTCCGCCGGCTCCGGGGTTGCGCTGGCGACCGCCGGAGTGGGGGTGGCGCCGTCGACCGCCTCGGCTGCCCCCTGGTAGATCACGACCAGCAGCTCGAGGTCACCGGTCTCCGGGACGGCGACGTCCCGCGACTCCTGGTCGAGCACGCCGAGGTAGACAAACGGCTCGCCGCCGGCGTACGCGAACGTCGCCCCGCCGCCGGTCGTCTCGGCTTCCGTGACGAGCGCGCCCGAGTCCTCCTCGGCCGTCGCCGAGGCGAAGAGCCCGACGGTGAACTCGCCGTCGGTCGCGTCGCGGCACGCAAGCCCTCGGGACGCCGCCGTCTCGCCGAGGTAGAAGCGGACCTGCTCGGCGAGCGCCTCGTCGTCGCAGACCACAACCGTCGCGGAAACCGTGGTGCCGGCGGCCGATGGGTCGTCCGCCCGGCCGGCGTCCGTCGTCCCGGCGTCCGCCTGGTCGGCACCCGCGGCCCCGGCGCCTGAGTCGTCGGGATAGGTGACGACGAGGAACTGGAGCGTGTCGCCGGCCGCGACGGCGACGTCCGCCGACGCCGAGAAGCCGTCCGTGCCCGGCTCGCCCTGGGCGAGATAGACGTAGGGCTGGAGCAGGTCGTAGGTAAAGGTCACCCGACCGGCGTCGTCCGTGTCGGCCCGGTCGAACACCGCCCCGCGGTCGTCCTCGGCCGTCGCCGACTCGAACAGGCCGATGGTGGCCTCGCCTGGACCGGCCGCGCGGCACCCCTCGTCCGCGTCGGCGGCGGTCGCGCCCGCCAGGTAGCGCGTGGTCCCGTCCAGGCCGTCGTCGGCACAGACCACCACATCGACCAGAACCGTCGCCGTGACGTCGTCGATCCCCGCCGACGCTACGCCCGGGAGAAGCGCGGTCACCAGCAGGATCGCCACGCCCCCGAGCGCCGTGGAAAGCCATCGTCCTGACTGTCGCATCTCGAAGCCCCTCTCCCCTTCCCGCACCGCTATCGGTGTGGCCGTACAAAGTGTACGGACACGTATCATAGCAGGAGTGAGCTGTGGGCAAGGGGGACCTCGCCGCTCTGGTTGGCGGTACCGCCGATCGGGACGTCGCGGACCGGGACCTGAGCGGTGCGCGCCTCCCGGATTCCAATCGCCGTCGCACTTGGACGAGCCTTCCAGCCCAGGTTGGCCCTGGTCGGCTCTGGGCGGCCCTGGTCCCACCGGACACCGTGAGGCTCCCATCCCGGCGGTGGTCTCGGCCACGATTGGGGCACGTCGGCTCCGATAGGGTCGGGCGGGGATGCTAGGATCGGAGCGCGAGCAGGGAAGGGAAGGGGCATGACGGAGCGCACCGGGGAAGGACATGGACCCGGCGCGGCACGGACGGCCGCCCTCGATCGCGCGCGCCTCCGCGCTCCGGGGCTGCCAGAGGGCCTGCGGGGGTGGGCCGGCCCCGCGCATGGCGACGCCCTTCCCCCGTCGGCCGACGTCGTCGTTATCGGCGGGGGGGTCTGCGGGACCTCGATCGCCTACCACGCCGCCCGCGAGGGCGCGACCGTCGCCCTGGTCGAGGCCCGCGAGTTGGCGTCCGGAGCCTCCGGCCGCAACGCCGGGATGGTCTACCAGGGCGAGGGCGGCGCGGACGCCAAGCGCCTGATGGGGCTCACCACCCGCTCCCGCCGGCTCCTCGGGGAGTACGCCGCGGCCTGGGGCGACCCGTTCGCCCTGGTGCCCTGCGGCACCCTCGACGTCCTCTTCACCGAGGCCGGGGTTGAGGAGTA
>CADCWG010000251.1 GCA_902806335.1 uncultured Thermomicrobiales bacterium | reverse complement strand
GGTCCGGAGGCGCACCCCTCGTCAGCACGCCGTCGGCCGACGCGCCGTCAGCCGGCACGCGGTCGGCCGGCGCGCCTTCGGCCGGCGCCCCCCCCGCCGGCACGCCCCCGGTTGACGCAGCCCACCCCCTGGAGCCGACCCCATCGGCTCCGTCGGTCTCCCCGCCGCTGTCGGGTCCGGTGCCGTCCGCGTCCCAGGCCGGCCCGGACGACGGCGGTCCCGTCCCCCCCTCGCCGGGCGAAGACCCGTCTACGGATCCAACGACCGAAAACTCTCTGGCGGATGCGCCGACCGCGGCAGCGCCGACCGCGCCGCCGGACGAGCCTGCCCCCACGTCGCCGAGCGAGCCGGCGCCCGACACCGATTCGGACAGCCCGCTGCGGGCGGGCGCCCTCGACCTGTCTGGACACCCGCCGGGGGGTGATAATGACCGCGAGCAGGCGGCCGAGCGGGGGCGACTGCGGGCCCGCGTCCGGCGGCATCGGGCGACGCGCGGGGCGGGGAGGGCTGACGGGTGAGCCGGCACTACGACCAGATGGTCATCCTGGGCGGCAACGCCAACCGGGCACTGATCGAAGAGATCTGCGCCTACATCGGCATCCCTCAGGGCCGCGCCGAGGTCTTCAAGTTCAGCAACGACAACACCTTCGTCCGCATCGGCGAGAGCGTCCGCCAGAACGACGTCTTCGTCGTCCAGTCCTTCAGCGAGCCGGTCAACGACGCGGTGATGGAACTGCTGATCATCCTCGACACCCTCAAGCGCGCCTCCGCCGGCCGGATCACCGCCGTCATCCCCTACTTCGCCTACGGCCGCACCGACAAGAAGGACCAGCCCCGCGTCCCGATCACCGCCCGCCTGATCGCCAACCTGATCGGCGTCGCCGGCGCCGACCGCGTCCTCAGCCTCGACCTCCACGCCGGCCAGATCCAGGGCTTCTTCGACATCCCCGTCGACGAGATGAGCGCCCTCTACCTGACCGCCCAGTACTTCGCCGAGAAGCGGCTCGACCGCCCCGTCGTCGTCTCGCCCGACCTCGGCAGCACCAAGCGGGCCCGCTCCTTCGCCGAGGTGCTCGACGCGCCGCTGGCGATCATCGAGAAGCGCCGGATCGGCAACCGCGACCACTCGGAGACCGTCAACCTGATCGGCTCGGTCGACGGCCACCCGGTGGTGATCGTCGACGACGAGATCGACACCGCGGGCTCGATCACCCAGGCGGCCGAGGTCTGCCTCCGCAACGGCGCTGACGCCACCTACGCCGCCGCCACCCACGGGGTGCTCTCCGGCCCCGCGATCGCGCGCCTCCAGGCCAGCCCCCTCCGGGAGATCGTGACCACGAACAGCATCGACGTCCCGCCCCACAAGCGGATCGACAAGCTGACGGTCCTCTCCGTCGCGCCGCTCCTCGGCGAGACGATCCAGCGCATCCACACCGGCGCCAGCGTCTCGGCGGCCTACCGCGCCGCCGAGTCCCTCCAGACCCGGCTCCTGATGACCGACCTCGCCGGCAATCCCACCGGCTGACGCGGTCGACCGACCTCATCGGCGATCCCACCGCGGGCGACGCACGGCTCCTGACAAGCCCAACTGGCGACTCGCTCGGCGCCCCCATTCGCGCCACCCGTCCACCGCGCTGGCAGGCCGTTCCCTGGCCGTCCGTCGGCCAACTTGCCATACGAGATGCGGCTGTCGGGTGGTGGCATTAGGCGACGCCAGTCGCCGAGACCGTGAGGGGTACGCCTCGGGCTCAGGGGCGGAGCCGGCCCAAGCCAGCCGCGGCCGTGCCGGGCGAAGCCTTGTCGGGCTCCCGGCCACCGTGTTCGCGCCACGTCGCCCTGGCTCCGCGGGAACCGGTTAGGAGGAGAAGGACGCCGGGTCGGCCTCGCCGCCCCAGCCGTCCCGCTTGACGCCATAGCCCCGCTACGGGTAGCGTACGTACAGTGCTCGTCTTGCGGTCGCTGGCCCGTGGCGGCGCCCTGGTTGCCCTCGCTCCGTCGCGCTACCGCCCCACCCCGGAGGCCACCGTGATCCTCTCCGACCGCGACATCCTGCGGGCCCTCGACGAGGGGCGCATCAAGGTCGACACCGCCCCCGACCCGGCGACCCAGCTCGGCTCGGTCTCGATCGACTTCCGCCTCGGCCGCACCTTCATGGTCTTCGAGCACAGCCGCTACAGCTTCATCGACCCGCGCCAGCCCCAGTCGATCGGCGACGCGATGCGCACCATCGAGGTCGAGGGCGAGGACCCGTTCATCATGCAGCCGGGCGACTTCGCGCTCGCCGCGACCGTCGAGACCCTCGAGCTGCCGGACGACCTCCTCGGCCGCCTCGAGGGCCGGTCGAGCATCGCCCGGCTGGGGATCACGGTCCACTCGACGGCGGCCGTCTTCGAGCCCGGCTGGGTCGGCACGGCGACGATGGAGCTGAGCAACCTCGGCCGGATGGCGGTCGCCCTCTACCCGGGGATGCGGATCTGCTCGTTCTCGTTCGAGACCGTCAGCTCGCCGGTGATGACCCCCTACCGGGCCAAGCAGAACGCCAAGTACGCCGGCCAGGTGACGCCCCGCGCCAGCCTCCTCGCCGAGGAGAACCGCCCACCGCCGGTGCCCGTGTCCGCTGACCGTCGCGGCTGAGTCCGGCACCGGATCACCCATCCGCCACGGCAGCGCGTCCGATCGGGCCGGTGAGGCGACGCTCCGGTCCCCGGTCCATCTCGTTTCACCCCGGTCCCAGCGCGTCCCTCGTTGGTCCCGGCGGGCGCGAGGCGCCGAGGGTCGACCGGGCGCGAACGTCCCCCGGGACCGGATGACGCGGCCTCGTTGGGCAGCCGGGCGGACGGCCCGGCCACCGGGATCAGGAGCCCGCCATGGACGGACGGACCCTGGGACGGCTCCGAGCGATCTGCCTCGCCTTGCCGGAGGCCACGGAGAAGCTGACCTGGGGGGAGCACCCGACCTTCCGGGTGCGGGACAGGATCTTCGCCCAGCACCACGACAACCACCACCGTGACGGGCGAGTGGCCCTCTGGTGCAAGGCCGCCCCGGGCATCCAAGACGCCCTGGTGGGCGCCGCGCCGGAGCGGTTCTTCGTTCCCCCCTACGTCGGCCACCACGGCTGGCTGGGGCTCCGGCTCGACGGCGTGGTCGACTGGGACGAGGTCGCGTCGCTCGTCGAGGAGAGCTACCGCCTCACCGCCCCCAAGCGCGCGGTCGCCGAGCTCGACCGGCGCGCGGGCAGCGCCGCCGAGCCGGGGCCGTGACCGGCCGCCCAGCAGTACATGTCCCTCGGCGCCAGGCCCCGGAGCGATACCCCACCACTTCGTGGCTCGACCCCCGCGTGGTCGTCGC
>CADCWG010000250.1 GCA_902806335.1 uncultured Thermomicrobiales bacterium | reverse complement strand
GGGACGACCGGCCCCACAGTCCTCAAGCGACCACGCGGTGTCCGTATCACCCGGTTGCCAGGCGGTGGTTGGAGGCCCGGTTCGGCTGGGACGGCTAGGGCGCCGGGGTGGCGCCCGGCGTGGAAGCCAGGAGCGGGACCGTCAACGTCCCGTCGTCCGAGCGAAGGGTGAGCTCGACCTCGTCCGCGGGGACATCGAAGACGACACCCTGCTCGTAGACCAGCCTCGGCTGGAACTCGTCCGGCTGGTTCTCCCGGATGTCCGACCTGGCGGTGACGAACGACTCCGTGGCGAGTTCGTTGGGCGAGAAGGTGCGCCCCGTGTTGTCCTCGAGTCGCAGGTCCCACCAGGCGAAAGAGTTCACCGGTTCCGTGCTCACGTTGACGACGTTCATCCGGACTACGACAAAGATCCCCCGAGCCACCACCGTGGTTCGGCCGCTCTCCGAGGGCGTCAGCCGCGGGAACTCTGATGTGCGCTCGATCGCGGCTACTTCTACCGTCCAGACACGGCCGAAGTCCATCATCTCGGGCGGCGGCGATGAGGGGCGCACGATGGCCTCGATCCCGGCGACCTGGGTCTGGAGCGCGACCACCTGCTGCTGCTGGGTCGTGATGGTGGCCCAACTCTCGGCCCTGAGATCGTCGCGCCCGCTCGAGCCGCATCCGACCAGGGTGCCTACCAGCCCGACCAGGCCAAACGCGACGAACCATCGCCTCAGCATGCCGACCCCCTCGGTGAAGCCAACTCCGGGACCGCGGCTATGGACGCCGACATCGGTATCCAGACTGAAGCCGAAGACCGTCGTTGTCTCACGTTCATGCTCCCACAACTCGCAGCGCGGGATTTGCCGCACTCGCGTACCGTCGCCCGAAGAGGCATGGGGGTGGCCTTCCCTGGTAATCCACGGCGGCGGAACTGACCGCCGGAACCCCAGATGGCTCGGCTCGGCTCGGTGAGCGGAACCGGGGACCATCGGGGGCAGGCATCATTGGCGTCGTCCACGCCTTACGGTTGACTACCGCCGTCACGCCCTCGGGTCGGTCGGCCCAGCGGGCCAACCCGACGAGAGACCAGTCCGCCGCTAAGTACGCGAAATGCCTGCCAATGGTGGCTGCCAAAGTCGTCCGGAGAAGGTATCCTGGGTCAGGACCATGAGCAGGATATCAGTTCATTGTCGAATACTGATTTCCCATTGTCCATCCCTCTCGCACGTGGGGTCTCCCGGTCGATCGGGCCAGGACTGAACGACGGGCCGCCCGTTCCAATCGCGCGATCGAGGCATGTGCGACAGGCAAGACGCACGGTACACTGTGACATCCGGCGCCAATGAGGGTCACTAAGGATGCGCGTCAAGGCCTATCCAGACGCCGTGCGCCCGATCCGTCTTGGCCGCGTGGCTCAGTTGGGAACGCTGGGCCCGGTCCTGCTCGTGCCGGGCGCCCTGGGGTTGTGGCTCGGATCGCTGCGTCGCGTCGATCTTGACCGGATGACCGACGTCGGGCTGATCTCGACGCTGCCGCCGCCAATGTTCGCCGCCCTTATCGTGCTAACCGTCGGCTTCGTCCTGGCTCTGCGCGAGCGCCCCCTCCGGACTCCTCTTCTCCTCCTCTATATCGCCACGCTCATCTTCATGCTCTACGGCGTGGCGATGCTGGTGGAAGAGGTTCCTCGCTTCCAGGGCGGCTGGAAGCACGCCGGGGTGATCGACTATATCGTCCGCGCGGGGAATGTGAACCCGCAGATCGATGCGTACTTCAACTGGCCGGGGTTCTTCATTCTCGGCGCGCTCGTCACCGAGGTCGGCGGGCTCGCCAGTCCGATGAGCCTGGTGGGCTGGGCGCCGGTTGCGTTCAACCTGCTCTATCTTGGCCCGCTGTGGATGATCTTCGGTGCGGTGACGACCGACCGGCGCCTCATCTGGTTGGCCGTATGGTTCTTCTACACGACGAACTGGATCGGCCAGGATTACTTCTCGCCGCAGGCGCTCAACTACTTCTTCTACCTCGTGATCATCGGCACTCTTCTCCGCTGGTTCAGGTCGCCTAAGCCGATCGCGTTCCAGTTCTTTGGCGGACGCCTCGCGTTCCCCCTCGAGGGCCGCCTGCCGACCACCATCTACCGCTGGCTCGCGCCGTCCGACTCCCCGGCGACGCCGACGAGCCTCGGACAACGGGTTGCGCTGCTCGCCGTCCTCGCCGCCATCTTCGCGGCCGTCGTCTCCAGCCACCAGCTCAGCCCCTTCGCGACGCTGGTGTCCGTCGTCGCGCTGGTGGTCTTCAATCGGTGCTCCCCGCGGTGGCTCCCGATCCTGATGGGGCTCATGATCGCCTTCTGGCTCAACGTCATGGCCACGGCCTACATGGCGGGTCACGGCGAAGCGGTCACCGGACAGGTCGGCAACGTCGGCACCGCCGTCGGCGCGAACGTGACCGCCCGGTTCGAAGGGAGCGCGGGCCATGTGTTCGTCGTCTACGTCCGCATCGGTCTGACCCTCGCGCTCTGGGGCGCGGCCGTCCTGGGCGCACTCCGTCGGTTCTGGAACGGCCAGCGCGACCTGACGTTCGCGCTGCTCGGGGCGGCCCCGTTTCCGCTCGCCGTGGCGCAGCCGTACGGTGGGGAGATGCTCCTCCGGGTCTACCTGTTCTCGCTCCCGTTCGTGGCGTTCTTCGTGGCGGCCCTGTTCTACACGGTCGGTCGCGTCGGCCGGTCCCGGTGGACGACGATCGCCACCGGCGTGGCGACCGTCGTGTGGGTGATCGGCTTTCTCTTCATCCGGTACGGCAACGAGCGGATGGATCGCTACACGACCGACGAGGTCGCCGCCACCCGCCATCTCTACAGCATCGCCGAACCCGGGTCGGTGCTGATCGCCGGCACCCCGAACACGCCGTGGAAGGATCGGGACTATGAGCGGTACCGGTACCGGTCGCTGACGAACGAGTTAACGTGGGACCCAGCGACCGTCGCCAACCCGGTCGACGCCACGGCGGCGGCGATGGTCAACCCCGACTACCCGGCTACCTACCTGATCATCACCGAGAGCCAGATCGCCAACGACGATCTGTTCGTCGAGTTGCCGGTCCCGCTGCGGGAACTCCTGCCGGCATTGCAGCAGTCCAGCAAGTTCAGGGTGATCTACGCCAACGACGATGCCACGATCTTCGTGCTCGCCGACGAGACGTCCAGTGGCGGTCCATGAGACGCTCGGTGGGGGTGTGGCCCGCGGTTATCATCGGCTCCTCGATCGTCGTCGGCATCCTGACCTTCGCCGACGTCGAGTCGCCGGTGCGGTCCGCGGTATCGCTGTGGTTCCTGATCGCCTGTCCCGGCATGGCGGTCGTGCGGTTGATAGGGGTAGGGGAGACGGCCGTGGAGCTCACGCTGGCCGTCGCCCTCAGCCTCGCGCTCGACACCCTGGTCGCCATGGTCATGCTGTATGCGGGGATGTGGTCCCCGGAAGGAAGCCTCGCCGTGCTGATCGGCGTCAGCCTGGTCGGCGCCGGGCTCCAGATCTTGAGGACCGAGCGTGCACCGTCCGCCTGACATCCATCGATCGGACGCGTAGGCGCCCCGGCGTCGCTCCGACCGCGAGCCGATTGGTCCTCGTGCCCCATGTCCCCGCGACGGCCGGGGGATGGCCGGACGGGGTGTCCCGACGGGCGCGGCGTCGGCTGACCGCCCCATGGGCGCCGCGTGTCCCCCTCCCGCGGACGTTGCCCGTCCCGTCGTAGAGCCCCGTGCATCGTTGTCGGCGCGCCACGCGCATCGACCCGCGTGCTATGCGATCCGGTAGATCGGCGGGGCTTGGCTCGACGGGCACGGAGCCGGCTCGAGCCGGCTCCGTGCCCGAGCCCGGGGCTTGCCCGGACGGGCCGGGCCGCCGGCGCGCGCCCATGCGGCCACCGGACCGACCCCTCCCGGTTGACGAGGGGCATGCGTCCGTCGGGCAACCGGTTGCTCGGAATCCGGGCCTGGCGGTCGATGCCGAGGACCCTCGGCTCGGGCGCCGGGCGGGACGGCGCGGGGGCTCGGTGGGACGGCGCGGGGTGGGGCGAGCGGGGCGCCTCAGTTACCGCTCGATGGTCACCGCGTCGTGGCGCACCGCGACCACCAGGGCCTGCAGCCGGGAGTCCACGCCCATCTTCTTGAAGAGGTTGCCCATGTGCCGCTTCACGGTGTCGGTGCTGATGAACAGCCGCTCCGCGATCTGGCGGTCCGACAGGCCGTCGGCCAGGGCCTGGAGCATCTCTCGCTCGCGGTTGGTCAGGGCCGCGAGCGCCACCCGCCCGGCCTCGTCGTCTCCGCGGCGTCCGTCGTCCTGACCGACGAACTCCATGATCTCCCGCGGGGTGACGAGGCTCTCCCCGGCGGCGAGGCGCCGAACCACCTCGACGATGTCCGCGATCGGGGCCGCCTTGTTCAGCACGCCGGCCGCCCCGGCCTCGACCACCCGAGCGAGGTGCCGCAGGTTGCTGGTCGCGGACAGGGCGACCACGGTGACCGACGGGTTCACCGCGCGGAGCTCGCGGACCAGGTCCGCCCCGTCGCCGTCGCCGAGATGGAGATCCACGATCGCGACGTCGACGTCGGCCGACAGCCCGCGCGCGGCCGCGACCGACCCGGCCTGGCCGGTGACGACGATGTCGCCGTCCCGCTGGAGGAAGAAGGCGAGCGCCTGGCGGAAGGACGCGTGGTCTTCGACGAGCAGGACGCGGATCACCCTCCGACCTCCGTCCCGATCACGGTCCGGGGCGTCAGCCCACCGACCTCACGAGGCCCAGACGGTCGTCCGAGCACCTCTCATGGTCACCCTCGTCTCGCAGCCTACCGCACCGGCGTCACCAGGTGCGCCACCTCGTCGATGACCGCGATGAGGCACTCGAGCTCGATCCCGTCGCAGTCCCGCCGTCGCCCGGCCACGCTCACGCACGCCGCGTTGTCGCCGTCGGGATAGAGCAGGACCCAGGCGAGCCGGTCGGCCTGCAGGTTGGCGGTGAGGTGGCTGCATAGCACGAGGTGCGGGTCGACCCGCTGCGCCTCCCGGTCGATCGCCGCGGGCTCGACGACCGTCACCGTGCAGCCGGGGCGGAGCGCGGCGAACGCGGCGGCGATGGCCTCACGATAGGCCCGCGGCTCGTTGCCAACCAGAACCCGGATGGCGTCCATGCGTCGGATCAATCCCCTGCTTCGCTGACGACCGCGGGGCAGGCTTCGCCGCCGGTTGTCGGGACCTCGGGCATCGACGCCAACCATACGCCAGCGAAGGGACCTCCCGGATCCCTCCAAAGAGGTGATTCTCGGCTCCAGCGGCTCCGACCGCTGGGAGGATCGCCCGTCCGACCAGTTGGAGGAGGCCACCATCCGACCGGCCTGACGCCGGCGGGCGGCCCATACCGGACCGGCCCGGCTCGCCTCGTGCGCGGCCCGGGTGGGGGAGACGGACCGGCACGAGGGGATACCCCATGACCCGCGCACGGTGCCTATCGTCCCCCGGGTTGGTCCGGTTCCGCTCCGGTTGCCGGGTCCGGGGGGCCCTCGGCGACGAGGTCGAGCTCAAAGGCGAAGACCGATCCGCCGCCGGCACGGGGCTCCACGGCCAGGTCGGAGCCGTGGGCCTGGACGATCCGGCGCGATACATACAGCCCCACCCCCAGCCCGGCGACCGGTGGGTCGCTCGCCCGGCGGGCGCGCTGGTACTTCTCGAAGATCCGGCCCCGGTCCGCGGCCGCGATCCCTGGGCCGCGGTCGCGGACCTCGATCCGAACCTTGGCCCCGCGGCGTGTCGCCCGCAGCTCGATCGTGGTCCCGTCGGGAGAGTACTTCGTCGCGTTGCCCAGCAGGTTGTGGAGCACCTGGGCGATCCGCACCGGGTCCGCCAGAACCGACCCCTCGGCGTCGGTGGGCCAGACGATCGGGTGGGCGCCGGGGAGCGCCCTGGCCGACGCGGCGGCGCCCGCGAGCAACGTTCGCAGCGTGACCGGGACGGGGTGGACCGCGAAGTCGTCGCGCTCGACCGTGGTGATCGCCTGGACATCCCGCAAGAGCGTGTGCAGGACGGCGGCTTCAGTCCGCATCGCCTCTAGCGCCTGACGCTGCTCCTCCGCCGTCAGATCGCCGGTCGCCACCATGTCGAGGAGGCCCCGCACGGCGGCGATCGGCGACCCCAGCTCATGGGCGACCATCGCCGTGAAGTCCGCCTTCAGGGCGGCCAGGTCCGTCAGCCGCTTGGCGTACTCCCGCTCGGCCGCCAGCAGCGCGGCCCGCTCGTCTTCCGCGCGCTTGCGCTCCGTGATGTCCTGCATCTGGGCCACGAAGTAGAGTGGCCCGCCGTGCTCGTCGCGGACGAGCGAGACGCTGAGCAGGGCCCACACCGTGGCCCCGTCGCCGTGCTGGCAGCGCATCTCCCGCTGGTACGTCCGGAGCTCGCCGTCCGCCACGCGGGCCATCAGCGTGAGGTGGGTCTCCAGGTCCTCGGGGTGCGCGATGTCGCGGAACGTCCTGGCCAGCAGGCCCGCTCGGTCACGACCCACGAGCTCGCAGAGCGCGTGGTTGACGTGCAGCCAGCGGCCGTCGACGCCGACGAGGGCCATGCCGATCGACGCGTCGTCGAAGGCGGCGTGGAAGCGCTCGTCCCCGGCCCGGATCTCGGCGTAGAGACGTGCCCGTCCGGCCGCCACGCCGATGTGCTCGGCCAGGGCGGTCATCAGGCGGAGGTCGGCCTCCCCCAGGGTGACGCCACGCCGGCTCTCCAGGTTGACGACGCCGACGACCCTGCCCCGATCCCGGAGGGGGACGCAGACCTCGGAGACGACGTCCTCGGCGGCGCTCAGGAAGTCGGGGTCGCCGCGAACGTCCGCGAGGAGGACCGGCTCGCCGGTGCGGGCGACCCGTCCCATCACCCCGCGTGAGAGCGGGACCCGGTCGAGCACCTGGTGGTACCCGACCTGGTGCTGCAGCCGCAGGTCGTCGTCCTCGACCAGGTAGAGGCTGACGAGGGTGTAGCCGAACGTCTGGGCGGTGGCCTCGACGACGGTCCGGCACAGGGCCGGCAGCTCCAGCTCCCTGGCCAGCGCCGTCCGCACCCGGTCCAGGAGCGCGAGCTCCTGGGCCTGGCGCACCGACGCCGCCGCCAGTTCCCGATAACGCCGGCCGCGCTCGCGGAGTTGCCGCTCGGTCTCCCGGCGCGCGGTCACGTCCCGGTTGATCTCCAGGACGGCGACCGGGCCGTCGGCCTCATCCCGCTGCAGGGCCCACCGGCTCTCCACGCGCAGCGACGTGCCATCCCGTCGCGTCTGGCCGACCTCACCCTCCCAGCGTCCGTCCCGGTGCAGGATCTCGCCGATCTGGTCCGGCGGGCCGGGGAGGACGGTGCCCAGCAGCGCGTGGGCCGGCTGGCCTAGGGCGTCGCTCGCCGACCAGCCGTACATCTCTTCCGCGCGCCGGTTCCAGAAGAGGACGGCGTCCGTGCGCGGGTCGCGGACAACGATGGCGTCGTGCGCCAGCTCGAGGAGCTGCGCCTGCTCCCGGAGGCTGCCGGCCCGCTGCTCGAGCTCCTGTTGGGCGCGCGCGCGGTCGGCCAGGTGCGACCGCAGGCGGTCGTTGGCCGCCGACAGCTCCGCCGTGCGGGCCTCCACGCGTCGCTCGAGCTCCTCATTGGCGCGCCGCAGCGCCGTGTCGGACCGCTTCTGGTCGGTGATGTCCCGCGCGATCGTCGACGCGGCGACGACCCGCCCCCCGTCGTCCTTGAGTGGCGAGATGCTGATGGAGACGTCGATGCGCGTCCCGTCCTTGCGGACGCGAACCGTCTCGAAAGGTTCCACGCGATCTCCCCGTCGCAGCCGTTCGTCGATGCTGGGGAGCTCGTCGCGCCGGTCGGGGGGTACGAGGACGTCGATCGGCCGACCGACCACCTCCCCGGCACCGAAGCCGTAGAGGCGTTCCGCGCCCGGATTCCAGGTCAGGACCGTGCCCTCGAGCGTCCTGCTCAGGATGGCGTCATCCGAGTGTTCGACGATCGCCGCGAGGTGGCGATACGCCACGTCGGTCCGTCCCGCGGCGGCCCCCCGCGAGATGATCACGAAGCCCCCCTCGTCCGCGTCTCCGAAGAGGCTGCCGCAGGTGGCTTCGAGCGCGCGCCATGACCCGTCGCGGTGGCGAAACCGGAAGGAGACCCGTTGGGCCACGTCGGGCGCGCGGAGGGCTTCCGCAAAGGCGCGGCTCGCCCGGACCCGGTCGTCGGGGTGGACCAACGCGAAGGCGTTGCTGCCGAGCAGGTCGTGGGGACGGTAGCCCAGGAGCGCCTCGATGGCCGGGCTCTCGTAGCGGATGGTGCCATCGGGGGCCACGACCGTGACCACCTCGGCGGCGTGGTTGGGCTCGGCCGCGGGGCCACTCTCGCCCGGGACCACTTCCGCCAGTGTCGCGGTCCGAAACAGGTCCATGATCGCCCCCGCTTCTGCATAGGCTGACGACGTCGCGACTCGCGTCCGGGCGTCCGGGCGTCCGGCCGTCCGGGCGTGCGGGCGACCCACCGGTCCGACCCGTCGTCCTCCGGGGAGGTGCCGGCGCAATCCCGGTCCTGCCGGCCGGGTGAGAGCGAGCGGTGGCCCGCGTCGACCCTCGGCATGCCGAGCGTTCAGCGTCCGGCACGCGGACCCTCGGTCGCGACGGAGACCTCCGGGTCAAACCAGGCCAACCCGGGTCACGGGCAACCCGACCCTCAGGACGACCGCCTCGGGCACCTCTCATGTGCACCAGACTGTCTATAGTACCAGCGAGCGTCCTGCCATCCCTGCCGCCGGTTACACCGATCCCTGCGCTGTTCTCACGAGTCGTACCGGCGAACACAGCCACTTTGGGGGAAGAGATCGTTGGACGCCACTAGATAGTGTCCTATCCGGGGGGGGCAGGCATCCGTCAAACTACCTACTTTTGGGGGGGGCTGATCCGATTGTCGACCGTGGGCGTGACAGCGCAGGCTAAGCCCTCGCCGACGTCCCCGGCGGGCACGAGCTCTCCGCCTCTTCAGGTGCGGGGCCGCTTCTCCGGCATGTGCCCCGTCACGCCGAGCCCACGCTGACCGGCGCCATCTCCGCCGATAGACCGATACGCTCGCGGGCGCGGGACGCCAACTGCCGGTCCATCCCCGACCGCGGTCTCCCGGACGCCGCGCCAGCGGGGAGCGGCGTGCTGCGGGACCGTGGTGCCCGGACCTCCGATCGTCATGCCCCGAGAACGGTCCGGCGACTCTGGCGCGGTGACGTCGCGGCGCCCGTCCCGATGCCGCTCGTCGCGCCGGAGAGGCCGGCGGGCTTGGTCCGCGTCCCCCGTTGGACCGGGGTCGACCCGTTGGTTGCCGCAATCGGCGACCACCGCGCGGGCGGGCTTGGTCCCGCACGGCGTCACGGCCGGGATCCCGACACGGTCCTGCCGATCGTCAGACCGCTCGAGCGAGGACATTGCCACCGGCCGGCCGAGTGGGCGGCTGTGCCGCCCCCTTCGCCCGGGAGCGCGGGGCCACGGATCCCGCCCCCCTCCACGACCCGACACGCCGGCGCACGAGCGCGCCCGACGGCCTGATCCCGCTACGGTGTGCTTGGTGCCTCGACCCGGAAGTCCGCGGTCCCGCCGCGGCCGACCTCGAACGCCGCCTGGTCCATGAGATAGAGGTCGTGGTTGAGGGTCTGCGCCGCGACGGCTCCCTCGTGGACGGCGGTCGACACCTGGTGGGAGGAGAAGCGCGTGACGTCGCCGGCCGCGTAGACCCCGGGCACGGAGGTCCGGGCCTCGAGGTCGACCTTCACGTAGCCGCCCGCGTTCAGCTCGACGCCGAGGGCCCGGGCCAGGTCGTTGTTCGGGTCGGCGCCCTGGTGGCTGAACAGGTGGTCGAGCTCGATATCGTCGCCGCCCTCGACCTCGACCGTGGCGAAGGCTCCCGGAGCACCGTCCCTGCTCCGTGCGCCGCCGAGGCGCCCGACGACCAGCCGGACGCCCCGGTCGTCGAGCTTCTGGACCATCTCCGGCGGCATCCCCAGCGAGCCGCTGTTGGTGAGGACGGCGACCATGTTGGTGAAGCGGAGCAGCTGGATCGCCAACTCCGCCGCGTGGTCGTCGTTGCCGACCACCAGGACCCGCTTCCCGCGCATCTCGTAGCCGTCGCAGACGATGCACCAGTGCATCGTGCGGCCGACATATTCCTCGTACCCCGGAAAGTCGGCCCACCGGTCCTGGACGCCGGTGGCGAGGATGACGGCCCGGGCATGGACCGTCAGGCCTCCGACCGCCTCGGCGGTGAACACGGCGTCGGTGCGATGGAGGCGCGCGAGCTCGGCGTCATAGAACCGGGCCCCATAGTGTTCGGCCTGCTCACGGCCGTGCGCGCTGAGCTCGACGGCGCTGATGCCGCCCCGAAAGCCGAGGTAGTTGCGGTTGATTTGGGCCCAGTCGGACCGGCCGGAGCGCCGGCAGTCGACGACCGCCACCCGCCGGCAGGCTCGGGCGAGGTTGACGGCCGCCGAGAGCCCGGCCGGCCCCCCGCCGACGACCAGCGCGTCGTACAGGTCAACGATCGGATTGACGTCCATGGTGTCCCCGGCGCATCACACGGCCCGCCGGCCGCCGCCGGGCGAGGGTCTTCGGCCGGTGGGGCGCACCTCTCGTGCCGCAATGGAACCGGCGACCGCACCGGCGACCGCACCCCTGGTCGAGGCGCCTCGGTCGCGACCCGAAAGTCGCTGCCAAGGCCCGGCACGAGGGCCAGGGCCGCGGTGCGGGGTCGGTCGTTCACGACGCGGTCGAGGCAGGGGAATCAGGACGGAATTCGAGGTCGACCGAGCGCCACCTTCCCGCGGCGCCGGAAGGCGCGTCGGAACGATGTGCGGGGCCCGATCCCCCAGCCGTCGTCGCCGCTGTCCCGCCGCTCGGTCCGCGTTGCTCCCGCGGTCGGTGGGGGAGGCTGGGGGGCCTGGGACCCGTCGGCGCCCGTCGGACACCTGGCCGGTGAGACGCCCCCCCGGCTGTCCGCCGATCGGGAGCCGATGCCGCCCGGACGCCCGCGGCGTCCCGGCCACCGGAGACTCACCCCTCGCGCGACACCGGACCGGTGACCGTCGGCCGGGGCCTTGTCGGCGGGCGTCCGCCGGGCCTTCGGTCGGCGGGCGTGTCTGGCCGGAGGGGTAGGGCGCCGCTGGGTCATCATCGTCGCGGCCGCCGGTACGCGACGTGCGCCTGGGGGCTCGGTGGCAGCCCGCCTCGCCACGCCCCCCCAACGACACGGCGGCCCCCGCGCCGCCGCCGCCCGACCGCCGGACTGCCCCCCCATGCCGCGCCCGAGACTCGACCAAGCCGACGACGATTTCACCCATGCCCGCCAGCGCGCGATCCTGCGCGACTTCGTCGCTCGCATCGGCGGTCGCACCAACGATCTCGTCCCATACCGGGACGTGCGCCGCCGCGTCTCCCCCGAGGGCGAGCAGTACCGCGGCGTGCGGTCGGTTCCGGTTGACGCGATCGTCGGCAGCACGGACCGCTTCCGCGACTTCGACCGCGCCTTTCTCCCCCGGCGGGCCCACACCAGGGGTCGCTGGACCAGCATCGACCGCGCGTACTACGAAGACAAGGTCCTCCCGCCGGTCCAACTCTACAAGGTCGGGGACGTCTACTTCGTCAAGGACGGCAACCACCGCGTCTCGGTGGCGCGCGACCGCGGCCAGGCCTTCATCGACGCCGAGGTCACCGAAGGCCGGGTTCGGGCTCCGCTCTGCGCCACCATGTCGCCCGAGGAACTGCTGCTCCAGGCCGAGTACGCCGAGTTCCTGCGCCGTACGGACCTCGACCACCTGCGTCCCGAGCACGATCTCCGGCCCTCCGACCTCGGGCGCTACGAAGAGATCTGGGAGCACGTCCTGGCCCACCAGCGATGGTTGGAGGAGGAGTTCGAGCGGCGGCCGGTCGGCCTTGAGGAAGCGGTCATCCGCTGGTATGACCGCGTCTACGCCCCCATCGTCGGACTGGCGCGCGAGCAGGGTCTCACCCGGGCCTTCCCCGGCCGCACCGACACCGACGTCTACCTCTGGATCATGCGCCGCCGCGACGAGCTGTACGACCGGTACCGGCGCACCCGCGAGCCGTACGGGGCGGCCGCCGAGCAGGTGGCGGCCGCCTCGGCCGACCTCGGCTGGCGGGCCGGCCTCTCGGCGGGCCGTAGCCTGCTGAGGCGGCCGGCCACCCGGTCGTCGGCGCGCCGCCGCAGGGTGGCCCCCCTGCCCGAGTCGGGCGGCTAGCCGGGGTCGCCGCCGCGACCCCAGCCGCGGCACTGGGCGGCCGGCACCCGGCGTCGGCCGAGCCCCCGACCGCTCACCTCCGTCCACCGGCGAGGGCCGAGCGGCACGGACCGTCTCCGCACGCGTGATCCCGGCCGGCGATGACCCGCGTTGGGTCGTGGCGTGCTGGGGCCGGTCGCGACCGACCCCGCGGGCCCGCGATGCTGTCCGCTGCCGGTCGCCCCCCGTGCCTCCCGGCACGACGTTCCGACCTGCTGACGGACCGACGGGCTTGCCGTACACTCCCGGCGCCCGGCGAACCGACGGCGGCAGATCACGCTACACGCGGCGCGCGGGCACGCCCAAGGGAGAGCGCCGTGGAGCCCGACCGATCGCCGCACGCACTCCCCCCGCTCCCACGGATCCCCACCCGCGTACCCGGGCTCGACGCCGTCCTCAGTGGCGGGCTGGTGGCCGGTGACGCCTACCTCGTGTCCGGGGGGCCGGGTACTGGCAAGACCACCCTCGGCAACCAGATCGCGTTCGCCCATGCCGCCGCCGGCGGCAACGTCCTCGTCGCCACGCTCCTGACCGAGACCCACGACCGGATGCTGGCGCACCTGCGAAGCTTCGGCTTCGCCGACCAGTCGCTGGTTGGCACGCGCCTTCGCTACGTCAGCCTGCTCGGGGCGCTACAGGACGGTGGGCTCAACGGCGTGCTCGCGGCGCTGACGCCCACCCTGCGGCAACACGCGGTGGACCTGCTGATCGTCGACGGCGCGGGGGCGGCCGGGATGCTGGCCCCCTCCGGCTTCGACCACGCCCGGTTCGTCCACGCCCTCCAGGCCCGGACTGCCCTTCTGGGCTGCACAACGGTGCTGCTCTCGGATGGCCGCGAGGCGGAGACCGCCGCTGCCCACGTCGACGGGGTGATCGAGCTCGCCAACGAGGTGTCCAGCGCCCGGGACGCGCGCTGGCTGCGGGTGGCGAAGTTGCGGGGGTCAGGGCACCTCGACGGGCGCCACCGGTTCGCGATCGGGGAGGGCGGGGTGGCGGTCTTCCCGCGCCTTGAGGCGGCCCTTGCCGGGCTCGAGCCGAGGTGGCACGACCCGGAGGAGCGCGTGCCCTTCGGGGTCCCTGGCCTCGACGCGATGACCGGAGGCGGACCCGCCGCCGGCAGCACCACGATGGTCCTCGGTACGCCGGGGGCGGGCAAGACGGTGCTCGGGCTCCACTTCCTGGCGGAGGGCGCCCGGCGGGGCGAGCCGGGCCTCCTCGCTGGTTTCCACGAGACATCGCCGGCCCTTGCCTCGACGGCCCACCGGGCGGGGATCGGGCTCGGCTCGTACCTCGACTCGGGGCTGGTGCGGGTGCTGTGGCGGCCGGCGCTGCAGATGGCGCCGGACGAGTGGGCCTGGCAGATGCTCGCCGCGGTCGAGGAGCACCGGCCCCGTCGCCTGGTGATCGACGCCTTCACCGACCTGGTCCGGCTCTTCGACTTCGACGTGCCCCAGCGGCAGGCCCACTTCGCCCAGGCGCTCGCCTACGAATTGCGACACCGCGGCGTCACGGCCCTCATCAACTTTGAAGTCGACAGCTTCGTTGGCCCGCACCTCGCTGCCCCGGTGCCGAACATCTCGGCGATCATGGACAATGGCATCCTGCTGCGCACCGTCGAGTTCGGCTCGTCGCTGCGCCGCCTCGTGTCCGTCCTCAAGGAGCGCGAGACCGGCTTCGATGCCACCATCCGGGAGTTCACGATCGGGCCCGGGGGGATCTCGGTCGGCGAGCCACTCGGAGGCGCGGGGCTACTGACCGGGAGCGCCGTGCCCGACCCCGGCCCGAGCGGCGGCAGCTAGAGCGAGAAGGGATCCCGCGGACCGATGGTCGACGGCCTTCCCGCGAGACGGTGGCCTGCCGTGGGCCGCAGCGGGCGGGCCGGAGCGGGGCCGAGACCGCGACGGCTCAGCGCACGGGCATCTCCGGCGGCGGAGTCCCGGGGGGCGGGGCGATCCCCTGGTCGCCGACCCGACCCAGGTGGTCCCTGGCGCCCCCGATTTAGGTTGGTCACATCACCGCCCAACGCCCGCGGCCTGTCCGAGCCCGCGCTCGGGGTGCTAGCCGTTGGCCCGCAGGAGGGGCCGGGTGAGGCAGGTCGGGCCGCCCTCCCGGTTGCGTGAGATCTCGTCCCCGCGGTAGGTCAGCACCGTACAGCCGGCGGCCTCCAGCCGCGCCGTGGTGGTCGGGTTGCCGTCGAGCATCAGGCAGCGGCCGGGCGCGAGCGCCAACACGTTGCAGGCCATGCTCGCGAACTCGTCGTCGGGCACCTCCACGAACCGCCAGCCCCGGTCGTGAAGCAGTTCGACGAAGGCGACCTCGAGGAGGGGAAGGTAGACCACCGCCAGGTCGGCGGCCACCGGACTGATCAGCGACATCAGGTGGAGGCACTCGGCCGCCCCGTGCCAGTGCGGGAGGCCGACCGGGATCACCTCGACGCCGATACCGCCCAGGATCTCGGTGAGCTGGGCGATCCCGGCGGCGTTGGTCCGGTAGCCCCGCCCGACCGCGAGCGTGGACTCGTCGAGCCAGAGCGTGTCGCCGCCTTCGACGGTCCCTGGCTCCCCGATCCGTCCGAGGACCGGGATGCCGAGCTCGGTGAAGGTCCGCTCGGCGAGGATGACCTCGTCAAGCCGGAGGTCCTTGCCCATCCGGCCGAGGACCACCCCCCGGTCGGTGACGATCGCGGGGTCGTAGGCGAAGACGGCGTCGAGCATTCCCGGCGGGTCGCCGCCGGCCTCGACCACCTCGGCGCCCTCGCCGGCCAGGATCGCCCGGAAGGCGTCGTGCTCCGCCGCTGACTTCTCCTCGTCGACCTCGTGGAGGTAGCCGAACGCCCGCCAGTCCTCGCCACCCGCCGGCGACGCCGGGCGACGGACCAGCACCGACCGCAGCGGGGCCGACATCGAGTGCCCGCCGTAGCGGCGACGAGTCGCGGTGGTGGTCCCGGTCGCGCCCTCGCGCGCGGTGGTGGTGCCGGTGACGGTCGCTTCGGCCATAGTCGGTGCTCCCCCTGTGCGGGTGGTCTGGCGGCTCCCCTGGGCTGCCATCCTAGCAGGACGGTCGGGTACGGACCGCCGTGGCGGCGGCGGTCACCGGAGCGCGTGCCGACCGCGCCCTGACCGTGCTCGCCGTCGCTGCCCTTCGCCCCGCGATCTTGCTCCCCGTGCACCACCGGGCCGCCGGCTGCCCGTGTGGCGCCACGCTCCCACCTACAATCCTCTTGCCGCCCTGCCGCCCTGCCGCCCTGCCGCCCTGCCGCCCTGCCGCCCTGCCGCCCTGCCGCCCTGCCGCCCTGCCGCCCTGCCGCCCCAACTAGCGAGGAGCCCCGCGTGCGGATCGCGTACTTCGACCCCTTCTCCGGCGCGAGCGGCGACATGGTCCTCGGCGCGCTCGTCGACGCCGGGCTCTCCCTCCCGGCGCTGCGGGCGGAGCTGGCCAAGCTCGACCTCCCGGGATGGGAGCTGCGGGCCGAGCCGGCGGGGCACGGCACCTCGGGCCTCCGCGGTACCCGCGTCACCGTCGCGCTGACGGAGCGGGACCAGCCGCTGCGGGACTGGGCGGCGATCCGCGACCTGATCGCCGCCTCACGGCTGGACGGGGCGACGAGGGCGGCCTCGCTCGCCGTCTTCGGGCGCCTCGCCGAGGCCGAGGCGAAGGTCCACGGTCTGCCACCCGACGAGGTCCACTTCCACGAGGTCGGCGCCGTGGACGCGATCGTCGACATCTGCGGGGCGTGCGCGGGCTTCGCGCTGCTCGGCGTCGAGGCGATCTTCAGCGGTCCCCCGCGCCTCGGGAGCGGCTTCGCCCAGACCATGCACGGGCGGATCCCGATCCCGGCCCCGGCGACCGCCCAGCTCCTCGCCGACGCCGCCGCGCCGACGGCCGGGCCCGACCCGGGCAACGAGTCGGTCCAGGCGGAGCTGCTGACGCCGACCGGCGCGGCGCTGCTGACCACCCTCGCGCGCTTCCGGCAACCCGACTTCGTGCCGGTCGCGGTCGGCTACGGGTTCGGTCGCCGCGAGCTGCCGTGGCCAAACGCGCTGCGCGTCTTCCTCGCCGATGCCGACCCCGCCGCGGTCGGTCCCGCCGGCGGCGAGGGGGCCGGCGCTGGCGATGGTGACCTGGTGCTCGAGACCAACATCGACGACATGAACCCGCAGTTCTACGAGTTGCTCACGGAGCGACTGTTCGCGGCCGGCGCGCTCGACGTCTGGCTGACGC
The DNA here is from genome assembly GCA_902806335.1 of uncultured Thermomicrobiales bacterium. Taxonomy (GTDB): domain Bacteria; phylum Chloroflexota; class Chloroflexia; order Thermomicrobiales; family UBA6265; genus CADCWG01. The sequence continues at coordinate 4,491 of CADCWG010000250.1, read as the reverse complement.
CGATCGCGATGAAGAAGGGGCGCCCCGCCACCCAGGTCTCGGTGCTGGGAGCGGCGGCGAGACGGCTGGCCCTCGAGGGTGTCCTGTTCGCCGAGAGCACGACGCTCGGGGTGCGGGCCACGCGCATCGAGCGCACCAAAGCCGCCCGCCGGGTCGAGACGGCCGCGACCCGCTGGGGCGACGTGCGGCTCAAGCTGAAGGTCTGGAACGGGCGCGTCCTCGACGCGGCGCCGGAGTACGACGACTGCCTGGCCCTCGCCCGGGCGCACGGACTGCCCCTGCGCGAGGTCTGGGACGAGGCCCACCGCCTGGGCGCGGTCCACGTCGGGCAGCCGGTCGCCGCCGCCGCTGGTACCCCATCGGGGGCATAGCGGCCCCACCCGGCACCGGCCACCCAACGCCGCCCCCGTCAGCGTCGGGTGTCGATCGACCCGCGGTCGAGGTTGGCCCGCGGTTTCCATCCCCAAAGAGCACCGTGCCGCGAACTCCGGGACGACACGAACCCGGGCACGACCCGCGACGGGCGCGGACCCCGTCGCCGCCTGGCCCAACCCCAGCCGCGCCGCCAGCCACCCCGTCCCCGTCTCGTGGGGGCGGAAGGCCGCCGCCCACGCCGCCGTACCTGCCGCCACCCGGTCTCCGCCCGGTCGCAAACCACGCCGCCGCCGCCGCCCGCCCCCGACCCCGTAGCCGCCCCCCCCGCCGCCGCACCATTGGCGACGGGCCGCCCGTCCCCATCGGTGTAGGGGCGGAGGGCCCTCCGCCCGGTCGCCAACCACGCCGCCGCGCGTCCAGACATCGTCGTCTCCGGTCATCCCGCGTGCCGAACCACGCGACACCCGGTTACGCGGCGACGCTGGGCCCGACGGCGGCCACGGCGACCGACCGCCGCGTCAGCGCGGGCGGAGCCGGGTCACCGCGGCGCGACGAAGCTCCTCCAGCTCCGCGACCCCCAACGCGGACGCCAGGGCCACGTAGGTCGCCCCGCCGAGGGCCACCGGACCGGCCACGAGGGCGAGCTCGACGGCCGCGTCCTCCCCGGCGTTCCCGCCACTGAGCGCCGTCCGGAGCAGGAGCCAGGAGGCCAGCGCGACCCCGGCCGCGGCGACGCCCGCGCCGGCGCAGCGAGCGGCGGTCTGGGCAAGGGACCGGTTGCCGAGGGCGAAGACCCGTCGCCCCAGCCACCACATCACGGCGAGGTGGGCGGCGAACTGGGCGGAGTTGGCGAGCACCAGGCCGAGCATGCCGAGCGGCCGGACCAGCGCCGCGGCAGCGAGGAAGTAGACCGCCACCGCCAGCACCCCGACGAGGACCGGGGTCCGGGTGTCGCGCCGGGCGTAGAAGGCGAAGATCAGGACCTGGTCGTAGGCCGCGCAGAGCGTTCCGGGCAGGTAGCCGAGCAGCGCGACGGTGATCGCGCGGCTGCCGTCGGCGTCGGTGGCGCCGTGGCCGAAGAGCAGGTCGACGGTCGGCACGGCCACGGCGGCGAGGCCGAGGGTGGCCGGGACGATCAGGAGGGTGACCAGTCCCAGCGCCCTGCCGAGCGTCGCCGCGAAGCCGGCCTCGTCCCCCGCCGCGTGGGATCGCGACAGGGTCGGCAGCGCCGCGAGCGAGATCGCGGCGGCGACCAGGCCGAGGACCAGCTGGACCAGGGTGGTCGCATAGCGCATCGCGCCGAGGGCGTTCTCGCCGGCGCCCCAGGCGAGGTTGCGGTCAACCACGACCGCGGCGGTGCTGACCAGCAGGCCGAGGAAGACCGGCAGCCAGAGCCGCAGCACCTCGCGGACGGCGGGGTGACCGAGCGCGAGGTTGGGACGGGGAAGGGCGCCGGCGCGGAGGAGCGGCCGCACCTGGAGGAGGACGATCGCCAGCCCGCCCGCGACGGCGCCGACCGCGAGGCTACGCACGCCGAGCGGCCCACCGAGCAGCAGCAGGGCGGCCACCACCGCGGCGTTCCGGGCGGCGAGCGCCAGCGACGGGGCGGTCACCCGGCCGACGGCGTGGAGGACGGCCATCAGCAGGGTGCCGACCGCGAGCAGGAGGACCGCCGGCAGGACCCAGCGGACGAGCGTGACCGTCAGCGCGGCGGTCTCCGGACCGCGCTCGGTGTCGCCGCCGCCGAGGGCCGTCATCCCGCGGACGATCTGGGGGGCGAGGAGGATGCCCACCACCGTCAGCCCGCCGACGGCGACGAGCACCAGCGTCAGGAGCGCGCCACCGACGCGCCGCAGCTCCGCCCGGGTCGCGGCGTCGGGCGCCCCCCAGCGGCTGAGGACGGGGATCAGGGCCGCCTGGAGCATGCCGCTGACGGTGAGGTCGAAGAGGAGCGTCTGGACGTTGTCGGCGACCGTGAAGGCGGCGATGAGGTCGCCCGTGCCGAACCGCCCAGCGGTGATCTGCTCGCGGGCGAGGCCGAGCACCCGGCTGAGCGCGGTGCCGAGCAGGATCACCAGCGCGGCCACGGCGACGCCGCGGTGCTGGTCGGTCACTGCCTCGACCGGGGTGGCGGTCGGTTCGCGCGGCTGCGCCTCGGACGCCGGTGCGGGCGTCACGGCGGTCCGGGTCGGCGCGGTGAGAGGACGGTCCGGCCGCCTCGGCCGTCCGACGCCGTGAGGATCACGGGTATCTCAGACGGGAGGCCGGTCGGATGGATCGGTAACCTGGCGGCGCGAGCGCCGGCCCGGCCGATGGTCGCGGCTCGACCGCCTCCGGTTCGGTACCCGTGCTCTGTCAACGGTCATCCGCCAGGTGAGGGCGATACGAACGTAGCGGGTCGTGGCTCGGCGTCCGGGGTGTCATCAAGAGGAGTCGACGCCAGCGCTCGAGGCGCCACGCGCTGCCGGCTGGTGCCGCATGAACGGGACGGACCTCGGGCGAGCGCCGCGGGGGGAAGATGCGACCAGGCGCGGACGGGTTCGGCCGGTCCCGCCGCGAAAAAAGTCCAAAGTGCCCGGCCGTGGGTCCCTCCGGCGCAGGCGGTGACCGGCGTGGGCGGACCGGCGCCGGCCTCACCGGAAGCGGATCCAACCTATCGCGAGCGCCAGGCCGGCGTAGACCAGGTCCGGGATCAGCTCGAGCCGGAGCGCCTGGCCGACCGAGACGGGGTACCCGAACTCCTCGGCGATGCCAGGGGTGTAGATGGCCGAGGCGAGCGCGTTGAGGTCGCCGAGGGTCACGCCCAGCCGCTGGGCGAGCACGACCCGGCCGATCACCAGGCCGAGCAGGATGATGCCCATCGCCAGGAGTTGGAGGTCGCGGCCACGCTTGCCCCTGGCGATCCGGGCCATGGCCTCCACCACCCCGAAGCCGATCGCCAGCGAGAAGTAGAACTGCCAGTTCGGCGCGAGGCCCAACAGCAGGCCGAGTGGCAGCGCCACCGCCAGCCCCACGCCCGCGGCCCGGGCGAGGACATCGGGTCCGGTGCGGTACGTCGGCAGGCCCCGCACGCCGGCGCAGTCCGGGCAGCGCAGACCGACCGGGGTGCGCACGCCACAGCGCGGGCAGATCGGCTTGCCGCACCGGGAGCAGCGGAGCCCGGTCATCACGCTGGGGTGGTAGGAGCAGGGCACCTCCCCCCGCGTCGTCGGGAACGGCTGCTGGGTCGTCGCCATGTCGGGGGATCTCGTCCTGGGAACGGGGCCGTGGCGCCCCACCTGGCCCGTCCCGTCGGGGGACGTTCGGGCGCGGCGCGGGGTCCGGGTGGCCACCAAAGGCGGGCGTCCCCAGAAGCATACGCGATCACTCGGGGCCGACCGCGGGTCCGGGCGCTAGCCGTTCGGGGAGGGCACGCCGGCTCGGTCCTCGCGCGTCGTCCCGCCGTGAGGTGGCGCTCCCGGCGCGGTGCCGCCTGGCACCGGCCGACCCGGGACGCTCGTTGGCCCGGAGGGAGCGGGGACCGGCGCGGGGTCGACGCGGCGGACGTGGGGCAGGGCGCGGTTGCCGCGCCGCCAGGCGCGCCGGAGCGCCTCGCCGACCACGCGCAGCGCGAAGACCGGCAGCGCCAGTTGACGCCGCCAGCGTCGCGGCTGGCGGGCCAGACGGTACAGCCACTCGAGACCGAGCCGGCGCAGCCAGGCCGGGGCGCGGGGCACCCGCCCCGCCAGGTAATCGAGCGCCCCACCGACGCCGACCGCGACCCGGACGCCGGCCGCGCCGAGCGCGGCCCGGTTGCGGGCGACCCAGAGCACCTGACCCGGGGCGCCGTAGGCGACGATGACCGCCCGGGCGTCGCTGGCCGCGATCCGGTCGAGGGCGTTCGCGTCGTCGACGGGGTCGGGGGTGCCGCCGGCCCAGGTCCCGGCGATCCGAACGCCCGGGTATCGGGCGGCCAGGGCGTCCGACGCCGCGGCCGCGACCCCGGGCGCCGCGCCGAGCAGGAACAGCGGGGCGGCGAGCGGCCCGCTGGGCGCGGCGGGGTGCTCGGTGACGTCGACGCCGGTGACCCGCGCCACGCGCGGCCCGCGACGACCGGCGAGCCAGCGCGCCGCGACG
>CADCWG010000249.1 GCA_902806335.1 uncultured Thermomicrobiales bacterium | reverse complement strand
CGGAGCCGGCCGAAGCCGGCTGGGAGTCCGCCGGCGAGGTGCCGATGACGTTTTGGATGCGGTATTGGCCGTCCGTCTACGCGGCGCACCGCGGCCCCATCTCCGAGCAGCAGCGCATCCGGCACTCCGACGCCCACCGCGGGGCAGCCGGATCGGCGTCCGGCCTATTAGCGACGGTTGACGGTTGACGGGCAACGGGTTAGAGCACGACGCACGGGCGCTCACCGGTACGAGTTCCCGGTGGCCGCTAGGGCTTCGCCCGGCGGACTCCCAGCCGGCTTCGGCCGGCTTCGTCCCTGAGCCCGGGGCTTGCTCCGGGCGGGCCCCGCCGCCCACGCGCCCCGGGCGGGACCCGGCACCCACGCCCCCCGCCCCAGTCCACCGATCACCGGAGGACCGAGGTGCGCCCACGCGGCCGGCCCATCGCCCCGGCCGCGCGACCTCGCCGGAACGCCCGATCGGCGCCCGTCGGGCATGTCACCCCGCGTAACGGGTCAACCCGGGCGAGATGCCCCTGCGGCCACGACCTCCCCCGCCGGCACCGTCGCGGGGACGAAGCCGTCGAGGCGCTCGAGGAACCCGCCGATCCGCGCCAGCGCCTCCTCGATCTGGCCGATCCCGTAGGCATAGGAGCAGCGGACGTGCCCCTCGCCGCCCGCCCCGAAGGCGTCCCCCGGCACCACCGCGACCTTCGCTTCCCGCAGCAGCCGCTCGGTGAACTCGCCCGCCGAGAGCCCGGTCGGCGCGACCGACGGGAAGGCGTAGAACGCCCCCGCCGGCAGGTGGCAGGGCAGGCCGAGCCGGTTGAACCCGTCGACGATCACCCGGCGCCGGGCGTCGTAGTCCTCGACCATCGCGACCACGTCCGCCTCGCCGTGGCGCAGCGCCTCGATCGCCGCCTCCTGGGCGTTGCGGTTGGCGCAGAGCGCGGTGTACTGGTGGATCTTGGTCATCGCCGCGATCAGGGGCGCCGGGCCGGCCGCGTAGCCCACCCGCCAGCCGGTCATCGCGTAGGCCTTGCTGAAGCCGTTGAGCAGCAGCGTCCGCTCGGCCATCCCCGGCAGGCTGGCGAAGGCGACGTGCGCGGCGTCGTAGCTGAGCCGGTCGTAGATCTCATCGCTGATCACGATCAGATCGTGCCGCGCCGCGACATCGGCGAGCGCCATCAGCTCGGCCCGCCCCATCGTCGCGCCGGTCGGGTTGTTCGGGTAGTTGAGCAGCAGCGCCCGCGTCCGCGGCGTGACCAGCCGCTCCACCTCGGCCGCCTGGGGCACGAACCCGTCCGCGGCCCGGGTCGGGAGCGCCACCGGCACGCCGGCGGCGAAGCGGACGCAGGGCACGTAGGAGACGTAGCACGGCTCGGGGACGATCACCTCGTCGCCCGGGTCGAGCAGCGCCCGCAGCGCCAGGTCGAGCGCCTCGCTGACCCCGACGGTGACCAGGATCTCGTCCCGGGGGGCGTAGGCAACCCCGTCCCGCCGCGTGATGTGGGCGGCGATCGCCTCCCGCAGCTCGAGCAGGCCGCTGTTGGAGGTGTAGCTGCCGCGCCCGCGCTCCAACCCGTAGACCGCCGACTCGCGCACCCGCCACGGGGCCAGGAAGTCGGGCTCCCCCACCCCCAGCGAGATCACGTCGTCCATCTCGGCGACGAGGTCGAACAGCCGCCGGATTCCCGACGGGGGAACCTCCTGGACGACCCGCGAGAGCCGCATCGGGACCGCCCTCACGGCGACACCGGCAGGCGGCCGTCGGCGGCCGGCTCGTCGACGAAGACCTCGCCGTCCTCCTTGTAGGTCCGGAGCAGGAAGTGGGTGTTCGTCGCCGTGACCGCGTCGATCGGCGAGAGCTTGCGGGCGACGAACTCCGCGACCTCGTGCATGGTGTTGCCTTCGATGGTCACCCGCAGGTCGCTGCCGCCGGAGACGAGCTGGACCGAGCGGACCTCGGGGAAGCGGGCAATCCGAACCGCCACCTGGTCGAACCCGACGTCGCGCTGCGGCGAGACGCTGACGTCGATCAGCGCGGTGACCCGTGCCTCGTCGAGCCGATCCCAGGCGACGACCGTCTTGTAGCGGCGGATGATCCCCGCCCGCTCGCAGCGGGCGACGACCTCGGCCACCTCGGCCTCGTCGGCCCCGAGCATCACCGCCAGCCGTGCCACCGGCAGCCGCGCGTCCTTCTCCAGCGCCCGCAGCACCCGCCGCGTGAGCGCCGTCCGTTCCGCTTCCGCCACCGTGCCCCCCGTCGCCCTATCTGCGTCACCCTCCGGATGATACCCGCTGGCACATCAGGGGACCGTCGTGCCGTCCTCCGCGGGCCGAGCGTTTCCGGGGTGATCCCAGCGGCTCGGAGCGGTGCATCGCGCCACTTGACTACCTCCTAAGCCGATATATAGTGATCTTCATGGTATCGGCGTCGCGTTGGGGCCGGGGTGGAAGGGCGACGGGTGGGAAGAGAACTTCCGCGTGGTGACATCCCCACGCTGATCCTGGCGGTGCTCGCCCAAGCCCCTGCCCACGGGTACGCCATCGCGCGGGTGATCGAACGGGACAGCGCCAACGCGCTCCGGCTCCGCGAAGGGTCGCTCTACCCCGCGCTCCGGGCTCTCGAGCAGCAGGGCTTCATCAGCAGCGGGTGGGTAGAGCCGGAGCGTGGCCCGGCCCGCAAGGTCTACACGCTGACCGACGCGGGCCGGACGGACCTAGCGCGGCGGGCGCACGACTGGCACGCCTACGCCGACGCGGTGGCGGCGTTGCTCGGGAAACGGGAGGTGGCGCGTGGCTGACCAACGGATAGAGCGGTACCTGGCCACTATCGCCGGCCGACTCCGCTCCCTGCCGCCGTCCCTGCGCGAGGAGGAACTGCGCGAGGTCCGCCAGCACCTTGACGCGCTGGTGGCGAGCCACCGCGCCCGGGGCGCCGACGAGTCGGCCGCGGTCGACGCGGCGCTCCGCCAGTTTGGCCGGCCGGAGCGGATCGGACGCCAGATCGGGACTGTGTGGGCCCGACGGCGACCACCGCGGCTGTGGCCGGCACTGGTCTCCTACCCGCTCTTGGTCGTTGCGATCTTCGCCATGTTCACCCTGTTGAACGACCGCCCGACGGATTTCCCCTACGAGCTTGGCGATCGTCTCGTGCTCGCCATGGCCCTCCCGGCTGCGCTTCTGGTGGCCCGTGTCAGCCGGTACCGTCGAGCCAGGACAGCCCACCTGCCGTAGCGGCGACGGACGACGAGACCACCAGGAGCGTGGTCAGCGACAGCACAGCCAGGAGGCACAGATGCTCTCGATCCAACTGCACCGCTGGCGGACAGGCGGCCCCCGACGGCGCACCGACGCCGTCCTGGTCGCAACGGTCGTCTCGGCCCTCGCCTGCGGGCTGGGACTCGCGCTCCGGCTGGTGCTCTAGCTTCGCGCTGGCAGGGGCAACCCGTCGCCCGCATGGCACGCCCACCGCGAGCGCGGCCCTGCCCCGAGCCCCGTCGCATCACCGCGCTACGACGTCGCCGAGGTGCGGCCAAGCGCCGGCAACTTGGGCGCGAGCCCGTCGCCTACCGCTCTGACGGCCGCACCGCGTCTGCCTCGTCCAGCCCGGCGGCCGCGAGCGCCTCCCCCAGGTCCGCGTGGCGGACGACACGCCGCACCACGCCCCCTCCGACGGCGAAGACCGATGCCACCTCCTGCGGTGGGCCGTCCTCCCCGGAGTCCGGGGAGCGCCACGTCGCGCGCTGCTCCACCACCACCGTGTCGCCACGGTGGAACACCCGCCCCGGCTCGAGCCGGATGCCGGCCCGGCCGACCCACGCCAGGACCAACGCGGCGCCGTGGCCGGTGCCGCGGGGACCGCCGACCTCCACCGCCGGGTCGAGCAGCGCCGCGAGCCGCTCGGCGTCCGCCGCGTTGACCGCGGCGTGCCACGCCGCCACAACGTCGACTGCGCTCCCTACAGCCGCCATCGCAACCCTCCTCGCCATGCCACCCCGCGCGGATTGTATGTGTGTTGCATACAGCATCATGGCGACCGGACCTCGTGGGGATACACTGGCCGCATGGCGTGGCAGGGAGCGGTCAAGAACGACGCCGACGATGACGGCCCGGAACGGACCGCCGTGGGCACCTCGCCCACCGCCGCCCCGGTGCCTGATGCCGCCGGGCCGCGATCAGACCTCGACGAGGCCGGACGCGCGCTGTTCCGCCTCGGTCGCCTCTTCGCCCGGCGCTCGCTCGGCGACCTCCTCGCCGAGCGAACACCTCGTGGTGTCGAGCGGTCCCGGGCGGTCGTGGTCCAGACCGTCGCGGACGGCCCCGACTCCCCTGGAGAGGAGGTCTCGGTCGGCACGGTCGCCGGGCGCCTCGGCCTCGACCCCTCCACCGCCAGCCGGCTCGTCGCCGCCGCGATCCGCGGCGGCTACCTCGCCAGCGCCCCGTCCGCCGCCGACCGGCGCCGGCGCCGGCTGGAGCTGACCGACGCCGGCCGCGTCCTGGCCGCCCGGGCCCGCGACCACCAGCGCGCCACCTTCGCCCACGTCACCCGGGACTGGGCCGACGCCGAGCGGGACGCGTTCGCCCGGCTCTTCGTCCGGTTCGTCGAGGCCGGCGCCGAAGACCTCTCCCGGGACCGAGCGGACGACGCCCCGGGTTCGTGACCACCGGCGCCAATGGCCCCCGACGAGCGGCGGACGACCGGACGCCGCCGCGTCTTTCTCCCGGCACGCGCTGCCGCTCCCCCAGATCCACCGGCAGCCGACCCGGGCGGATTCCGCCCCTGACCAGCGCTCGGGTTCGGCTCACCGTGACGGCCTCGCCGGGCCAAGCTGGCCCTCAGCCGGTCCGATCCCCGAGCCGAGGTTTGCCCTCGTGGGTCCGGCCCTCCCGCGGTCGGTGGCGATCGTGGGTCGTCCGGAGCCCACCGGCCCGGGACACGCCACAGGCCGATCGCGCCCCAGGGCCCGCGGCCCGCTTCCCTGCACCAACCGGATCCCGTTCTCCGGCAGGTCGAAGCATCGCTCGCGCCGAACTATCTTGCCCGCCAGGGGGAGCAACCGGGGGCCACCGAGCGCGGTCCCCGGCGCCGCACCCGCGGTTTGCGGGTTCCTCTTACGGCCGGCCACCATCCGGAATCCGGGGATCGCCGGCGCATACGCGGACGGTCCACAGCCGGCATGAGCCGGCTGCGTCTCTGAGCCTCCGACCTCGGGGCTTACCCCGGGCGGGCGGGGGGACGACCGCCCCCCCGACTTCGCAACCGATCACCCGGAGGCCGCATTCAGGCGTCCAACTCGGCGAGCTGGCCCTCCACCAGGGAGACCAACTCGCCGATGGTCGCCGGGTCGAACGCCAGTCGCGCGCCGGCCGTGGCGTAGAGCTCCGGGAGGGGCCGCGTCGCGCCGAGCGCCAGCGCGGCGCGGTAGCGGGCGACCGCGGCGGCCTGGTCGTCGAGGCTGTCGCGCCAGATCTGGAGCGCGGCGAGCTGGGCGAAGCCGTATTCCACGAAGTAGAAGGGGTCGACGAAGAAGTGGATCTGGCGGGACCAGCCCGAGACCTGTTCCGCCTCCAGGCCATCCCAGTCCACCCCCACGTCGAAGCGACGCGAGAAGCGCTGCCAGGCGGCGTCGCGGGCGTCCCGGTCGTGCCCCTCGCCGCTGGTATAGACCCAGTGCTGGAAGGCATCGCCCCGGGCGATGAAGGCCAGCAGGCCGAGGATCGCCTCGAGGTGCTCGGCCCGGGCGCGGCGGGCATCGTCCCCGTCGTAGAACCCGCCCGCCTCCCGGGCCAGATACGGCGCGGCGAGCAGCTCCATCGCCATCGAGGCCACCTCGGCGATCTCCGCGCCCACCTCCGCCTGGAACGTGAGGGGCAGGGCGGCGAGGGCGACCGCGTGGAACGCGTGTCCGGCCTCGTGGAGGAGGACTGTCACGTCGTCGGCCGTCCCGGCGGCGTTCATGAAGATGAACGCCTGGCCACGGACCGGCAGGTAGGCACAGAAGCCGCCGGGCTCCTTGCCGACCCGGCTCTCGAGGTCGAGCAGCCCTTCCCGGGCGAGGGTCGCGAACTGCTCGCCGAGTACCGGATCGACCCGCCCGAAGACCGCCCGGGTCCGCTCGGTGAGTTCGGCGGCGGTCTGGTACGGCCGCAGCGGCGGGCGGCCCACCGGGTCGACCCGGGTGTCCCACGGGCGGAGGACGTCAAGCCCCATCAGGCGCCGCCGGCGTTCCAACCGGCGCTCGATGGCCGGGACGACGACCTCCGCCACCGCATCGTCGAACGCCAGACAGTCGTCCGGCGTGTAGTCGAACCGCTCCTTCTCCCGGTGGACGAAGTCGCGGTAGTTCGCGAACCCGGTGTTGCGCGCAACCTCCTGGCGCCGTGCGTACTGCGCGTCGAAGAGGTCGGCGATCTCGTCGCGCCGGTCGACGAAGGGGGCGGCCAGGAGCCGGAAGGCCCGCTCGCGGACGTCCCGGTCGGGCTCCTCGAGGAAGGGCGCCAGGCGCGGCAGTGGCAACTCCTCGCCGTCCCAGAGCGCCGTCATGCCGCCGGTCAGCTTCTGGTACTGGGCGTTGAGCTGCTCGATCGCTTCCTTGTGCGGCATGTTCTCGGGACGGAAGAGGTCGCGCCGGTTGGCGAACCGGCGCACGGTGGTCTCGAGGTCGGCGCGCCGGTAACCCGCGTCGAGGAGCCGCCCGGCGAGGCGGACCCCCTGCTCGTCCCGCCGCGGCCCGATCTCGCCCAGGAAGCGGAGGTTGGCCTCCTCCTTGGCCGGGTCGGCGGTGTCGGCCGAGTAGGCGATGCCGGCCAGGGCCTGGGCCTCGCTCAGCGCGTCTTCCAGCGCCGACCAGTCGGCCAGCCATCGCCCGACGCCGTCGGGGTCGTCGAGGGGGCGGGCGGCCAGCTCGTCGTACCACGGCGCGATCTCGTCCCACGTCGCGTCGGCGAACCGCCCTGGGGTCGGTCGCGCGTCGGTCGCCATCTCCTCACCTCCTCTCGCGGGTGTCCGCATCACGAAGCGCCGGGCGTGCCGACCGCCGCCGCCCGGCTAGCCTTCCAGCTCGGCCAGCTGCCCCTCGACGAGGGCGACCAACTCGCCCATGGTGGAAGGGTCGAAGGCGAGCCGCGCCCCGGCCGCGGCGAAGAGCTCCGGCAGCGGGCGGGTCCCGCCGAGCGCGAGGGCCTCGCGGTACCGGCCCACCGCGTCGGCCCGGTCGCGCAGGCTGTTGCGCCAGACCTGGAGGGCGCCAATCTGCGCGATCCCGTACTCGATGTAGTAGAAGGGGTAGAGGAAGATGTGGAGCTGCCGGTGCCAGCGCGCGGTCCGCTCCGCCTCCAGGCCCTCCCAGTCGACCCCGGGATCGAACCGCGCCCAGATCCGCAGCCAGGCGGCGTCGCGCGCGTCGCGGTCGTGCCCCTCGCCGCTGGTGTAGAGCCAGTGCTGGAAGGCGTCGACCGTGGCCACCCAGGGCAGCACCCCGAGGATCTTGTCGAGGTGCTCGGTCCGCGCCCGCCGCGCGTCCTCCTCCGCGTAGTAGCCGCCCGCGTCCCGCGCCAGGTAGGGCGCGGCCAGCAGCTCCATCGCCATCGAGGCCACCTCGGCCATCTCCGCGCCCGGGTGCCGCTGCGGCAGGAACGGCAGCCCGTAGGTGGCGAAGCCGTGGAACGCGTGGCCGCCCTCGTGGAGCAGCGTGGTCACGTCGGCGGCCACCCCGGCGCCGTTCATGAAGATGAACGGTCGCTGGCGGTAGGGCAGGCCCGTGCAGTATCCGCCCGGCCGCTTGCCCGCCCGGCTGTCGAGGTCGAGCAGCCCCTCGGCGGCCATCGTGCCGAACTGGCCGCCGAGCTCCGGGTCGACCCTGGCGAAGATGTCCTCGGCCCGTCCGACCAGCTCGTCGACGGTCTCGTACGGGCGCAGGGCCGGCCGGCCGAGCGGGTCGGGTCCGAGGTCCCACGGGCGCAGCGCGTCGAGCCCCATCTCCCGGCGGCGGCGCTCGTGCCGCCGGGCGACCGCCGGCACCACCGCCTCGGCGACGGCGTCGTGGAAGGCGCCGCAGTCGTCGGGGGTGTAGTCGAAGCGGTGCTTCTCGCGGAAGACGTAGTCGCGGTAGTTGGGCAGGCCGGCGTTGCGCGCGATCTCCTGCCGCAGCGCGTACTGCTCGTCGAAGAGGTCGGCGAGGGCGTCCCGCTGCGCCACGTACGGGGCGAACTGCAGCCGGAAGGCGCGCTCGCGGGTGGCGCGGTCGGGGTCCTGGAGGAACGGCGCCAGGCGCGGCAGCGGGAGGTCCTCGCCGTCCCACCGCGCCGTCATGCCGCCGGTCAGCTTCTGGTAGCGGGCGTTCAGCCCCTGCAGGGCCTGCTGGAGCGGCACGTTCTCCGTCCGGAACAGGTCGCGCTGGTTGGCGAAGCGGCGCAGCGTCGTGGCCAGGTCGTCGCGGTGGTACCCGGCGTCGAGCAGCTTGGCGGCGAGGCCGACCTGGAGCTCGTCCAGGCGCGGGCCGATCTCCCCGGCGAACCGGAGGTGGGCGGCCTCCTTGGCCGGGTCGGTCGTGTCGACGGAGTAGGCGATCGAGGCCAGGTTCCGCGCCTCGGCCACCGCCGCGTCCAGCGCCGACCAGTCGGCCAGCCAGGCCTCGGCCGACGCCGCGTCGAGCGGGCGGGCGGCCAGATCCTCGTAGAGCGGCCGGATCTCGTCCCAGCCCGCGTCCGCGAACTGCTCCGGCGTCGGTCGGGTCGCGACGGTCATCGGCGGTGCTCCTCGTCGGCGTCCACCGCGTGGGGGCGGGGACCGCGTCGGCCACGGGCGGCGCCGATCGCGGCGCCGCCCCATGGGATCGTCGGCGCATGATACCGACCCCCGACGCCGACGGACCGTCTCCCTTCCCGGCACCCCCCGACGCCAGGCGCGGGCGCCCGACCGGGGCGGGTCCCTAGCGATGGGGCACAAGCACACGGCGGCGCGAATCCGGCCACGGTCCCCGGCAGCCTGTCGTCGCCCCACGCCGGGCACCGGGCGCTCGACGCGCGGACGGACGGCGCGCGGCGACCGAGCGGGGCGGGGCGGAACGGCGCGGCCTCGGGCGGGGCTAGGGCTCGACGAGCCCGAAGACGTCGAAGTAGCGGAGGCTGTTGGCCAGGAGCAAGAACCCGACGATGGCCAGGATCGTCAGCCAGGCGCCCTTCGCGCCGCGCTCGAGCCGCGCCCGGAGGTGCTCCAGGCGCCCGCGGAGGCGGGGGCCGGCCACCCGGTAGGCCGCAAGCAGGGCGAGCGGCGGGGAGACCAGGATCAGGTTGTAGACGGCCAGGATCGGGAGCCACCGGGCCACCCCGAGGTCGGCCTCCGTCAGCAGCCCGATCGCCCCGAGGTAGGGCACCGCCGTCGAGAACTCGACCACGGAGATGGTCACGCCGAGCAGGAAGACCGCGCCGGGGCTGTCCGACCGCGGCCTGGGGGTCGCGGCCGGCGCGCCGCCCGCGCGGGGGCCGCTGGGAGCGAAGATCCCGTAGGCCAGCATCGCGGCGCCGACCACACCCTGGGCGGCGTGGGCTTCCGACCCGTCGAACACCGAGCCCAGCCTTCCCAGCACCGCCCCCAGGCCGAGCATCAGCAGCGCGCCGAGGACGAAGTACGTGCCGAACACGGCGCCGACGTAGGTCAGCACCCTGGGCGTGTACGTCTTCACGGTCAGCAGCAGGTAGAGCGTGACCGCGATCGCCGACGGGTTGACGCTGTCGACCAGCGCCAACCCGAACACCGCGCCGAGCAGACCGAGCATCGCTTCCTCTCTGGCACCGGACGGCCCGTCGCTGGGACCGTCGCGGCCGACCACCGCCCGCCCGTCGCGGTCGATCACGCCGACGCGCCTGCCGTGGGTGCCCGTCGGCGGAGGGCCAGAGTGCCGGTGCCCCCGCCGGGGTACGGTTCGGCCGCGCCAGTCGCGGTGGGACGTGTCAGCACCGCTGGGCGCGTCAGCGCGCTGCGGGCGGGGGCGACAGCAGGCCGGCGAAGAGCGCCCGGAGGCTCCCGCCGATCTCCGCCCGAGCGGCGTCCGGGTCGGCCGCCGCGGCGACGTAGAGCCCCGCCTCGATCGTCGCCCCGTGGATCAGGTGGGCGAGGGGGCGCAGCGGCTGGGCCGGCATGAACCCGCCGGCGACGAGCGCGCCGAGGCCGGCCTCGATCTGTCCCAGGGCGTGGTGGGCGTCGAGCGCGTGCCACGCCTCCCACCCCAGCACCGAGGGCCCGTCGAGCAGCAGCAACCGCACCTCCGGTCGGAGGCAGGCGTCGAGGAACGCGTCGATCCCGGCCGCCATCTGGGCGGGCAGGTCGGCCGGGTCGCTCCCGTCCCGCCGCGCCGCCGCCTCGACCATGCCGTCGAGCTCGGCCTCGATCCCCTCCGCCACGGCCCGGAAGAGGTCCCGCTTGTCCCGGAAGTGGTGGTAGAGCGCCCCCCGGGTGACGCCGGCCCGCCGGGCCACCTCCTCGATGCCCACCGCGGCATACCCTTCGGTGGCGAACAGCGATCGCGCCGCGTCGAGCAGCGCCCGTCGCGTCGTCTCCCGCCGCTCCGCCTGGGTCCGCCGCACCGGTGGTCCCGCAGATACATGCATACCGACGGTATGTTAGCACAGGCGACCTGGTCCGCCGTCGGACGGTCGCCGAGGGAAGCTCGTGGCCGGGCACAGGCGGGCGGTTCGTCGGCGGCGCGGTCGGGTCCCACGGGGGCGCCACGGGGAGCCACCTTGCCGCCGGCCATGCCCCGTGCCACCATCCCCGCCAGGATGCGGGCGCGACGACGGGGGAGCGGCATGGCGGACGCGGTTGGCGGGGCGACGGCAGACGGCGCGAAGGTCGCGGGCCTCTTCAAGGCCTACGACGTCCGCGGGGTGGTCCCCGATGAGCTGACACCGGAGGTCGCCTACAAGGTCGGCCGGGCGCTGGTGACCTACCTCTCGCCGGGGACCGTCGCGGTCGGGCGGGACATGCGGGTCTCCGGCCCCACCCTCGCCGGCGCCCTGGTCGACGGCCTCCGCGACCAGGGTGCCGACGTGGTCGACCTCGGCCTGGTCTCGACCGACGGCCTCTACTTCGCGGTGGGCCGGTACGGCTTCCCGGCCGGGGTAATGATCACGGCCTCCCACAACCCGGCGCCCTACAACGGCTTCAAGATCTGCCGTGAGGAGGCCCGGGCCCTCTCGATGGACGAGGGCATCGGCCAGATCCGCGACCTCGTCCTCGCCGACGCGTTCGCCGACCCGCCCGACGGCCGCCGTGGCGACCTCACCCAGCGCGACGTCCTCGACGACTACGCGCGGTTCCTGCTCGCCCAGATCGACCCGGGCAGGGTCCGTCCCCTCAAGATCGCCGTCGACGCCGGCAACGGCATGGCCGGCGAGACCGTGCCCCGCGTCTTCCGCCACCTGCCCTGCGAGGTCATCCCCCTCTACTTCGACCTCGACGGCACCTTTCCCAACCACGAGGCCAATCCGATCGAGCCCGAGAACGTCGCCGACCTCAAGCGGACCGTGGTCGAGCAGGGCTGCGACCTCGGCGTCGCCTTCGACGGCGACGCCGACCGGATGTTCCTGATCGACGAGCGCGGCGCGTTCGTCGGCGGCGACATGACGACCGCGATGGTCAGCGTCGCCACCCTCGCCCGCAACCCCGGCGCGGCGATCGTCTACAACCTGATCTGCTCCCGCTCCGTCCCCGAGACGATCGCGCGCAACGGCGGCCGGCCGATCCGCGAGCGGGTCGGCCACTCCTTCATCAAGGCGACGATGCGCCGCGAGGACGCCGTCTTCGGCGGCGAGCACTCCGGCCACTTCTACTTCCGCGAGAACTGGTACGCCGACTCGGGGCTGCTCGCGCTGCTGACGGTGCTCCAGCTCGTCTCCGAAGCCAACCAGCCGCTCTCGGCGGTCCTCGGTCCGCTCGACAGCCGCGTCCGCTCGGGCGAGATCAACTCCGAGGTCGCCGACCCCGCCGCGACGATCGCCGCCGTCGAGGCCGTCTACCGCGAGCGCGGCGCGACGATCGACCACCTCGACGGTCTCACCGCCGAGTTCCCCGACTGGTGGTTCAACCTCCGCGCGTCGAACACGCAGCCCCTGCTGCGCCTCAACGTCGAGGGCGACACGCGCGAGGCGCTCGACCTCGGCACCACCGAGGTCCTCGGGCTGGTCCGTGGCGAGCCCGCCGGGATCCCGGACTAGGCCGGCGCGGGCATCGGCCGGCGCGGCGCGGCGGAGGCAGCGGTGGGCGAGCACAACGGACCGGGCGTCCCCACGCTGGGCCCGCCGGACGGCGGCCACGCGTCCCGCCCCCAGCCCGCCACTCCATCCGTCCAGCCGTCCGCCCCGCCATCCGTGGCGCCGCTCCCTGTGGCGCCAGCCCCTGCCGCCGTGTCCGCGGCCGTCCCCGTAGAGGCGTCCGCCGAGTCGGGCGCGGACCCCAGTCCCCGCCGGACGGAGCCGGGACGGTTCCTCAGGGACCCCGCCGCCTGGGCGGCCGCCAACGGGGCAGACGGGGACGGGGAAGGCCCCAGCGCCGTCTGGGGTCCGCCCAGCGCCTGGCTCCCCGTCGCGGCCGGGACGGCGCTGACCGTGGTCAAGCTCGACCCGGCCGGCGTGGAGGTCGCCCGCTACCCCGGGACGGTCGTCGACCTCGGCGTCCCCGCCCCCTGGTTGGCCGTCGAGGCGCGGTGGGTCAACCGCGCCGTCGACCTCGACGGGCTCGTCTTCCACACCGGAGACCGGCTGGTCGAGTACTTCTCGCCGGCCCACCCCTTCAACGCCTTCGCGGTCTGGTCACCGGCGGGCACACTGCGCGGCTGGTACGCCAACGTCACCCGGCCGACGGCCCTCGACGCGAGCACCGCCCCCCCGACCCTGACCTGGCACGACCTCTACCTGGACGTGATCGCCCTGCCCGACGGCACCGTGACCGTTCGCGACGAGGACGAGCTCGCCGAGGCGGCCCTCGCCACGACCGCGCCCGCCCTCCACGCCGCCATCTTCACCGCCTGCGCCGAACTCGTCGCCCGCGTCGCCCGCCGCGCGTTCCCCTTCCGTCTCAAAGGCGCTCCCGAAGGCGATGCCCCCGCTGTGTAGGGGCGCACGGCGTGCGCCCGACCTCACGCCGTAGGGGCGCACGGCGTGCGCTCGGCCCCCACCAGATCGAGGAGGGATACGAGACCGTGAGCGAGAATCTGCTGGCTGCCGTCGAGCGGGTGCTGGACGAGGCGGACGAGCCGCTCCACTACCAGGATCTGACGCGCCGGGTTCTCGAAAGCGGTCTCTGGGCCACCGAAGGTCAGACGCCGGCGGCCACCATCAATGCCAAGCTCTCCACCGACATCAAGCGACACGGCGACGCGTCCCGATTTGACCGGACCGCCCCGGGTGTCTTTGCCCTCCGGAGTCGATCGGCCTCGGGCGGGTGTGACGAGGTCGACGAACCCGGTGCCCCCGAGCCAGCCGCGCGTTCGGCGGACGAGTCGCCCCAGGACGACTCGTTCCTGACGTTCACCGATGCGGCGGAGCGCGTGCTGAGCGAATCGAGCGACGGGCAACCGATGCACTACCGCGCCATCACCGAACGGGCGCTCGCGGCCGGACTGATCCAGACCCGTGGTCTGACTCCTGAGGCGACCCTCATCGCCCAGCTAGGGACAGAGATCGATCGATACGTGCGCCGTGGCCAGACACCCCGCTTCGTCCGAGCCGGACGAGGGTACTTCGGACTCACACGGTGGCAGCCACGCGGTCTCGCCTATGAGATCGAGCAGCAGAACGCCAGAGTCCGCGACGAACTCCATAGCCGCCTCCACTCGCTGGCGCCGGCTGAGTTCGAGGCCCTCGTCGGCGACGTGCTCGGGGCAATCGGCTTCGCCGAGGTCACGGTGATGGGGCGGTCCGGAGACGGTGGGGTCGACGTGCGGGGAACGCTCGTCGTCGGTGACGTGATCCAGACCCGCATGGCGGTCCAGGTGAAGCGGTGGAAGAGCAACGTTCAGACGCCGACCGTGCGCGAGGTCAGGGGCAGTCTCGGCGCCCACGAGCAGGGACTCATCATCACCACGAGCGGCTTCAGCGCCGGTGCGGTGGAAGAGGCGAGACGACGAGATGCCGTCCCGGTCGCCCTGATGGACGGCAAGCAGTTCGTCAACCTGCTCATCGACAACGGTTTGGGAGTCCGACGAGACTCCCATATCCTGCTCGAACTCTCCAAGTTAGAGCACGACACGTCCGGCGAACGTCAGGACGAACCGACCTAGCGTTACGACACGGGACAGATCGGAACAGCGACGGACCGGTCGGTCTGCTCGGTGGGCAGCGGACAGTGGCGTGTCGAATCTGTCCCCGGCCGACGTCCATCGTCCCGACCTACAGTTCGGGGCCGCCCGGCCGCCGGGACAGCTCGGCGAGGTGTTCCCAGTCGTGCTCGAGCATCCCGCGGAGGGCCTTGCGAAGGGTGTAGGACACCTCCCGCGGCCGGCGGATCGCGGCCCGCTCCTCGGCCGTGGTGGCGCGGACGCGGTCCGCCGCCATCGCCGCCGAGCGCCGGACGGCATCGGATAGGCCGATCTCACCCCGCTTGGCGGCGCGGTGCAGCGCCGAGAACCCGGGCGCCCCACCGAGGGCAGAGGCGAGGCCCGGCCCCTGGGCGCCGACCACGTGGAGGAGCACCGCCCGAGCGGTCCGCCCGCCTTCGGCCGGCGTCGCGTCAAGGACCTCGTCGCCCTGCGTCTCCGCCCAACCCGCCAGCTCGTCGCAGAGCCAGCGCAGGCGGTCGAGTAGCGGCTCGATCTCCTCCTCCCGCACCGGCTCGAGGTCCGGACCAAACACCAGGTACGGCGACCCGTTGCCGAGCCAGTCGCCCTCGGTGACGTGCTCGACGACCCGCGTCTCGAACGGTCCCTCGTCCACCGGCTCCCCGTGGCGGCGCAGGAAGCGGCGGTAGGCCGTGATCGAGGCCGGGGTCGCGGCGAGCGCGTCCTCGGTCGTCGGGCCGTTCGCCACGCAGCCGAGCAGGTCGAGGACATGGACCATTGTCTTGCGTCGGCGCGGCCCCGACTCCAGGTAGAGGTCGTACGTGGTCATCCGGCTTCCCTCGTCGCTCGTCCCGGCGACCCTCGCACCGGTCGAATCCCATCGACGCCGATCGCCGCGAGGTTAGGGCCAGCCTCCAGTCCGTCGGCGCGGACCGGGACGTTCCGAGCATCGACCGCCGTTCCGAGGTCCCCCGCGCCACCACACGTCACCGTGGCTCCCGGCCGGCGCTTTCCCTTGAGCCGAGACCGTCTCCTGGGGGCGCCGCCCCAGCGTGGGTAGCCGGGGGACAAACCTACTCCGTCTCCACCGGGATTGGGGAGATCCTGTGTAACCGCGTGGCGGGCCCGCGGTCGGCTTCGGCTGGCTTGGTGCCTGAGCCTCTGGCCTCGAGGCTTGCCCCGGGCGGGCGCGGGGACGACCGCCCCCGATCCCTCGAGCGATCACCCGGATTCGGTTTCGCTAGTTGGGCTCAGTCGAACCCGTAGTCGAGCGCGAACGTCGCCCCGTGCTCGTCGTGGCGGTACTCGGCCGTGCCACGCAGGCCGCGCAGCGCGCCCGTGCCGGACCCCTGCACCACCCTCCCGTGGGTTGCGGGCGTCTCGTCCTCCCGGACCGCGCCGTGGGTCACGATGAACGTGCCCGACCGGTCCCCGACGCGCCCGTCCACCCGCTCCAGAGCGACGTAGGCCGCACCGCCGGCCTCGTCCTGGACCAGCAGCAACTCGGCGACGCTCGTCCCCTCGACCTCGCCGCGGAACGTCTTCGTCACGGTCGCCCGCGAGAGCTTCGGGCCATCCGGGTGCTCGTCGTAGCCGGTCTCCTCCCAGGAGGTGATCTCGAAGGCCGCCTGGGCGCGGGTGCTGGTCATGGTCTCCTCCGATCTGATCCGCGGTTATGACGAGGGGAGCGGGCGGTCCAGTCGACCGCCCGCTCCCCGGCGGTCATCACGACCGCACCGATTCCGTCTCCCGGTGCCATCAGCCGGGCACGGCGCCCCTGGCCACCCGCCAGCGGCGGCCGCCGCTCGGCCGGGCGCCCGGGCACCGCACCGTCTTCGGGCGCCCAGTGCTGTCCGACGCCCTCGCCCCGCCAGGTGCCGTGCCCCCGCCCCACAGCGCGGTGAGGGCGGTCCCCGTCACTCCCCCACGGCGGCGCCGACGGGCGTCGGCTCCGCCGGCATCGACGCGGGGCGGTAGGTGCCAAAGCTCCAGACGTGGCCCTCGAGATCCCGCACGGTGTACTCCCGCGACCCGTAGTCCATGTCCTGGAGGGGGATCAGCACCTCGGCGCCCGACGCGACCGCGCGCGCATGGTGGGCGTCGAGGTCATCGGGGGCGACCAGGACGTACAGCCCCTGGGTGATGGCCCCGACGTCCTTCGGGCTCCGCATCCCCAGCGGGCTCCCCTCGGTCTCCGACCCGAGCATCACGAAGCCGTCGCCGAGGCGTAGCTCGGCGTGCGCGATGCCCCCGTCCGGGCCCGCCATCACCAGCCACCGCTCGGCCCCGAACGCGGCCACCAGCCAGTCGATGGCGGCCGCCGCGTCGCGGTAGCGCAGGAACGGGACGATCGTCGGCGTGGTCTGCTGTCGCACCGTGTCCATGGGGTCCTCCTCCTCGCGGCGGCCGCGCCGGCCACCCGACTACGACTGTACGGACAGCATCAGGCCCCGTCTTGGACAAATGGGACCCGTGTCCGGGTGTCCTCCTCGTCCAGCCGGTCGATGCCCGGCCCGACGTCGATCGGTGCCGCGCGGTGGCGCAGGAACTCGCCCGGGGTCACGCCGGCGAACTGGCGGAAGTCGCGGATCAGGTGGGCCTGGTCGTAGTAGCCACACCGCAGGGCGAGTTCGGCCCCGCTCACCCCACCCACCTCCCCCTCGCGCTCGAGCAGGGCGACGGCCCGCCGGAAGCGCAGCAGCCGGGCGACCGCCTTCGGCGGCAGACCGACGTGCTCCCGGAACCGGGCGGCGAGGTGACGGCGGCTCCAGCCCAGCTCGGCGGCGAGCGTGGCGACGTCGACCCCGCCGCCCGATCGGCGGAGCTGCTCCCACGCCCACGTCACCTCGGGCGGCTCGACCGGGGCCGACGCCAGCTTCCGAGCGAAGACGGCGTCGAGGATGGCGAAGCGGGTCGCCCAGTCCGGCGCCGCGTGCAGTCGCTCGCGGAGGTGGCGGTCGGTCGGGGCGAGGGTGTCGGCCAGCCGCACGACACGGCCGGTAAGCTCCGCCATCGGGACGCCGAGGATCCGGCGGGCTCCCATCGGCGTGAAGTTGACCTGGACGCAGGACGCCGCCCCGGTCGACGCGGAGAACGCGTGGGCGTCGTGCAACCCGATGACGAAGCCGTCGCGGTGCTCCGTCGCCACGGTCGGCTCCCGCCCGTCGTAGACCCGGTAGGCCGGCCCGAAGTTGATGATCAGCACGACCGCGCGGGTCGGCAATTCCCGCCGGACGACAGGGCGGCCGACCCGCTCCTCGTAGCCCTGGTAGCCCTCGACCTGCCCCGCCAGCCGCGGGTCGGCCGCCCGGCAGACGAGCTCCCATCGCCGCTCGGCCGACGGGTCGCGGATGACCCGGGTCGGCGGCACCTGCGCCCGGGCGGCGGAGGTGATGACGGCCATTCCCCGTTCCCCCTGGGTTCCCGCCCCGTGCCGGCGACCGCGGCGCCCCTGGCGCGTCCCTGGCGAGTCCCTGGCGAGTCCTGGCTCGAAACGCCGGGCAGCCTGTGCCCGACCGCCCGGTCGAGGCGCGGCAGCGGTCGGCACTGATCGTGTGGATCGCTCCGTGAGGCGATGCTCCAAGGCCGCCCATCGCCATGCGGCTGGACGGCCGTGACCGCCCGACACTAGCACGGGCGTTCTGTACGGTCAATTGGTTCTTCCGGCCCGGAGGGAATCCAAGTGGCTGCCGTAGCTTCGCCCCGGGAGATCCCAGCTTCGTGCCTGAGCCGCTGACCTCGGGACTCGCCTCGGGCGGGCCCGGCGACTGGCGCACGCCCGATCCCACCGACCAGCAGCCGGATTCCGCATCAGGTCCAGCGGATGCCCCCGGGTCAAAGCCCACGGGCGGTGCCGTGTGGTGGCGAGACGCGCGGGAATGTGCGGGCACCGACGCACTCGGGGACGGCCACACCGGTGCCCAAAGGGGCGCCGAACGAGCGATCGCCCGGCGCGGCGGCCCGGTCCCGAACCGCTCGCGGGACCAAGGCGGGGCGCCACCACCGGCGTCCCGGCCAACCTAGCCGCGGCGCCAGCCCCGGTCGGACACAGCGGACGCCGAGGGCCGCGGCTCCGGCCGGCCGCGCAGCGCCGCCATCCGAGCGGCGCGGGCCCAGCGCGACGGCCGAACTAGCGGTCCTCCCCCGGGCGCGGAGGCGGCCACCCCGGCCCCGAGCAGCAGGACGCACAACGCCGCGACGACCGCCGCCCGCTCGTCCTCGGTCGGCTCGGGGTGGATCGTCAGCCGCAGGTCCGCCTCGCGCTCGTCGCTCGCCATCCCGGCCGGTCCCGCCATCCCCATGACCTCGCAGCTCCCCGGCGCCGGCCGCGCCGATCCCCGACAGCAACAGCAACCGGTGGCGCGACGGGGGCGACGGGGCACGATGTGCTCCGTGAGTCGCCGCGCGGCGCGTCGCCCCGACCGTCTCGTCCTCGGACGGCCGTGCATCCCGGACGGCCGTATACCACGACCATTCATCCCGGGGGGTGGCTCCCGCGCCGACGAGGCGCCTGGCCCTGGCGCCGCGGCGGCGCGCTCCGTTTCTCCCCGCGATCGGGGCAGCCGGCAGTCGCGCCGCGCAGGCGGCGCCCCGATCCGTTATCGTTCCGCGCGGCGCCGCGTGGCCACAGCACCACACGGTCTGTCTCGCCGCTCGACACTGGGGTCTAGGACGGACGATGACAGCCCAAACGCCGGTATCCCCGGCCAAGACGCCGGTGCGACGCGGTGGGCCGGGCGTTGCGCCCGCCGAGACGGACCGCCGCGCCCAACTCGAACGCTGGCTCCTCCAGGACAGCACCGACGCCGAGGGTCCCTACGAGCGCGAGCGCCAGGCCCACCAGCACTCCTGGTGGCAGGTGATGTGCCTGACCGGCGTCGACTACTTCTCGACGCTCGGCTACCAGCCCGGCATCGCCGCCCTCGCGGCCGGTGCGCTCTCGCCGATCGCCACCCTGATCCTCGTCCTGATCACGCTCTTTGGTGCCCTCCCGATGTACAAGCGGGTCGCCCAGGAGAGCCCCCACGGCGACGGCTCGATCTCGATGCTCGAGCGTCTGCTCCCCTGGTGGCAGGGCAAGTTCCTCGTCCTCTGCCTGATCGGCTTCGTCGCCACCGGCTTCGTGATCACGATCACCCTCTCCGCCGCCGACGCCACCAAACACATCGCGGAGAACCCCTACACCGAGTTCCTGCACGGGTACGAGGTCCCGATCACCCTCGCCCTGATCGCCCTGCTCGGGGCCGTCTTCCTCAAGGGGTTTGGCGAGGCGATCGGCATCGCCGTCGTGCTGGTCGTCTCCTTCCTCTTCCTCAACGCGGTCGTGCTCGGCGCCGCGTTCGTCGAGATCGCGCGCGACCCGGGCCTGCTCGGCAACTGGCGGGAGGACCTGTTCGACGCCCACGCCAACCCGCTCCTGATGGTCGGCGCGGCCCTGTTCCTCTTCCCCAAGCTCGCCCTCGGCCTCTCGGGCTTCGAGACCGGCGTCGTGGTGATGCCGCTCGTTCGGGGCGACCCCTCCGACACCCCCGAGCGGCCGGCGGGGCGCATCCGCAACGCCGGCAAGCTCCTCACCGCGGCGGCGGTGATCATGAGCGTGTTCTTGCTCCTGAGCAGCGTCGCGACCACCGTGCTCATCCCGCACGAGGAGTTCGAGGAGGGCGGCGAGGCCAGCGGCCGGGCGCTGGCGTACCTGGCCCACGAGAACCTCGGCAACCTCTTCGGCACAATCTACGACGTCTCGACCGTCCTCATCCTCTGGTTCGCCGGCGCCTCGGCGCTGGCGGGCCTGCTCAACATCGTGCCGCGCTACCTGCCCCGCTACGGCATGGCCCCGGCCTGGGCGCGGGCGACGCGGCCGCTGGTGCTCATCTACACGCTGATCTGCTTCGTCGTCACCGTGCTCTTCCGCGCCGACGTCAACGCCCAGGCCGGAGCCTACGCGACCGGCGTGCTGGCCGTGATCACCTCGGCGACGGTCGCGGTGACCCTCTCCGCCCGACGCAAGCGACAGCCGCGTGCCACGCTTGGGTTCGGCGCGGTCGCCCTCGTCTTCATCTACACCACCGGGGTCACCGTGTTCGGGGACCCCGAGGGTCTGAAGATCGCGCTCGTCTTCATCGCCGCGATCATCGTCACCTCGCTCATCTCCCGCGTCTGGCGCTCCACCGAGCTCCGGGCGACGGAGGTCCTCTTTGACGAGACGGCGGAGCGGCTGCTCGAAGAGGCCAGCTACGACGGCGTGATCCGGGTGATCGCCAACCACCCCGACGAACGCAGCTCGCGGGAGTACCTGCTCAAGGAGCGGGCGGAGCGCGAGGCGAGCCACATCCCGCCCGGTGAGCCCGTCCTCTTCCTCGAGATCACCGTGCGCGACGCCTCGGAGTTCGCGCCGAAGCTGCGCCTGGTCGGGGAGAAGGTCGGGGACTACCGCGTGCTGCGGGCGGAGAGCGCCTCGGTGCCCAACGCGATCGCGGCGACCCTGCTCGCGATCCGGGACCGGACCGGCAAGCAGCCGCACGTCTACTTCGGCTGGACCGAGGGCAACCCGCTCAAGTACCTGGCCCGCTTCATCCTCTTCGGCGAGGGCGACATCGCCCCCGTCACCCACGAGGTCCTCCGCAAGGCCGAGCCCGACCCCGCCCGCCGCCCAGCGATCCACGTCGGCTAGCCAGAGCCGGCGGTCGCAGCGTTTATGGGACCGACCCTGGGCGCCGGGAGGGAGGGGGGCCGCCACAGGCGGGACGGCTGGGTATGGCGCCCCTTACCGGCTCCCGGCCGGCATCGCTCCA